>JBEHZA010000328.1:0-6012 GCA_048497895.1 Verrucomicrobiota bacterium
TTCAATAGGTGCGACTGATTCGGGATCATCATCTCGACGCCATTTCCCGCTCCCGGATGAGGTGGTTGACAGGGGAGCGGGCAAGGGACAGGTTTGAGATGTAAGGCGGCGCATGAACGGCACACAATTATTAATTCAAGGCCTCGTTAGAAAATTGTGGATCGCAACTCGTTTTATTGTCTTTGGGGTCGGTGGTTTCGGTTTGATGTTAGGGTTTACATTCGCATTTAGTTTGTGGGTTTCGGGGCACGAACCGAACCTGCTCAGCCCTTTCCTTTCATTCCCGCTGGCGTTGGCAGGAACATTGATGACGCTGTATGGCACCGGCGAGTGGGGGCGATGGGCTTATTTGTGGGTCTTTTTGTCGATCCCGGTTTCTCTATGTCTTTTGGAGGTGGTTCCCGACCTGTGGAGTTTTGGTAAACTTTCACCGGCTATCATAGCGGTCATGGCGGCTTCCCTCAGTCTGTTGGTGGTGCGGAACCACTACGAAGATCGCGCCCTGGATTCAATGCGAAGAAAGATTGAGCCGGGAAGATGAGAAGGGTGAAATTTTGAGGTTACTTTAAGATGTTTAACAGCGCCTTTCTGGAAGAATCAGGGAATGGAAAACTTCGGCACGAAGAGCAGTTGTTACGTGAGGAGTTTGAACGGCGAGGCATTCCAGTAATTCTTTACACAGCCAAGCGGATTCAACGGCGACAACTCCCGCTTTCAGCGGACACATTTATCGCGGGTGATATGGATGCAATGCAAGGAGCGATGCGTCAATTGAAGATTGAGGTGCCAGCACCGTTTGATTATCCGAAGTGTCTTTGGCCGTTTATACTTCGCCAAATCTGGACTTCTACCTTAGGTGACATTGAGCGTGAGATTGCGGACGGTACGAGGAGACCGGTATTTGTGAAGCCTGCAAAACGGCAGAAGAGCTTCACCGGTCGAGCATTTGCTTCATGGGAGGATTTTCGGGAAATAGGTAGCGCAAGTCGCGGGCAGGAAGTTTGGTGTTCTCAGCTAGTCGAGTGGGTTTCTGAGTATCGCATTTATGTAATTGGTGCGCAGATTGTAAGTGTTGACCGGTATGCAGGTGATTCAAAAGTTCCACTGGATCTGGATTTCGTCCGGGAAGCGGTAAGAGTATTTCGTATTTCCGGTGACGCGCCGGCAGCTTATGGCATCGATTTTGGAGTGCTAAAATCGGGTCGAACAGCACTAGTGGAAGTTAATGACGGATATGCTTTGGGAGCCTACCAGATTACTGGGACTGCGTATACGGACCTTTTAATCGCGCGTTGGGAAGAGCTTGTATCCAAAATGGAAGCTATTATTTGAGTTGAAGAATACGATGTTCGCTTGGACGCGCATCCGCGGACAAGTCAGGTCCATCTGGTAACTTCTAAAATGCTTTTCTGTGCCGGGCAAAAATTGAGTGAATGTTTCAAATCATCTCAAAACGGGCACCAATTTCCCACCGTGGGAAATACAAAGGGCAAAAGGTTGTGATTTAATGCAAGGGAGATGGAAAATGACGAATTACCGAATGACGAACTGCCAAATAAATCCGAAGGGGTAAATGGCCAGATATTGAAAGAGGTTTTACGAACGAAGCCTGGATTACAATTTCTGATTGCGTTTCTCATGGTCAAGGGAGGCCGATTAAGGGATAAGAGGGGGCAGAAAATATGATTTCCGCGAGGCAGCTTACCAAGTGTTTTGGGTCGCAGGTGGCCGTGGACAAACTTTCGTTTGAAATTCCCGCCGGTCAGATTGTGGGTTTTTTGGGGCCGAACGGAGCGGGGAAGTCCACGACGTTGAAGATGTTGACGGGGATGATTCAGCCGACGAGTGGATCGGCAAGCATCTGTGGGTTTGATTTAGCTACGGAGCCGTTGGAGTTGAAAAAACGGGTGGGATTTGTGCCGGAATCGGGGGCCGTGTTTGAATCGCTGACGGGGCTGGAATATTTGCAGATGGTGGCAGCGTTGTATGCAATTCCCGAAGCGGCGGCGCTGGAGCGCATCCGGCAGTTTATCGCATTCTTTGACCTGAGTTTCGACACGCTGACGGATAAGTTGCTGGGGGCCTATTCGAAGGGAATGCGGCGCAAGGTGGTGATCACGGCGGCGCTGTTGCATAATCCCCCGGTGGTGTTTTTCGATGAGCCGCTGGATGGGTTGGATGCGAATGCGGCGGTGGGGTTCAAGGCGTTGATTCAAACGCTGGCACAGGAGGGCAAAGTGATTGTTTACAGCTCGCACATTCTGGATGTGGTGGAGCGGGTGTGCCATCGGGTGATCATTATTGATAAGGGGCGGCTGTTGCTGGATGGCAAGCCGGAGGAACTGGTGGCGGCGCACAATTCGGGGACGTTGGAGAAATTGTTTACGCAGTTGACGGGCGGCCAGGAATTGGAACGGCGCGCGGAGGATTTTGCGAAGACTTTCCGGTCATGAACGCAGGTTCAGAAATGCCGCCGCCATTGCCGACGCCGCTGCCTTCCACGGAGCAGGTATTGCGGAAGCTGTATCTCACGTTGTTCCTGCGAGGGCGGAGTGCGCGTGGCTTGCAAAAACAGGGGGCGCCGAAGTCGATTGCTTCCCGGCTGGGACTTGCGCTGGTGATGTACGCTCTCATCGGGTTCATGGTTTCGTTGGGTTTTATCCATCAGCCGGTCTTTTCTCTCTCGCTGTATTTGCACGGGATGACGTTTGTTTTTCTGGGGATGTTTGTGGCGAGTTCCGCTGGTGAAGTGCTGTTTAATAAGGAGGAAGCCGATATTCTAATGCACCGGCCGATTCCCTCGCGGGCGTTGTTATGGGCCAAGATCAGTGTGATCGTGCAGGTCTCCCTCTGGCTGGCGGGCGCATTCAATCTGGCGGGTTTCATTGTTGGGGGCTGGGGGACGCGCGGTGGCTGGGTGTATGTGGTGGCGCATCTGGTGTCCACAGTGTTGCAGGCGTTGTTTTGCACGGGGTCGGTGGTGGTGGTGTATCAGCTTTGTTTGCGCTGGTTCGGTCGGGAAAAGCTGGATGGCCTGATGACGACGGCGCAGGTTTTTGTGGCAGTCGCGGCAGTGGGAGCGGGACAAATCGTGCCGCGTCTGTTCGTCCCATCCGGGCGGGGATTGACGGCCCATGTGGATTCCTCCTGGTGGATCGGTTTATTGCCACCGGCGTGGTTTGCGGGTTTTGATGACGCGCTGGCGGGACGCGGGAGCGCGAGTTCGTGGGAATTGGCGGGGTTGGGGGTAACCATTACGGCAGTAGTGCTTTGGCTGGCGTTCGGAAAGCTGGTGCGGGATTACGAGACGGGGTTGCAAACTTTAAACGAAGCAGCCCCGATGCGACCGCAAAAACGGACTCAACGGCGCTGGCTGGATCGACTGGTGCATCTGCCACCGTTGAGCTGGTGGCTGCGGAATTCGGTCGAGCGGGCGTCCTTTCTGCTGATCGCAGCCTACCTGGTGCGGGACCGGGATACGAAGCTGCGGATTTATCCGGGTATCGCGCCCATGCTGGTCATGCCGTTGGTGATGCTGTTGCAACAGCGGAATTCCCCTTTTTCGGGTGGGTTTGGAGTTGCATTTACGGCAGGTTATCTGGGGCTGATCCCCTTGCTGGCGATGGATTTATTGAGATATTCGCAACACTGGCAGGCGGCGGATATTTTCCGGGTGGCACCGATGACGGGACCGGCGCACTTGTCGCACGGAGTCCGGCGGGCGGTGCTGTTGTTCCTGACGATGCCGGCCTTTATCTTCTTTTTGGCGCTAACGATCCTGCTGAAAGGAGTGGGCGAGGAATTGTGGCTGGCGTTACCGGGGATTTTGGTATTGCCGCTTTATTCCCTGATCCCATGTCTGAGCGGCAAGGCAGTGCCGTTATCCATGCCGACCGAGGAAGTCAAATCGACCCGGCGCGGATTGGTAATGTTCGGAATTATGCTTGGTTCCCTTGCGCTGTCCGGGTTGGCCATGGTGGCCTGGAATTTCGGCTGGTTTAAGTGGTTTATGTTGGTCGAAATTATTTGTGTAGCAATAGCTTATGTCATAATGCGAGTGGGGATAAATCAGGTCGAATGGGAGTCGTGGGAATAGGCGATGGACGGGGGCATTTCCTCCACCAAGCGGAGTTAAATCCCCATGTTTGCCAGAGGAGCCATCCTTGAACTTTAAAATCACCATAAATGTTCAAATTCTTAATAAATATTTTTTGAATAACCTGGCGGTTGGCTCGTCACTGATAGGTGAGCCATTTTTAAATTTGTTTCGGTAAAAGGGGCTTAACTGTAAGCGGCTTGGATTTAGGAAGATGAATCTGAGCTGAAAAATAAGGTGATGGAGTTTCGGCTGGCCGGAAAAACCCCATTGCCAGAGACGCAAAAAGCGGCTTTCATAGCCGCAATAACCCGCAAAAAAAGTATGAGCAATACGTTTCGAGCCACCTGGTGCAATAGTCCGGAACACGCCTGGCAACCCAGTCGCCGTGAATTTCTCTTTGTTGGTTTGTTGGGCAGCATCGGCATGAGCCTGCCCAATGTGTTGCGGGCTGAAACGGAAGGCGGCGCCGCCAGTCTGGTGGGCAAAGCGGGCGCGGCGAAGTCCGTGATCAACATTTACCTGCCTGGTGGCATGTCGGCGCAAGAGTCCTTTGACCCGAAGGTGTACGCGCCGATCGAATATCGCGGGCCGATGGACGCCGTGAAGACCAAGCTGGATGGGGTTCAATTTTCAGAAAACTTAAAGAAGGTGGCGCAGGTAGCGGATAAAATTTCGGTCGTGCGTTCCATGACGCACGGTGAAGCGGCGCACGAACGGGGCACGCACAATATGTTCACGGGCTATCGTCCCAGCCCGGCATTGCAGTATCCCAGTTTTGGCAGTGTGGTTTCCCATGAATTAGGGCCGCGCGAGAATTTGCCTCCGTATGTGTGCATCCCGAATCTGGCGACACCGTATGCGGGTACCGGTTATTTAGGGGCGGCTTACGGTCCCTTCAGCCTGGGCGCTGATCCGGCGAACGGCAATTTCAAGGTGCGCGATCTGATGCTGCCGCAAGGGGTTGATGACAAGCGTTTCACGGAACGCCGCGACATGCGTTCAGTAGTCGATGCGCATTTCAGCGCATTGGAAAAATCGGACGTGTTGGAAGGCATGGATTCATTTTATCAACGGGCGTACGCGATGATCAGTTCGGAAAAAGCGCGCGCGGCTTTCTCGCTGGATGCGGAAAACGCCAAGTTGCGTGATGAATACGGTCGCAACGCCGCTGGCCAACGCATGCTGCTGGGCCGTCGTCTGGTGGAAGCGGGCGTGCGTTTCGTGTCGTTGAGTTACGGCAGTTGGGATCATCATGACAACATCCGCAATGCGAACAACTCGCAGATGCCGAATTTCGATCAAGCCTTTGCAGCGTTGATCAATGACCTGGATCAACGGGGGATGTTGGATTCCACGCTGGTGATGGTGACTACAGAATTCGGCCGCACGCCGATGATCAACAAGACTGCGGGACGCGATCACTGGCCAAAAGTATTCAGTATTGCGCTGGCGGGCGGGGGAATTAAACGCGGTTACGTCCATGGAACTTCCGATGCGACGGGCAGTGAGCCGGATGAAAACCCGCTGACGGTCGAGAATCTGGCCGCCACGGTTTACAATCAGATCGGCATCGACCCGAACAAGCACCTCATGTCACCGGGCGGACGTCCGCAGGCGATTGTGAAGGATGGCCAGGTCGTCAAAGAACTGCTGGCTTGATTCCGGTCATGCGGCCTGAGAGTAGCCCATCGCTTAACTCGGCAACCCGGGCGATGGCGGCAGTCTCAAGTCCCTGCCTGAAGACCCGTTCCATGAGTCGGCACCTCACCGCGTCCGATAACTAAAGCTTTTGCTACCCGGTATGAAAAAATTATTCGCAATCCTATTTCTGGTAGGGTGGGGTGGTCTGGTTCAAGCGGTTCAGCCGCTGCTGAATGACAGCGCCGACGCTCACCGTGCGCAGCGACCGCCGG
>JBEHZA010000329.1:0-6010 GCA_048497895.1 Verrucomicrobiota bacterium
ATATCCGAACGTAGCGGGCGCGCCGAGCCAGCCGTAGAATCGCAGCACCGGTTTTTCCAATCGCGCCGCCGCTTCCAGTAACGCTTCGTCGAGCGCCATATTCCAGTCCGGTGCGCCGGGACCGGAACTCAGCAGAAGCCAGGATTCAAGGCTGGAGGCCATGGGGTTGATTGGTAGAAAGAGGTCGAATAAACGTATGTATTACCACCATCCGTAACTTTCAGGCACATTGGCCTGCGGCAGGACACAATAACCTGATTTCGCAGTTTTCGCAATCCGGGTTGCGGGCAAAGCAGCGCCGCCGCCCGTGCCAGATCAGCCAGTGGCTGAATAGCGTCCATTGCGGTTGCGGGATTAATTTCATCAGAGCCTGTTCGATTTTCTCCGGTGTAGATTCGCTGGTTATTCCCAGGCGGTTCGATAACCGCGCCACGTGTGTATCCACTACTACGCCCACATTAATGTTAAATGCATTTCCCAGCACGACATTCGCCGTTTTACGCCCAACGCCATCGAGGGCGAAAAGTTCCTCCATCGTTTGCGGCACCTGACCGCCGTGTTGTTCCATCAATGCGCGGCAGGCTGATTGAATATTTTTTGCTTTGTTGCGATAAAGCCCAATTCGCCGGATATCGTTGCTGAATTCCACCGGATCAGCCTCCGCATAATCCTTCGCCGTGCGATATTTTTTGAAGAGTTCGGCAGTAACAATGTTGACCTGCTTATCCGTGCATTGCGCCGAGAGGATGGTGGCAATGAGCAACTCCAGCGGATTGCGATAATTCAATTCACAGTGCGCGTCGGGATACGCTTTTTGCAGGCCGGCGACGATCTTTTGCACTCGCTCGGCTTTCGCCTGGTTGGTTTCGCGCGGCATGAAGCGAATGATCGATGGACGCACTCCGCGCGTTTACACCAGCTCTGGTTCTTCGATTTTCCGTGGTGGCCTCACCAGCGGCGTGCCATCAGCGGCTTCGGGATATTCAAAGATGCGCCCTTCAAAATTGCGTATCACCACCCGGTCCGCATTGCGGCTAAGCACGTAGTCAGGATTCACCGGCACTTTGCCGCCGCCACCCGGCGCATCGATCACATATTGCGGCACCGCGTAACCACTCGTGTGCCCGCGCAAACCTTCCATGATTTCCAAGCCCTTCCGTACACTCGTCCGCAAGTGCGCCGAGCCGGAAATCAAATCGCACTGATAAATATAGTAAGGCTTCACCCGGCACATCAGCAGCTTTTGCACGTGCGTTTTCATGATGCCGACCTCGTCATTCACATGCTTGAGCAGCACCGATTGATTGCCCAACGGAATGCCCGCATCCGCCAGCCGCCCCAATCCCTCGCGCACTTCCGTGGTCAATTCACGCGGATGATTCGAGTGAATGCTCATGAAAAGCGGATGATATTGTTTCAACATCGCGCACAATTCCGGCGTGATCCGTTGCGGCAGGAAGACCGGGATGCGTGTTCCGATCCGCAAGAATTCTACATGCGGAATTGCCCGCAACCGGCTCAATAAATTCTCCAGTTTTTCATCGCTCAGGAGCAGGGGATCGCCGCCGCTCAAAAGCACGTCCCGCACTTCCGGATGATTGCGGATATATTCGATTTGTTTGTCGTACTCCGGGTGGAAATCATAGCCCGTGGCATTGCTCACCAGCCGCGAACGCGTGCAATAACGGCAATACGCCGCGCATCGATCCGTCACCAGGAACAACACCCGGTCCGGATAACGATGCACCAAACCCGGCACCGGCGAATGGCTATCCTCACCGCAAGGGTCGCTCATTTCCCAGGGAGCCGTGAGCGTCTCTTCCAAACGCGGTATCACCTGTCTGCGCACCGGACAGTTCTCATCCGCGGGATCAATCAGGTTGAAGTAATAGGGCGTAATGGCCATGGCCAGCTTCGTGTTGGCCAGCTTGCACCCGGCGTATTCCTCCGGGGTTAAAGTGGGCATCAACCGCTGAAGCTGCTCGACGCTGGTAATCCGGTTCTTGAGCTGCCAACGCCAGTCATTCCATTGGTTATCAGGTATTTGCGACCAAAAGCCACGGCCTGCGGAACGAAATTCTTTCAGTGAGTTCAATTTGTCCTTTGAAGAGGAGCCCCCGTCGGCGCCATCTGAAGTATCACTCAACATTATTTGCCAACTATAAATTCACTCTCTCGTCTGTCAAGTGACAGGCTGCAATCGATTGACGCGCCGTTTATGGGGTTTGAGCGTTCTCCGGGGTCTTCAATCCATACTTCTTGAAATCCTGCCGCAACACATCCAGCAAATCCAGTTGCGCCACCGTCTCGCGGACCAGCGGTTTGAAGGTCACACTCGCCGCATCCCGGCTGTTCCCGCCGTTCGCCGCCTGTTCCCGTTTCTGGAGATAGTTCAGCAACGTCTTGTGGTAATCGTAAATCAATCGCAGCATGTCCGGCGGCACACTCCATTCCAGCACCTGCAACTGCGCGATCGCATTCTTTAATACCGTCCGTTGATGCGCGAAATCCACCTGTTGAATCAACGTTTGCAAATTCATCTCCTGATTCGCCGGCAACGCATTCGTTACTGTGCGCACCTCCACCGCTGCCCGCAGAATATCGTCCAGCCGTTCCAGACTTGTCGCTCCCGGCCATTTCGCATGATCATCCCGGGCAATAAAGTTGCTCAACGCCACCGACCACCATTTCTCCACCCCCAATGCGCTTTTGAAATGTCCGCCAAATGCCTCCAGAAAAGCCAACTGCGGATTCAAATAATCCGGCAGCTTGCCGAACATTGCCTGCATGCACGCCCGGCCACCCTCCAGCTTCAGTAATTCCGCCACAAACACCTGCGCCGATACCTGGTAATTCTTCCACGTCGCCGCATCCATCGCATCGACCGGTATGCTCAAATCCGAAAATGAAACCGCCGGATGCGCCTGCAACCACACCCGCGCCTGGCTCAATGGACTCGTTTTAAGCTGCGTGCGCGTAGAACTGTCCACTACCCAGAACTGCTGTGAAATCACTCGCTCCATCGGTTGTGCGCGTGAAATCAAATCCGGCCCTCCCGCCTGAACCACCCCCATCGTCATTCCCTCCTTCAACCACAAAGGCAGTTCCAGTGAACGTTCCGGCGAGAATCGATTCGCGATTTCCTGAAGCAACGCCTGCACGATGGCGCGCACCAGCTTTTCACGTTCCACCAGATCCGGTAAATGCACCTGATACCCCCAGCCATCGGAAAATAAAATCGAAGCCACCACAATCTCATCGTTCGGATTCATGTTGGCGTGTTGCACCACCTGAATCCGCCCCTTCCAGCGATCCTGCACCCCCAGTTCATGCAGCACGATCCGCTTGATATTCTCACACGTAAACGCCAGCTCCGCGGCATTCAGCCGCACCAGATTCGTGTAGGAATTTACCGACGCCAAAGCCGGACTCGGCGGCCCGGGACGAAAGCCCGTGATGGAGAACTGCTCCGAACTGCTCCGGATCGTGACCAGATTCTCCGGCAAAGCCGCCTTCGCAACGCAGGCTGCGAACATCAGGCTTAAAATCAGGAGCAACCTTTTCATTTCATTGGGCTGGCAAGGTTCCGCCGCTCCGGGATCGCGCTGAGATCAGCTCGACTTCGGTTTGCTGCTGGCACTCTTGCTTTCGGAACTCTTTTTCGGCTCCGGCTTATGCGCCGCCGCTTTGCTTTCCGTCTTGGCTTTACTCTCGCTGGCCGGGGCGCTGCTGCTGGCGGAGGAATCCTTTTTCGCGTCCGCCTTATAACCTTCGCTCCGGTAATCGGTAATGTAAAAGCCGCTGCCCTTGAAAATTAGACCGGCCCCGGCGCCAATCATTCTCTTCACCTTGCCCTTGCCCCATTTTTTGAGGCAGCACTTATCTTTCGGGCAAACCGTCAGGGCATCCGCCGCCATCGGCTGAACGGCCTCGAAGCTCTTTTTGCACTTCTCGCAAGCGTATTCGTATGTAGGCATATCCAAACAACCAAAATTCAGACTGAGCCCCAGATATAACTACAATTCCCCGAATTGCGTCAAGGCATTGGCATTTCCGCCCTTCAACCTCCAGCCGCTCATTTTAGCTCCTTTTGTTCACCCGTTCACCGGCCGCCTCTATTCTGACTGTACCTTAGCCATTCCACACTCCGCATTCCGAAATCCGCATTTATTTATCCCGGAATAGCCCGGAATACCCCGGACATTCACGTAGCGCAGCCATCCTGGCTGCCGTACCGCAGGCGTCCCGCCTGCCTCAGTGCCAACCGCTCCTTCGTCCTTCGCCACGGTCATTCTTTCGGATTTCGTCATTTTCCCTCCTTCCGCATCTGGATTATCCCGGAATAAGCCGGAATATCCCGGACAAAAGCTCCAACCGCGTCCATTTCTGCTTTGGCGCCCTCATCCGGTTAGGGGCTAGGGGTGGGTTCCCTCCCATCCGTGTTTATCTGTGTGTATCCGTGGTTTGCGTTCTTTGTGTTCTCTGCGTTCATTTGTGGCCAATTCGTGCTTTGTCATTCTTTCGGATTTAGTCATTCGGTAATTCGTCATTTTCCATCCTCCGTACGCACCGAAGCCCCGCCGGGTTGGCTTTTCGGCGCTTCAGACATTAAATCACGCCAACGTCCCTTTGTATTTCCCACCGTGGGAAATTCCTCCACATTTTTGCCCGCACCTGATTCGCCCCCAATCTGTCCCACATCCCAATCCTGAAAGGATGGTATGAATTAGATCCGGGTTGGCTCGCCACACCGGTTCCGGAGAGCCTTACCCGAGATGACGTCCCCTAAACCTCACAACCCCAAAGCGGGTTGTACAGCCCCTTTGCTCACCGCTTGCCTCAACCCTCGAAGAAGGCTATTTTTAACTCCATGACAGGAGCCGGATCACCCAATCAAATACAGGTTCTCAATTCGGCTGGGAGACAGTCTCGATGAAACTCTACCCCGCCATCCTTGCCGTATTACTCTATGCGACCACTTCCGTCACCGCCGCGGATCAGCCCGCAAAACTTTCTTTAAGCATCGGCGGATTTCTGGGACCCTCATACTGGGTGGTTTTGGAGGAAGGAAAAGCTTCCGTTCGATATTCGTACAACCCCATAACCAATTCTATCGGCGAAGCAGCTAAAACCAAAACCGAAACCATTGCAATTCCGCCGGAACGCTGGTTGGCCTTCAAAAGGCATTTGGATGAGGCCAACGTTTGGAAATGGAAGAGCAAATACGAGCGCAAGGGCATCGCGGATGGCACCGTCTGGCACGTTTCCATCCAGTGGGATGAGCGCACGGTAGAATCGCAAGGCGCGAACGCCTTCCCTCGCGGAAAGCAGTTTGCCATCTTCACCTCCGCTGTATCAGAACTGCTTGGCGACGAAAGAAAGTTTAAATGAAAACTAAATCGGCCAACCCACAGCGACGACTTCGAAGGCGCAAAGCTTCCTCAGTCTTGGGGAACTAGACCGCTTATGACAGTCCAGATCTCCAAAATTTCTCTGATCGTGTTTGTTGTATTACTAATCCTTTCGGGATTCGTATTATCCATTCCTGGAGACTTTTGGCCCTGGTACGCAGTCCTGGCGATCATCGCTTTGGCCCCGGTCGTTTGTGGTCCTGTTCGCTATCGCGTTTTCGGGACGCTTGCGTTGATTTTATGCGCGTCGTTGATCGCGAATGACATGGCAGCCGGAAAGCGTTTTCGGGCGCAACATCCTGAATTTCTCCCGGAAGAGGTAAACTTTGTGTGAATCCTGCTGTTTTCCCATGAAACCTAGCACCAACTCTCCTCAATGGCGCAAGCTGCTCGTGAGTAGCCGCTGGCGGCTCCGTCGATCCCCTTGGCCTTTTTTCATTCTGGCACTGCTTTTTTACCTCGCCGATTGCTTCCTCGCGCATCCAGCCCATCCCGATCTCCCTTGGCTCGAAAGCGGCATCTACTGTGGCGGCCCGTTCGGTTTCGTCGCTACGATTGCCGCGTTGGCCGCCGGTCTTTGGTATTGCATGGCGAAGCCC
>JBEHZA010000330.1:0-6004 GCA_048497895.1 Verrucomicrobiota bacterium
ACCAACGACTGGGTTGTGGACGCATTCAACTGAGAAGCGCTGCGGAAACCTCCCAGGTAAGAATCCATTAAATCATCCCAGGTCATTCCCAGACCGGACCCCGTGCGGATCTGGGCATAAGGAACTTTGCCACCATTATCATCGATGTAGAGCGCGGCGGAAACGCCGATCTGCTTTTCATTGTTCAGACACTTGGTTGCGAGTGCTTTTTGCTTTGCCTTGCTCAAGGCTGGCAACAGCATGCCCGCCAGAATGGCGATGATGGCGATGACGACCAGCAGTTCGATCAAGGTAAAAGCGCCTTTTTTTCCCGGCTGAACCAAGGAGCGAATATTAATATTGTTCTTCATGTTTTTATGCGTAAGGGGTCAAGTATACAGCCTGATGGGGGGGTAACCAATAGGCATTTTGGGTGGTAGGTGAAACGCTAAGTTTAACGTTACTTCTTTGACCCCGTATTGGAGCGTCGTTGGATTTCATTGGCGGTTTTGATGGCCGCCTCACGGTATTCCGCCGCACTCAGAGGTTGGGGGTCCTTCTCATCTGGTTTTCGTTCAGTGATCGCAATCTGGTTCTTAGCAGCATCGTACGTATATTTTTTGCCTTCGGGCGAGGGTGGTAACTGACGCAGAAAACCGGTTTTGATCAATTCAGCTATGTCCGTTGGATGCCGCTGCATTTCGGCTTCGAATGAGCTTAAAGTTGAATTCAAAGCGGCGAGGGCTTTGGCGTTTTCGTCTAATTCCTCTTTTGGGCGCTGGCCCGGTTCGACTGGTTGACCACCCAAGGCGGCACGCCTCTCTGCCAAATGAATTTCCTTGGCGGTCTTAATAGCCGCAATTCGGAATTCTTCCGCAGTCAACGGTTCAGGATCTTTCTCATCGGGCTTGCGATTTTCGACGACGATTTGATTTTTTTTGGGATCAAATGAAAATTTCTTGCCTGGCGGTGATGGTGGCAATTCGCGGAGAAAACCGGTAGTGATGAGTTCCGCAATGGAGACGGGATTTCGGCGCATTTCCGCTTCAAATGAACTGAGCCTGGAATTCAAGGCGGCCAAGGCTTGGCCGTTTTCATCAAGGACTTCTTTAACTGGCTGACCGCTGCCCGGTGAACTGACAGTTTGAATTCCGGCGGCCATGCGCTTTTCCACGTTGTGAATTTCTTTCGCGGTTTTGATGGCAGCAGCTTGGTATTCTTCAGGGGTAAGCGGTTCCGGATCTTTTTCATCCGGTTTGCGATCCACGGCAACAATCTGATTTTTCTTTGCGTCAAAAGCGAATTTTTTGCCGTCAGCAGAAGGAGGTAATTCTCTCAGAAAACCAGTCTTGATCAAATCCGCGATACTGGTTGGCCGGCGCTGCAGTTCTGCTTCAAACGAGCTCAGCGTAGAATTTAATGCTGCCAAAGTTTTGTCTCCTTCGTCCTTGACTGTTTGAACAGCCACACCGGCAGCCTCGCGACGTTGATTCATGCGGATTTCTTTCGCGGTTTGGATGGCCGCTTCCTGCAATTCCTGAGGAGTAGGAGGTTCGGCATCCAACTCGCCAGGTTTGCGGGCTACCAGCAAAACATCGTTCTTTACTGGATCATACCAGAACTTTTTACCTTCCGGCCCGGGTGGAATTCGGGAGAGGAATCCCTTTTTCATTAATTCGTCCAAACTGGCTGGACGTCTCTGCATTTCTGCCTGAAACGAACTCACTTTCACTTTGAGAGCCTCAAGTTCTGCCGCAGTATCCTCAGCTGACATAATTTCGGTTACTGCAGGAGTTGGTAACGCGGTGGGTGTGCCGGGTGCCGGTGGTGGTACATTGGAGGTATCCGTAGTGGCGGCCTGCGGATCAGCCGGGGCCTTTTTCTTCGGCACCCGTTTAGGCACGACCGGCTCGTCTGCTTTCTCACCACAGCCGCCGGAAAATAGCCCCACCATCACCAAACAAAGTAGAAACGGTTTATACATGTAGCCAGTTGTGCTCAAAATTCTTAAAGAGTAAGCACTGACTTTAAGGGCCGTCCGCACGAAGCTCAATAGGCAATTTGGGCTAGCGTGAAAATGGTTAAAGAAATCGCGAAAGCCGACCCAATGGAATGCGACTGTTACAACAGTCCGTTCAAAATCTCGAAGCGGAAAAATTCTGGATCTATGTCCAGAAGATGAATGGGGCGGCGAGAAACTCCAATGCCAAATTTAATCATGGACTCCGCGATCGCTTCACCATCGAGAAGCAGTAATGTGATGGCCCCCTTTTTGATAGAGGCTTCTCCGGCTTCTTTTGTAAACCGACCTGTAGTTAAAAAAACCCCATGATCGAAATCACCTTGAATCGCGCCCCTGAATTTGTCGATCTCCGGTCGCCCAACGGGTTTATGGTTCCAACGCTTGGCTTGAAATGCAGAACGAATGGTTACAACACCTTGCCGGAATTTACCGTGACCATCAATGCCTCCGTCCGGCCCGCCAGTTGTCACTTCGAGTTCTTGATAACCGAGCAATTGAAGAAAGGATGAGCAGAATTGCTCAAATTCATTTGGTTTGAGTGTTTTCAGTTCTCCGACGATGCGATTTTTTACTTCGGCTTCATTCTGGTAAATCAAATCCTTGAGTGTGATATTTTGTGTGACTGCACTAAACAAATCCTGGTTCTGCGGTAAACGCGACTGGATGGATTCCAAGCGCGCTTTCCCTTTAGGAGTGATTTTCCAAACACCGCGGGTAGCACCGTCCAGCTCACCTTTGTCCACAAGTGCTTGTCTGGACCATTGAACTAGGTTGTGCCACTTAAACGTAGATGGACTGCTGGGTAATTTTGCAACTAAATCATCAACGGTAAGATTTTTGAAATGAACAGAAACGCGCGGGTAGATATCTTTCGGCTTTCCGGAGCCCCCCAGTTCCATGATTGTCTTTAGCAGAGGAACTTCGACTTCGTATTGCTTTGGATATGCCATAATGCTTATTTACCTCACGCCTTCCCCGCTTCTTTCACCCACGTATCCTTCAGCGTGATCGTCCGGTTCAGCACCAGTTTTTCCGGTGTGCTGTCCTGATCGAGCGTAAAGTAAGCGAGGCGCTCAAATTGATAACGCAGTTCGGGCTGCGCGTCTTTGAGGCTCGGTTCACACTTCGCGGTGATGACTTCGAGGGAACGCGGGTTGAGCGCGGTCTTGAAATCGCGGCCATCTTTTTCCGGTTCGGCTTCGGTGAACAGACGATCGTATAACCGCACTTCCGCCTCCACTGCATGTGCGGCGCTAACCCAGTGAATAGTGCCTTTAACTTTGCGTCCGGCGGTAGGGCCGCCCGTTTTGCTGTCCAGATCCGCTGTGCAATGCAGTTCGACGAGGTTGCCGTTCGCATCTTTCACCACGCTCTCGCACTTGATGATGTAGCCGTATTTTAAACGCACTTCGCCGCCCGGACGGAGCCGGAAATATTTTGGCGGCGCCACTTCCATGAAGTCGTCGCGGTCGATGTAAATTTCACGGCTGAAAGGAATCTTGCGCGTCCCGGCCTGCGGGTCTTCCGGATTATTCACCGCGTCGAGTTCTTCCACTTTATCCGCCGGATAATTCGTCAGCACGACCTTGATTGGCCGCAGCACGGCGAGCCGGCGCAAGGCGCGCTTGTTCAAGTCTTCGCGGATCGCATGTTCAAAAACAGCAATATCCGTGAGGCTGATAAATTTCGTGACCCCCACACCAATGGCGAAGCGGCGCAGCGCACTGGCCGGAATCCCGCGCCGGCGAATGCCGCTGATGGTTGGCAGGCGCGGATCATCCCAGCCGGTGACGATTTTCTCGTTCACCAGTTGAATGAGTTTGCGCTTGGAAACGATCATGTACGTGGGAATGAGCTTCGCGAATTCGTATTGATGCGGCAGCGGACGCGGCAATTCCAGCGACGCCAGAATCCAGTCGTACAGCGGGCGATGCACCTCGAACTCCAGCGTGCAAATACTGTGCGTGATGCCCTCAATGTAATCGCTCAGGCAATGCGCGAAATCATACATCGGATAGATGCACCACTTGCTGCCCGTGTGGTGATGTTCCGTGTGGCGGATGCGATAGAGCAGGGGATCGCGTAGCCAGATATTCGGCGACGCCATGTCAATTTTTGAACGCAACGTGCGCGCGCCATCGGGAAATTCACCGTTCTTCATCCGCGTGAACAGGTCGAGGTTTTCCTCCACGGACCGGTTGCGGAACGGACTGTCTTTGCCGGGCCGATCAGGTGCGCCGCGATAAGCCTCCGTATCCGCCGGGCTGAGATCGCACACGTACGCTTTGCCCTTTTTGATCAACTGCACGGCAAACGCGTAAATCTGCTCAAAATAATCGGACGCGTAAAACGGCTCCAGGGCGCCGGCTTTCGCTGCTTCACTGCCCTTGACGGCGGGCAAGTGGAAATCCGGCTGGCCATTTACTTCCACCGTGTCCGGTGTTTTGCCTTTCGGCTTGAGGCCCAGCTTATCATCCGCCCAGCCTTCAATCAGCCAGCGCACATCCTCCTGAATCGAATCCACGTACTCGACTTCTTCTTTGGCTGGGTTCGTATCATCCATGCGGAGGTTGCAGGTGCCGCCGAACTCACGCGCGATGCCAAAGTTGAGGCAAATCGACTTTGCGTGACCAATGTGCAGGTAACCGTTCGGTTCTGGCGGAAACCGCGTCACGATTTGCTGGTGTTTTCCCGTGCGCAAATCTTCGGCCACAATTTCCCGGATAAAATCGCTGGGCGCGGCACTCTCAGTTCCCGGCACGGTGGTCGGGTTAGTCTCGGCATTCGGCGTCGTCATGGGCTTCAACTTCGATTCAAATTAATCGCCCGGTATGGTATTGAACCGGGCGGCAGATGGGTAGAAAATTAGTCAGCGAAACGTGGTCCGTAAAGAGGCTTAAATTTCCACCACACGTTTATCCGCTTCCGGGTTCTGACGGTAGAGCACCACCACATTCCCCACGCGCATAACGAGCTGGCTGCCTGTCTTTTCCGCCAGCAGGGGAGATAATTCCTTCTTCTCCTCTTTGAATTCAGAAAATTTGATTTTCACCAGTTCGCGGCGCGTCAGGGCTTCATTCACGCTTTGCACAAAAGCGTCGCTTAAACCGTTCTTGCCCACTTTGAGCGTCGGTTCCATGCGCTGGGCGAGTGCCTTCAATTTGCGCAACTGCGGATTCGTCAAGGTCGATGACATAAAATAGGCCGTAACCTAAGCCCTTCCCGCGGGTTCGGCTATTCCTTTTTTTATTCCTTTGGTAACCGTTGCCGGGGTGAAACGTCACTTGGCTTATGGGCCACAAAAACTTAACCGGCATGTTCGTTGGCTTTTTGGTTTCGGCAGCAATCTTCTTCGTGATTGAACGGCTGGGACGCGGAGTTAAAGAACAACGCTTGTTCCGGCGCGGCTTCTTTACGGACACGCTGTATTGGTTTTTCACTCCGCTGGTGACGAAAACTCTGACCAATATCGGCATCATTATCCCCGTCCTGCTGGCCACGGCGGTGCTGGGTATTACTTTGGAAGAATTCAAGAGCCATGACTACCACGGCTTCGGGCCGCTCAGCCGCCAGCCCTACTGGTTGCAGGGCCTGGAAACGTTCGTCCTGGTGGATTTTATCGGGTATTGGTCGCACCGCCTTTTTCATACGGGCCGCTGGTGGCCGTTTCATGCCGTGCATCACAGCTCTGAGGAACTGGACTGGCTCAGCAGTGTCCGCCTGCATCCGGTGAATGATTTCGTTTCCAAACTGGCGCAGATTTTTCCGCTCATCTTTCTAGGGTTCAATCCCTACGTGCTGACGGCGCTCGCGCCCATTCTCACTTTTTACGCCGTCCTGATTCATGCAAACGTCAATTGGACTTACGGCCCCTTGCAATCCGTCATCGCCAGCCCCGTGTTTCACCGCTGGCATCACACGAAGGAAGTCGAGGGCATGGATAAGAATTTCGTCGAAGGGTTTATCTTTACTGTTGAGCGCAAAGGGATCCCTTTCCGAGAG
>JBEHZA010000331.1:0-6002 GCA_048497895.1 Verrucomicrobiota bacterium
GCTCAATTCCAATAGCGCAAGATTTCCGCAATGTCTTGCGAATAGTAGCGGGTTGGTGGGTAAATACATTATGGATTCGGTGGGAACCGGCGTCGGCGGACAGGTTCCAGCTTTGGAAAATATGCCGCCGCATAATGAAGATGGCGCAGGCGGACCGCATTTTTATGTGCCGTGGTGGCTCTATCAGGAGCAGCACGCCGGCAAAATGAATTTCTCTCGCGGTTATCATCTCGAGTTCAATGGCTCACGCGCCATGCCGGGCGGGCGCAATCCGTTGCCGGATTATCTGGCGCGCGGCGCGTACGGCACCAAGTTCAAGGAAGAGGCGCGGCGTTATTACGGCTCCTTTGTCGGTTACGGTTGCCGTGGGGAAATGATTCCCAACGAAAACAGTTTCGCGGAACTTGATCCGGAAGTGAAAGACAAGTGGGGCATTCCGGTGTTGCGCTGGCATTGGAAATGGAGTGATCAGGAATTGAACATGGTTCTGCATGCGCATGAATCGATTACGGCCATGATCGAGGCGATGGGCGGGACCGTGCGCAGTCGCAAGCCCAAGTCCGGGCTCGAAATCATTGAGGGCGGAGGCAAAGTGATTCACGAAGTGGGTGGAGCATTGATGGGCGCGGATGCGAAGAAAGCAGTATGCAATGGCTGGAATCAAACCTGGGATGTGAAGAACCTGTTCCTCTGTGATGGTTCACCATTTGCTTCCAACGCGGACAAAAATCCGACCCTTACCATCATGGCGCTGGCGTGGCGCGCAGGGGATTACATCATCGAACAAGCGCGCAAAGGAAACCTTTAACCGGAGCGTTGAATCATGAATACGAACAACTCCTCTCCGACTCACGAATCGCAAACGGATTCAGTCCTGCCACGACTCTCTCGCCGCACGGTGTTGAAGTGGTTTGCCACGGTGACCACGGCGATGCAGTTGCCGGGCTTTGCGGCGGATGCTGTTTCCATCAATTCAGGAGCGGCCGCTTCACCAGCCACCAAGGGTTACGGCACGGACCCAAATATTGCCAATTATTATCAGCCGGGCGCGTTCTGGCCGCTGACGCTGACGCCGGAGCAAAAGAAAACCATAACCGCGCTGGCTGATGTGATTTTGCCCGCGGATAAGCTGGGACCGGCAGCCAGTGAAGTGCGGGTGCCGGATTATCTCGATGAGTGGCTCAGTGCTCCGTATCCACTTCAGCAAAAGGATCGGGCGGCTTTGCTGCCTGGAATCCAATGGCTGGAAGATGAAGCGCAAAAGCGTTTCAAACAAAGTTTCGCGAGTCTCACCGCAGAACAACATCACGCGATTTGCGATGACATCTGCTGGCCCGCGGACGCCAAAAATGAGTTTAAGAAAGCGGCGGATTTCTTTGTGAAGTTTCGGGCGTTGGCCTCGAGTGCTTATTACGGCACAGAAGCGGGTTGGAAAGCGCTCGGATACGAGGGGAATACTCCGCTGCTCAGTTTTGATGGGCCGCCTCCGGAAGTGCTGAAGAAGCTCGAGATTACGCAAACTGTGTTATGAACGATTTCCTGCTCTCACGATCGGGCCGGGCGATGTTGAATCGGCGTAATTTTCTGCGCCTGGGTGGAACGGGCTTAAGCGGCATCGCGTTGCTGTCATTGCTGGCGGAGCAAAAGCTGCTGGCGGCGGCGAAGGAGCCGATTCGACCGCAATGGTCACCGGCCAATCCGTATGCGCCGCGCCAACCGCATTTCGCGCCGGCCGCAAAGAACGTGGTGGTAATCTTTTGTTCCGGCGCATGCAGCCAGTTGGAAACGTGGGATTACAAGCCGGAGTTATTCAAGCGCGATGGCCAGCCGATGCCGGGCGCGGAAAAAATGGTCACGTTTCAGGGAGAGAGTGGCAACCTGACGCGTCCGCTGTGGGATTTCAAACCGCGCGGTCAATCCGGGAAAATGATTTCGGAAATGCTGCCGCATCTGGCCGAAATGGCGGATGAAATGTGCTTCATTCACTCGATGACGGCGAAATCGAATACGCACGGCCCGGCGGAAAACCAGATGAGCACGGGCTTCACGCTGGATGGTTTTCCCAGCATGGGGTCGTGGGTGACATATGCGCTCGGCACCGAGAATCAGGATTTGCCGGCGTTCGTCGCGATTCCCGATCCACGTGGAGTGCCGCAAGTGGGGCCGAACCATTGGAACTCCGCGTTTCTGCCTGCGGCTTTTCAGGGCACACCTTTTAATGCGGACAAGCCGATTCCGAATCTGGAAACGCCAAAAGAAATTTCTTCGTCCGCCGAAGCGGGCACGCGCGATTTTCTGAAGGTGATGAATAGCCGCAATCTGGCGCAACATCCGGGAGATTCGGAATTAGGGGCGCGCATTGCCAGCTATGAACTGGCGGCGCGAATGCAGTTGAGCGCCGCGGAAGCAGGGAATTTTTCCAAAGAGAGTCCGTCCGTGCTCGACCTTTATGGAGTCAATGACAGCAATAAAACAAAGGCTGGCTTTGCCAGAAATTGTTTGCTGGCGCGGCGATTGGTGGAACGCGGGGTGCGGTTTGTTCAACTGTTCAACGGCTCGTACGCGATGGGTGAAGGGGTGGGGAATTGGGATGGCCACAAAGCACTGCAAAAGCAGTACAGTGTGCACGCGCCGATTCTGGATCAGCCATGTGCAGCCCTCTTAACCGATCTGAAAGCGCGCGGGTTGTTGGACAGCACGCTGGTAGTGTGGGTAACGGAATTTGGCCGGATGCCGGTCTTCCAAAAGGGGGCAAATGGCCGTGATCATAATCCGCACGGTTTCACCGTATGGATGGCGGGTGCGGGTGTGAAAAAGGGATTCAGTTACGGCGCCACGGATGAATTTGGCCACAAGGCGGTCGAGAATGTTGCAACCATTTATGATCTGCACGCGACCATTCTCCACTTGCTGGGCATTGAACACGACCGGTTGAGCTTTTATCACAACGGCATTGAACGGCGGCTGACGGACGTGCACGGCGAAGTGCTGACGCCGGTGTTGGCGTGACCCACCGTGTTACCCGGCGGAGGTATATTCTTCGTCAGTGCCGAGTTCGAGACCCAGCAGGACGTAGTCGTGGGTTTGCCGTTTCATATCCATGACGTAATCGGGCAGCTTCAATAACTGGCGGAAACCCAATTGTTCCAGGGCGCGAATGGCGACTTTGCGTTCGCCCGTGATTTCAATTTCCAATCGCTTCAAACCGAGATGACGCGCTACGAGGGTCATTTCATCGACGAGCGTTTTGGTGACGCTCAGACCGCGATAATCGGGATGCGTCAGGGTAGTGATAGCGCCGATGTGGCGTTTCCAGCCGCCGCCGCGCTGGTGCAAGGTGACTTCGCCCACGATCTGATCTTTTCGCAGCATCAACAAGGGGAGGTCGCGATTGTAATCCAAATCGCGGCACCATTCCTGAAACAGGGAACGGTCCGTGACCGGCTTTTTCAGGAAGAGCCGTTCCTCTTCGGGGATGGCGAGAAAGAATTTTTGCAATTTGGCGGCGTCCCGTTTGTGCAGAGGACGGATGATGAAGGGCTCATCCTTTTTAAGCGTGACGGAGAGCGGAAATTGTTCCAGCGCGTATTCCAATGACATATAGCAAAATCCCGATGGCAATAACTGGTTAGTTAATCAAACGATCCGGTACCACGAATAACCAAAGAAGAAGCACGCCCAATGCCATGGGGGATAAAACGGGGAATTCTAATGGAACGGGGCAAAAGGCTGTTTCCTTTTGTCCATCCTGCCGAAAATCAGGCCGGGAAAATGGAGGTTGTCGGCGGATGATGTTCGTTGATTCTATGTCAATCAGCGTTTGCCGGATCCGATTACTTCAGAGGTTCCACGGAAACAATGCCCTCGGTTTTCATGCTCCACTTTTTACCGGTGGGCGGTTCCGGCCAGGGATCGAGGTCTTTGTAGGAATAGTTGGGCGTTTGCCAGTTTTTGAAGTCATCTATGCTCTTGGGAAAGTGTTTATTGATATAAAAGTAGCCTTCCAAACGGGAATTCATCAGTTGAAGGACGTGTTCGATGTGCTTGGGATCGTCTTTGTCACCCGGCGCGCTTGGGTTACTCACGGCAGTCTCCACGGCACCCGGGGCTGAGGGAGTCGGAGGCGGTGGAGCGGAGTCCGTAGCGGGAGCGGGTGTGTCGGCAGCGGTCGATTTGGGCGGTGCTTTTGGCGGCGGCGAACTGCTGGAGTCGCTCGATTTGCCGCAGCCTGCGCCCAGCAGGAGCCCGATCAAAAGACAGGCGGTTAACGGGGCAGTGGAGCGTAGAGACTTCAGGCTGTTTACAACGGAAGAACACATCGGATTCGTCATGTTTATTGGCGATAAGTTAGAGCTGGGTGGCAGGAAACGGGACTAACTAATCTCCGGCCCGGATGGTCCACATGCCGGTTTGGAGAGTTACTAAAGCGTTGGTGGGGTTCAGTGTTTTAGTCGGCTGCAGGTATTCCGCGTGACCATCGACAAACAGGTAGTTGAAGGCGGCGATATGATACTGTTGCAGGGTGGTGTTATTCGCATTGTATTGAGCGCTGGCGGTATTGACGTCGGCACTGGCTTCGTTACCGCCATACTGGTCGTGGCCACCGTTGCTGACTTTGTCCGTCAGCATGATGGTGCTGTCTTGTGCTTGAATCATGGTGGAGCGCACAGCCTGTTGTTGATAAGGCCAGGTTGTCGCAGTTGCCGAAAGAGTGGCGTAGTTATCAGCGGAGTTCCATCCGGCGGGTGAACCGGTGGTGGTTTGATGCCAGTTCAAGCCAACGCCGCTGGGGCAGAGGGAACTGGGCGGCCAGGCCGTGGCCCCTGTGCCGAGACTGTAGGCGGGCGAGTTGCCCATTTGATTTGAGGGCATGGAGTAGCTGCGATAGGTGCGCACCGGGGTGGAGGTGCCGGGATTGGCAAAGACGCGGACAACTTTGTCAGCCGGGCAGGTAATGGCTTTGAGTTGATTGGCTTTACCCTGGGTGCCGCTGATTAAGGTGCTGGGCTGTTCCGAGCCGCCGAGGTAACTGGCGAGCAAGTCGTCCCACGTCATATCAAAAGCGCCCCCGTTATTCCGTAGAACGGCGTAAGTCATCTTATCGTTTTGATCGCCCAGATAAATGTGTTCGGCCGTCCCGAGTTGCTTGAGATTACTCATGCAGGAGGCGGAGACGGCTTTCTGTTTGGCCTTGGCGAGAGCTGGCAGGAGCATGGCGGCCAGAATGGCAATGATGGCGATGACTACGAGAAGTTCGATGAGAGTAAATGCCTTGCTGTTCCGCCGATAGAGATACTGCAAATGACGTGAAATATTATTTTTCATTTTAACCCGGGTTTAAGATTACAGTTTACTCCTGGACGCCCTGGAGGCGGTCACGATGAATAGATTAGTTGCGGCCCAAAGCGATTAGCTTCGCCACCCCATATCCCTGCCCAAGTTAGCCCTCCCCTTGAAATTACTTGATGAACCGTCGGCGATTTAGCTTCGCCCGTGTTGGCCGTCATCGATCTGAAACCTTAATTCCGGAATAACTCCGGATGATGAAACGCGATCCGGATAATATTTCGCAACTGATCGACTTTGGAATTGCGGCCAAACAGCCTGCTCACCTCATTTGAACCCGAAGAAAACACCCTGTTAAACCAAGCCGAAAGACTCCGGCGGTTAATCGAGTAATGTGTGAAGTGAAGCTAAATGACCGCTATTAAAGAGTCTATAGGCATTTTGGGTGATATAGATAGCCTGCAACAGCTTTGACGCCGCACCCTTTATCATTTGCACCCAGCAAAGACGTGACACTCGTTGGTGTCAGAGGCTATATTATTTGTGAAACCCGAAGGTATAAACGATCTGGCGTCGTATGCTGAAGCTATTAACTTTGGGGGTTACGTCTGAGGGAGCGGGCGTAAATATAATTATCCGGTTCGGATTTTGTGCTGGCATTGGCAGACAGATTTTCTGTCTTTAAAATAGACATTCTTTCTTCTAAATTTTCGCTT
>JBEHZA010000332.1:0-5972 GCA_048497895.1 Verrucomicrobiota bacterium
GCTGGGGTGTTCCCGGGAATTGCCCGTGGAGGACGAATCCTCTTTGTTCCAACTATTGCTGCCGTCCGGACTTTCACCATCGACCTGCCAATTCAAACAAAGGCCGGTACGATCGGCCGAATGAGGCGGCCAAGCCTGCTTGCCCGTCATCGTGGACCAAGCCGGGCTTCCGGCCATCTGGTGACGGGGCATGGCGTAACTGCGTTTGGCAGCCTGTTTGGCCCAGGCAGCTTTGACGCGATCCGAAGGGCAGACCAGCACGCCGATGCTGGCATCTGCCTCAGAAATGACATCGCCACCCAATTGATTCATCGTCAATTGTCCGCCCATGTAAGTGTGGAGCAGGTCATCCCAGGTCCAGATATGCGCGGCATTACCGGCATCGTCCGGCAAATGTAGATAAGCGTAGGGCAGCTTCTCATTCATATCCGCCTGATAGATGGCGGTGCCGGTGCCGATCTGCTTAAGATTATTAAGGCATTTGGAAGCACGGGCTTTGGTCTGAACGCGGGAAAGGGCGGGTAACAGGGTAAGACCGAGAACCGTAATCACACTCACAACCACCAGTAATTCAACCATCGTAAAACCGCGGACGGAAGGGCGGCTCAGTACCAAATCGCTGTTACTTTGCTTTCGCATAACACGGAATTGGGGTTGAATTGTCTAATCGATAGCTGAACTGCCCCGCGTTAGCGAGGCTTTTCTTTAAATCAGAGACGCTAATTCTCTCATTGGCAATTCGACCCCTTTAAAATCGCCCGAAATACCGCGGATTTACCGCTCCGGCAGCAGTGGCAGATCACGTTTGACCTCGGCCCAGGCTTGCTTTTCATCAGCGGGCAATGGCTTCACCTGGGGCCGGCGGTACATGACCATTTTGCCATCTCCTAACTGTTGCAATGCGAACCGGCCACTGGAGTAGGTATTGGTGGTATCGAAATAATTGACCGCGATTTGATTGTTTACGAGGGTGACGAAATGATTGCTGACTGCAACGATTCTCAGGGTAAACCACTCATTCTCACGCAAACTTAGCCGGGCCGCTTTGGCAAAGCCGACCAGGCTGCCAGTGGTTTGGTCGGCTACTTGAGCGCTCACGGCATCCACTTCATAACCGATGACCGGGCGAACGCTTTTTTCAGAATGGAAAATAATGCCACCATCGGCGCCGGGTTCGAGTTTGATATCGGTCCGGAATTCAAAATTGGTGTAAACGGAAGGACTGAAGAGGTGGGTCTTGGTCGATTTGCAGGAGATGACGCGTTCCACATTTATTTTCCAGACGTCTTTAAAATCACCGCGCAAGGCGGTCCAGCCACTGAGATTTTTATCATTAAAGAGGTCGATCCAGCCTTCGTCGCTGCGGGCGGGAGGAATCGAATTATCCGCATTGGCTTTGGGTTGATCCGCCAGCAGGCGAACAATCCGGCTGTGGGACTGGCTGTTAAAAAGGGTGAATTCCCCGATGACGAGAATCTTTCCATCCGGTTGGGTGACGAGCCACCGGACGGAACTGTTCGCCCCACTGGCCGGATTAAAACTACGATCAATGCTGCCGTCGTTGTTCAGACGCGCCAGACGACCACAGGCAACGCCACTGAGACCGGTGAAACTGCCACCCACCAGCAGGCGGTTATGCTGATCCGACACCAGGGTAAACACAGAATTATCCGCACCCAGATCACTGGCATAGGAAGGATCAATAGCGCCATCGGCATTTAAACGGGCGAGATGGTTGCGGCTGATTCCGCCGATGTTTTTGAACCGGCCACCCACGACAATTTTGCCATCCGGCTGCACCGCGAGAGCAATCACCTGGCCATCGATGGCCAGACGGGCATCGAAGGTGGCATCGGCTTGCCCATTGGGCAGCAACCGGGCGAGCCAACCTTTGGGATTATTTTTCGGTGTCAGTGTATTCCCACCGACGAGAATGCGGCCATCGGATTGCAGCAATAAGCTGCGAACGGGTTGTCCGGCCCGTTCACCGGCATCGAAAGAAAGATCCACACTGCCATCCGTATTCAAACGGGCCAGATGACTGCGTTTCGTGCTGTTTACTTGAACGAAATCACCGCCAATCAGAATCTTTCCGTCCGGCTGAACGACGGCGCGAACAACATTGTTCAGGGGGACTTGCGTTATGAACCCGGTGTCAACAGAACCATCGGAGTTCAAACGCACAATGTGATCCTGCTTCCGACCATTGAACATGGTGAAGCGACCAACCAAAATAACTTTCTGATCCGGTTGAAGCGTTACGCCATATACATTCCGGTCATTGGCACCCGTACCGGGATCGAAAGTGGAGTCCAAGGTGCCATCGGGATTAAGCCGGGCGACGCGATTGCGGGCGACGCCATTGACCGAATCAAAATAGCCACCGATGACGACCTTGCCATCCGATTGCACCACGGCTTGTTCAATGAATCCATTTACATTGAGAGCCGCAGCAAATTTTTCATCCAACACACCGTTGGGTTCGGCTGAAACCGCTAGAGCAGGCGGAGTCACTGCTTCCGGGTTTTTTACCGTAGTTGGCGACGACAAACCAAGCGTATCGACATCCTTTAACACCGCGACGCCGCTTGTGCTTCGTTGATGCCAAAACCACCCAAGCGCGAGAACGAATAAAATTACTCCGGTCGCAATCCCCAGACGTAAACGGTTGACGCGGCGGTTAGCTGAGATATGGGCATCGGTGACGGATTCCACCGATTCACTTCCTTCTGCAAATGAAACTTGCGGTGCGGAATCGCCCCAGGTGAGGCCGATCCATTGGGCGACCATGCGAGCACTTTGCGGACGTTGCGCCGGGTCTTTGGCCAGGCAGGCCATGATCAGCGAAGCCACATCGGCAGGAATAGCATTGGTCAGACTTAATTCCCATAGGCGTTCTGCAATTGGTTTAGCCGGAAGGTTCCGCACTTGATGCAGTATGTCGCCAGTGTAAAACGGCGGTTTACTGGTGAGGAGTTCATACAAAGTTGCGCCGAGGGCATAAATGTCGTCGGTAACCTTCGGCACCTCGCCATCCATTTGCTGCGGACTCATGTAAGTCATGGTCCCGCTGGTCTGGTGCTTAACCGAGACGCGGCTACCCGATTCGCTCAGCGTGGCCGCAATGCCGAAGTCCGCCAGCTTCAAGCGCCCTTTGCTGTCGAGCATCATGTTGGCGGGTTTCAAATCCCGATGGATGACGTGTTCGTTATGGGCGTAATCCAACGCTTCGCACAGTTGTTGCACGAGCGGCTTGAGGTAATCCCAAGTAAAGAGGCGGTTCGGTTGTTGCAGGCGGAGCGCGCTCAGATTGGGCCCGTCGATATATTCCATCGAAATGAAAGGAGCTTCATCGGGAGCTTCAAACAAATCATGGATGCGAATAATATTCGGATGGCTTAACTTGCGGCTTTTGAGGGTTTCGCGCCGCATGTCATCGAGGGCCACGGGATCAGCGCCGATTTCGCGCGGGAGAAATTTGAGGGCGGCTTCTTCCCCCAGCCGCAGGTCTTTGGCCAGCCAGACAATCCCCATGCCGCCCGTGCCCAATAACCGCTGTAATTCGTACCGACCCGCACCAGCGTATTGGCCGGGAGCCAGATTGCTGGAGGTGGATGGCTGGTCCTCGCCAGATGACGCTGGTTGGGATGTTGAAGGGGGCTCCACGAAACAGTTCTATTTGATTATTGCTTATTTGCCAGTTTTTTTGCGACGTATAGGCGAGCCCAAAATTGCAATCCAAGGTTATGCCCATGAAAATCAAATGCACCTTCAAGGAGCGGGAAGAGCTGCGGGAATTTGTCAGCAACGAAGTGGTGGTGGGCCGGCTTAACCCTTATTGCACTCCCGACCTGGACTTTTCACAGGACATTACGGTCTCCCGCACGCATGCGCGAATCTGGACTGAGAACGGCGCTTTTTGGGTAGAGGATCTGAACAGCAAACATGGAACGTTTGTGAATGAAGTGCGGTTGACGTACCAGCGGCAATTGAACGCCAACGATGTCATCCGGGTGGGAGAGACGCTTTTGAAAATCGAGATTCCCACGCCGGTTCCTGCCCGGGCAGTGAATCCGGCCGAGGCCAAAGCCGAGACGGAAATCAAAGTAGAGACGGCGTTGAACGCGGAAGAAACCACACTGCTGGCGGTGGCCGCAGCGACAGGCAGCACGCAGGAACGATTGGCTCTGTTACTGGAATTGCCGCTGCAATTTGCCGCGCGCCGCAATCTGGAGGATTTATTGCAGTTCATCGTGGAACGCGTGGTGCAGGTAATTCCGGGAGCGGAACGAGGCGCCATCTTATTGCGCAACCAGGATAATGAGGAGTTGGTCCTGAAGGCTTATATTTCTCCGGATGGACCGCCGGTCAGCCAGACATTGGCCCAACGTGCCGCGCGGGAAGGGCGAGCGCTGGTGTGGCGGCGGGTGGTCGATGGAGTTTCAAGCCAATCCATGCGGCGGATTGAAATGAAAACCGGGATGTACGCGCCGCTTTTGTGGCGGGATAAATCCATTGGCGTGTTGTGCGTGGATAATCCCAAACGCGATTCCCGCTTCAGCGAGGAGGATTTGCGTTTGCTGTTTGCCGTGGCGAATTACGCGGCGATTGCCGTCGCCATGCAACGGCTGCAAGAAGGTTAGAGCCGGTCTGAAAATTTGCGCCGGCGGGTTCGCGCTGGGGTGAAGTCCCCAAAGATTTTGACGCCGGGTTAACGTAGAGTCTCTTTAGTGCCGGGCAGTGACTCTTCAAAAGGGGCTTTCCTCAAGCCTCAACCACCTCCATGTTGCTGCCCGACACGTTTCTTCTTTTTTTCAGCTGAAATCGGCGCCAACCCGCACGGGAAAACTCAGACTGGGGTGTTTACCTACGGTGCAAGCAGGCTTCAACCCCATTTCGAAGCTGCGGTGGACCGCGTAGGTTAAGAGGCAGAAATAAAAGGGAGTCAGGATTCGCGACCGGAGGCCGCGTTTCAGGGGCAGCTAATGAAAGGCACCTTATGAAAAATCAGAATTATCGCTCAACCCGTTTGGTGACGGCCTTGTGTCTGACCATTTTGGCATCGACCGGCACCAGTTTCACCTACGCCGAAGACACCGGCACTCCCAAACCGGCCGTAAGCACTCCGGCTAACATTGCTTTCACCGGCGCGGTTGCCAAAGTAGATCGCAACGATAAAACGGTGGTGGTGAAAAAGGGATTGTTCACCAAAACCTTCAATCTCGCGAAAGATTGCGGATTCGTGCTGCTGGATAAAAAGAACGCCAAACTGGACGACTTGCAGCCGGGTAACCGGGTGGAAGTCACGTACCAGAAATCCGGCGGGGTGCTGATCGCCATCCAGGTAAGAGAGGTGGAAACCACTTTCTCGGGCACCGTTAATAACGTCGATATGGAAAAACGCCTGGTAACCGTGAAGGGCGCCTGGGGAAATAAAACTTTCCAGGTCCGGGATGATTCCAAGCTCGTGCTCAAAGAGAAGGGAGACATTTCTCTATCCGGCCTGAAGGTGGGACACAAGGTCAACCTGACTTATGAAAACGAGAATGGAGTATTGGCCGTATTAAAACTGGAACAAAGCAGCCTGACCTTTAACGGCTCGATTCTGGCAATTGATACAGCCACTCATACCTTGAAGGCCAAGTTCCTGTTGACGGAAAAGAAGTTCAATCTGGCGGGTGACTGCAAAGTCGTAGTCGATGGCAAGCTCGGCCAGGTGACTGATCTGAGAATCGGGCAATCCGCCGAGATCAGTTATGAAGATATCAGCGGGGTGCTGGTGGCCAGCTATATTGTCCAGCCGCCGTTAGGAGCCCCGATATCGCAAAAAACACCCGCGGAACCGGTCGGACTGGAAGTAACAGCCCAAACTTCCGTGGATCGTTAAACTCACTCCCAACTTCGTGCCAGCGGCTTGCCGCTGGCACGTCCCAAACAACTACTTTTTCCCATGATCTTTTTTCGTGGAACCA
>JBEHZA010000333.1:0-5947 GCA_048497895.1 Verrucomicrobiota bacterium
TCGAGCAGCGCCCCCTCCGCTTCCTTCGTCGAAACGCCACTCACCTTGGACAACGAGGTGATCAGCACAAGTCGCAACATTATTTTCACTGACTGGAAAACTCGCGCATAGCTGCGACCGGGGACGGTCGCTGTCCAGGTAAAATGAAACGCAAACAACGATTTCGCCAGATCTTAGCACTGCTCCAGAACGATCCGGAGTTGAGCGTGGAGGAGGCATGCACGCGTTTGAACGCATCACCCGCTACCATCCGGCGCGACTTCGTGATGCTGGCGCAACAAGGCCAGGTCGAGAAAACGTGGGGCGGCATCAAGTTGAGCGGGAACGTGCTTTCACCACTTGGCCCACCCGCTTTCACCACGCGACTGGAGCAAAATTCCGTAGCGAAACGGGCCATCGCTCAAGCCGCCGCCGAGTTAATCAAGGACGGCGACGTGGTCATGATCGATGGCGGCACGACGACGTATCAACTCACGGAGTTCATCGCGCACAAACGCATCCGCATCATTACCAACTCGCTGGTGATCGCGCAGGCCGTGGACCGGATGAAGGCGGGCAAACTCGGCGCGGAGATTTATCTGGTGGGCGGATTGCTCGCTCCGGAATCCGGCATTGTGGTGGGTCCGCCAGCAGAAGCTTTTCTCCAACGGTATCGCGCGAAATGGGCCTTTCTCTCCGCCGCAGGTGTGGATGGCGAATTTGCCACCAATTATAACGAAGCGGTGCTGGAGAGTGAAAAACTGATGATTGAGCAATCCAAACAAGTGGTGCTGCTCGTCGATCACACCAAAATTGGCCGTCAGGCGATGTGCACACTCTGTTCTCTGGATAAACTGGATTACCTGTTCACCAATCCCCACCCGGAGAGCATGAAAGTTCTGCGGCAAATCGAAAAAGCGGGCGTCAAACTGGTCAAAGTTGCAATCCCCTGAATCCGCTACGTTTTTTCAGGGACGCTATCCAACTCGCGCAGTTTCTCTTCCAACGCCACCTGCGTATCCTGAAAAGTCGATTTGATTTCAGCCATCAAACGCTGGGCTGGCACTAAATCACCTTCCGCGCTGCAATGCTCCAATGCCCGGAGCGGTCCTTCCATCTGCCGCAAACCGGCCTGGATGCAAGTGCCCACACATTTGTGCGCCATGCGATGAATTTCCAACGCCGCTCCTTTCGCGACAATGGCTTCCAATTCCGGCACGTAAACCCGCATTTGATTTAAAACCATTTCCACCAGTTCACGCAACAGACTCGGCTCATTCCCGGCCACTTCCTGGAGCCAGTTCCAATTCACCGGACCCGGCAAGGGAGTGGAAACAACTGCTGGCGAACTGAAATTTCCCGCCGGTGCGACCGGCGCTCTTAAATCGGAAATACCGGATTTAAAACGTTGCAGCGCGGCGGCCAATAAAGCGCTGCTCACCGGTTTGCTCACGTAATCATTCATGCCGGCTGCGATACACTTTTCACGATCTCCCGCCATCGCATTGGCGGTCATCGCAATAATATAAATCGGCGCCCGCCAGGCCGTAGTAGAGGTCTTTTCCAATTCACGAATGCGTCTGGACGCTTCATAGCCGTCCAATTCCGGCATTTGACAATCCATGAGGATCACGTCGCAAGCGCCGGATTTCAGCCGCTCCAGCACTTGTAATCCGCTGGCCGCCACCTCGGCGGTATAGCCCAGACGCCGCAACATACCCAGGGCCACCTGTTGATTAATCTGGTTATCCTCCGCCAGCAGAATGCGCACTATCGGCCCACCCGTCGCCGTGACAGGTTCAGCCGCCGTGGCGGCTGGCGGGGCCATCACAACCGGGTCAGTGGCCGTGCCCGCAATCACTTGCGTCAGGCAATTGTATAACAGTGATTGCCCCACCGGCTTGCGCAGAGCCGCGCTTATGCCGTGCTCTCTCAAGACCGCTTCCGACGGCTGACTGCCCAGTGAGGAAAGCAGAACCAATTGTGTGCGGGCAATCACCGGGTCCGCTTTAATCGCCTGCGCCAGTTCTAAACCGTCCACTTCCGGCATTTGCATATCCAGAATGGCCAGGTGAAATGGGGTTCCGGTCTGGGCCGCCTGACGCAAAGAATGCAAAGCCTCTTCCGCCCGTCCAGCCAGCCCTTCCGACATGCCCCAATTCGTCACCTGCTGTTGCAGCACCGTGCGGTTCGTCGCGTTGTCGTCCACAATCAATACGCGCAAGCCGGTCAAAGTTGCCGGCTCAACCGGAACGGCGCCGGGCAAGGACTTCGTCTGACATTTGAATCGGGCGGTAAACCAGAACATGGAACCTTTTCCCGGTTCACTATCCACTCCGATTTCCCCACCCATGTGCGCCACCAGTTGCTTGCTGATCGCCAGCCCCAATCCGGTCCCGCCATATTTGCGCGTGGTGGAGCCATCCGCCTGGCTGAATACCTGAAACAATTTCCGCTGCGCCTCCGGCGGAATCCCAATGCCGGTATCCGTCACGCTAAAACGTAAAACTGCCTCCAATCGATTGGCCGTCACCACCGCCACTCGAACAATCACCTCACCGCGCTCGGTAAATTTAATCGCGTTGCCGACCAGATTCGTCAGCACCTGGCGCAACCGGCCCGGATCACCCCGCAACGACATGGGCACATTCCGGGAAATAATGGAGGCCGTTTCAATTCCTTTGGCCGCAGATTGTCCGGCTAGAATTTCGAGACTGCCTTCCACCACCTCGCGCAAATCAAAATCAATGGTTTCAAAAACCATTTTGCCCGCTTCAATTTTGGAAAAATCCAGAATGTCGTTGAGGATCACCAACAGGGATTCCGCGCTTTTGCAGACGGTTTCAGCGTAATTACGCTGTTGGGGAGTCAACGGGGTATCCAACAGCAGATTCGTCATGCCGATCACCCCGTTCATCGGCGTGCGGATTTCGTGGCTCATATTGGCCAGGAACTCGGCTTTCAACCGCGCAGATTCCAACGCTGCATCCCGCGCTTCAAACAATTCGGCCTGCGCCTGTTTCCGTTCCGTGATGTCCTGGATTTGTGAGACAAAGTACAGCGGTTTCCCGTTCCCATCCCGCACCAGCGAAACATTGAGCAAAATAAAAACGATATGTCCCCGCTTGTGAAAATAGCGTTTCTCCAACTGATAAGTCGAAATCTCGCCGGCCAGCATCTGTTGGACATAACTCAAATCCGTATCCAGATCTTCCGGATGCGTGATCGTTTGAAAATCCGAACTCAACAATTCGGCTTCTGAATAACCAACAATCTCACAAATAGCCCGGTTCACCTTCAGCCAGCGGCCCGCCGGACTGACCAGTGCCATGCCGATCGGCGCATCCCCAAAGGCGTGCCGGAAGAGCGCCTCGCTTTGCCGCACAGTTTCTTCGGAAAGTTTTCGTTCGGTAATGACCTGTGTAAAAAAGATCAGGCCGCCAATTTCCCCGTTGGAGTCGTGCCACGGCCGGGCTTCCCATTGCAACCATTCAAGCGTGCCATCCGCGCGCGGGAACGGGTCTTCATCACAATGTTCCACTGCGCCAGCGAGCACGCGGCGATGGATTTCCCTCCACCGTTCCGGAACTTCAGGGAAAACGTCATAATGAGATTTCCCAATGATGTCGATTTCCTTCAGGTGATAGTCTTTCAACCAGCGCTGGCTGGCCTGCAAGTAGCGCATTTGTTTATCCAGCATGGCGATGGCGGCGGGCGCGTGGGTAATGAACTGCTGCAACAACGCGGCGTTGCTGGCCAGTTCGCGTTCCGCCCGCTTGCGTTCCGTAATGTCCGAGCCGATGCCCAGAAAGCCGGAGATTTCCCGGCGCTCATTGAAGAGCGCCGTAATCGATAGGCTCACGGGAAAGCGGCTCCCATCCTTGCGGATGTAGGTCCATTCCTGTTCATCGGGAATCCCCTGCCGGGCTTTGGCGGCAAACACTTCAAACCCCGGCTCAACCCTGATATTCAGTTCCCGCGAAAGGGCCTCCGCGCGCAGGGCCACTTCCTGCGGATCGTGGAGCGGCGCCGGGGTGGATTTGCCGATCAGTTCAGCGGCGGTGTAGCCGAGCAGTCTTTCTGCGGCCGCATTGAAGCTGCGAATGATTCCATCCGGCGCGGTGGAAATAATGGCGAATTGCGCGCCGTTCAAAATGGCGTTTTGCAGCGAGTAGGATTTTTGAAGATCCGCTTCCGCCCGTTTCCGGTCCGCCACTTCGCGTTGCAATTCACGATTGGCGGCGTCCGATTCCAGAGCCTTGCGCCGGTTGGACTGGGCCAGGTGAATCGTCAGGGCCAGCAACCCGGCGGTGAAAATGCCGCTCAACAAAACGGCCAACGGCAACGGTGACTTCCGGGCATTTACCCATTCCGGATTGGGCCAAAGCTTTACCCGCCAGTCCACGTGGTATTCCGCAATCTTATTTTCCACGACCCAGTCCGGTTCTGCTGGAAAGGGGCTGAAGGCGTGGTCGTAGATCTTTTCATCGCCATCGAAGATTGCCACGGAGTAGCCGGGCGCCAGGGTGGGCAACAAGATAGCGTCGAACAACTCGCGCACCCGGACTACGCCGACGATAAATCCGGAAAACTTGTCCCGGTAATAGATGGGCACATACACGAGGACACCGACTCCACCCTGCGCCAATTGGACCGGGCGGGTAATCATGGTTACCCGCCCATCGCGAGCCAATTCCAGCGCATGCTGACGGCGGGCTTCCGTGGATAGATTACGGTTCAATACAGACTCATTCCCCGCTAACGGCGCCACCCAGCGGATATAAAATGTTTCATCTACCCATTCAATCGCTTGAAAACCGACAAAGTCCTGGAGATACGCTTGAGCATCACCGTCCCAGGCCTGGCGCGGGGGTTGACCGGAAAATTCCCAACGTTTCGCCATGCGTTGCAATGCGCGCACCCGGGAATCCAAAGAGGCGCGCAGCTCGTTTTTTACTCCCGTCGCATCCGCCGCGATCGTCGCGCCGGTTTCCACATGGATCTTGCCGGTCAGGCACTGCCACAGAGCCAGCGACGCGGTTATGGTAGCAAAGGCAACCGGAATGGGCAGCCAGCGCGGCACCCCGGGGTTCATCAGGGTTTCTGCCCGCCAGGCCACTGCAAAGAGTCCCACTCCGGAAAAGCCAAAGCCAAGCGCCGTATGCAACGCCATGCGGGTGAACTGACCCCAGCCATAAGCTCCCGTCAGACCGGTGATGTAACCGAATACCGCGGTCAAACTAAAGGCGATCAGAGCCGAACTCAGCAAACTCAACACCATCGGCTGCCACTTCGATCGCTGCCATAAAGCCGGCAGGCTCAAACCCGAACCAAACAGGATAAAACAGAAAGCTGTGAGGGGCGACATCCGCCCCGGATGTGAAGTCAGTGTGGTTACATACGACTTGAGGAACAATTCATCAATCCCCAGATTGAAGTTGAATAGGTATTGCGAGAGAGTTAGCAACGCTGTGCCGACAAGCACGGTCCCCAGCGCCAAAGCCACCCGGCTGCGTTCCCAAACCAAACTCACCAGCGCCACTCCACTCAGCAGGAAGCTGAGCGCAGTATTGTACTGCATAGGAGCAAAACTGGGATTTAATTGAATCAGCGCCAGGGTATGACTATGCCAGCCGAGCAGGACGGCGCTTCCCAGACCAATAGCGATGACACCGGTGCCGAAGGCAATCCATTTCGCCCAGTGGCCAGGGCCAGACAGGCGATTTAAAATGTGTCCGGGCATAATTATTTCGGATGCCAGCAACCGATGTCCTACAAATACATTATACCTTATAATTCTCCCGCTTCGAGAGGAAAAACGTATCCCCGGTTTTAATTCGTTCCGGGCCGGGTTCCCCACGCAGGCGCACTCCGGCACCTGCCGAAGGTGCTCTACCACTGGCGCGCGATCCCCGGCTCAACGGCGATGATGTTGAGCGAAAAAAATTACCCGCTCGAAGCCGCCCGC
>JBEHZA010000334.1:0-5931 GCA_048497895.1 Verrucomicrobiota bacterium
TGACGTAGGCCCCGATCTCGTGGAGCTGCAGCACCGCAGTGCATTCATGCCAATCATTTGAATCCCAAAGACCCCGAAGTTTTGAACGGGATTGGAGTTATTCACTTCTACCACAAACGGTATCGGGATGCCGCAGCCTTCTTTACCGCAGCCTCTCAACAACAGCCGCCTTACCTGGAGGCAACGCTCAACCTTGCCATCCTTTCGCACCAGTATTTGAATAACAAACCGCTCGCTTTGGAGAAATACCATTCCTATATCTCCGTCCATCCCCGTCCGGCCAATGCGCCGGCTGTGGAAGAAGTGATGGTGCGCCTCGACATGGAATTGAATCCTCAGAAGTACGCCACCAATCAACCGCCGTCCATGCTGGCCAAAACGAATGCCCCAGTGCTGACCAATGCTCCGGCGGTAGTGCAAGTGGCTACAGCGGCTCCGCCAGCAGCGGTAACGGCCCCTAATGCCCGCAATACCAATTTCATTGCTCTTGTCGAACCGCCATCCAACACCAATGCCGTTCGCTCCGTTCCTTCGAAAACTGTGACGAACACAGTGGCCTCTGCCAATCCGGTCACGGCCGTTAAAATCCCAGCCACTCCCACGGCGCCCGCCAGCAATCCCGTCACTCAACCGGTCGTGACGACCAAAGTGGTAACGAATGAAACGATTGCCACTCCGTCCGTGACCACGCAATCGCCCGCGAACACAACCGCTGCCGTTTCTGAGGATGTGACTGCAGACGCTTCCAAGCCTGCCGAAAAGCGTGGCTTTTTCCAGCGTATCAATCCGTTGAACCTGTTCCGGTCTCAACCCAAACCCACCACTCCTTTGACTCCCGTTAAGGTAACCCCCACGGTCAAGCCCACCGTGGTGACTTCGCCTTCGGCAGAAGCGACGGCTCCCGGCAGTTTCTCGTCCACCACGCCGTTGCCCAAGCAGCCGGTCGTGCCTCATTATGCCTACTTGTATCCAGCCAAACCGGAACCGGGCAATCGCCGCGAAGCCACCTCTTTCTTCGAGCAAGGCTTGAAGGCGCAACGCGAAAATAATTTCCCGGTGGCGGTAGCGGCCTATCGTTCTGCGATTCAAGCGGATCCTTCGTTTTTTGTGGCTCAATTCAACCTTGGACTGGCGGCTTACGACGCCGATGACCTGCCAGCTTCCCTCCGGGCATACGAAACGGCTCTGGCCATTGACCCCATTTCGGTGGCTGCCCGCTACAATTTCGCGCTTTCCTTACAAAAGAGCGGTTACTATCGCGATGCCGCCAATGAATTGGAAAAAATGCTGGCGGTTGCCCCGACGGATATTCGGGGCCATTTGGCCCTGGCCAACCTGTACGCCCAACGTCTATCGGATCGGACTGCTGCCCGTGAGCATTACCAGAAAGTGCTGCAATTGAATCCCCATCATGCTCAGGCCGAAGAGATTCGTTATTGGCTGATCGGTAATCCTTGAGCCAACGGCATGAAGCCTGCTTTGGAAAGTTATTTACGATTCGTGAGATTGATAATAGAAGTGACGTGCTGTTGATTGTTTCACCGGGCGTCCGCAAATGGGTTATTGTTAGTATATGCAAAAGCTTCCACTGAACTGGGTTGACGCCATCGTCATCATCCTGTTGATCGTCGGTCTGTTTCATGGAAAAAGACGTGGCATGTCGAATGAACTGCTGGGCTTGTTCCAGTGGCTGCTCATTGTGGTGTTGGCCGCCCTCTACTATGAACCCGTTAGTTTGTTCGTGCGGCAACAGGTGAATACCAGCCCGCTCTTCACCAATGTCATCGCGTATTTGGCCATCGCCCTCGGTATCAAAATTATCTTTACTGTGATCAAACGGTTGGTGGGTGAGAAACTGGTGGGGAGTGATATTTTTGGCCGGTTGGAATTCATCCTGGGCATGGGTGCGGGCATGGTCCGTTACGCCTGCATGATTCTGGCCGTAATGGCTCTGGTCAATGCGCCTTATGTCAGCCGTCAGACCCTTGAGGAATCGTTGAAAAAGCAGACGGAAGTTTACGGCAGCGATTTCTTTCCCACCTTTGCCCAAATCCAATTTGATATTTTTGTGAATTCGATGTCCGGCAAATTCGTGAAGAATAACCTCGCGAACCAGCTTATTTCGCCGTTCGCCCATTACGTCCCGGAAAAGAAAGGCCCTACGGCCGCCAAGAAACGGGAAGCCGAAGTCGATGAAGCGATCGGTGGTAAGAAATAGACTCCGCCCGCCGGATTCTCTAGTATCGCCGCCATGTTTTCTTCCGCCACCCTTGAACAAATCCGGGCGGCCAGTGACATTGTCGAAGTGATTGGCGGGTACCTGCCACTCAAACGTGCGGGCGCCAATTTTGTGGCGTTGTGCCCCTTCCATAAAGAGAAGAGCCCCAGTTTCAACGTCAATCCTCACAAACAGATTTTCCATTGCTTCGGCTGCCACAAAGGCGGAGACGTTTTTACCTTTGTGAGAGAATACGAAAGTATTCCCTTCATGGATGCCGTGCGCCGTTTGGCGGAACGTGCGCATATCCCCCTTGAAGAAACGGAGCAACCCGGCCAGCAACAGGCCCGTCACATCAAGGAAACGCTGCTGCAAATTCACGAGCAGATTACCATGCGCTGGCAAAGCGCGCTGGCGAATGATGCCGCGGGCCAAATCGCCCGCGATTACCTTGCCAAACGTGGTGTGCCGGAAGCCGCGGTTCAACAATTCCGCCTCGGTTACGCCCCGGAAAAATGGGATGACACCGTCAACTGGGCCATCAGCAAAAACTTCGATCTTGAGACTGTGGAGAAGGGAGGATTGATCATCCGCAAAGAAAAGGAAGGTGGCGGCGAACGTTTTTACGACCGCTTTCGCGGACGTCTGATTTTCCCGATCTGTGATGAACAGGGGCGGGTGATTGGTTTCAGCGGCCGCGTGTTGTCTGGCGATGAGAAAACGGCCAAGTACGTGAACTCGCCGGAGACGCCGATTTTTACCAAGGGCAAGGTGATTTACGGCCTCGATAAATCGAAGCGCACCATGCTGGATCGCCAGTTCGCCATCATCTGTGAAGGGCAACTGGATTTGATCGCCTGCTTCATGGCGGACGTGAAGAACGTCGTCGCCCCGCAAGGCACGGCCCTGACCGCGGATCACTGCCGGATTTTGAAACGCTACGTGGAGGAAGTGGTGTTGTGTTTCGATTCCGACAACGCCGGCCGCAACGCCGCCATTCGTTCGCTGGACGACCTGCTGGCTTCCGGTATGGCTATCCGTGTGGCTACGGTTCCACCACCGCACGATCCGGACAGTTACATCAAGGAATTCGGCGGTCCGGCCTTCCAAAAAGTGATTGAAAAAGCGGAAGGCTTTTTTGATTTCTACCTCCACCACCTGTGCACAGCCAATGATGTGACGTCGGACAAAGGCAAACTCGCCGTCATGCGCAGCATGGTGGAAGCCGTGCAAAAAACCGGTAGTGTCGTGCTGCTGGACACTTATGCGCAAAAAACCGCGTTGCGCCTGGGCATTTCCGTAGAGTCGGCCCGCACTGAGTTCAAGAAAACCCCGCGCCAGCAGCCGCTGCGCCGCAGTGAACCGGAGGAGTCGCTGGCGGAGCCGGAGGAAATTCCACTTGCCCGTCCTTCGCCGCAGGAATTCTGGCTGCTGAAAATCACGCTGCTGCACGACGAGTTGGCGGGCTGGCTTGCGCAGCAATTGAATCTCGATTGGATCGGTCATCCGCTCGTGCGGCAAATCGTCTCCGCTTGTCTGGCCGCGCACGAAAATCAGGTCTGGCACGGTCCGGCTACGATGTTGGCGGAATTGGAAAATACCGCCGCGCAAAGTCTCGTCACGGAAGTCGTGGCCGAATCCCGCCCCATTCCGCATCCGGAAAAGCAGCTTCCCGATATCGTCATGCGCCTGCGCAATCAATATATTGATCGTCAACTGGCCTCCTTGAATCAGCGCGCCAGCATGCCCAACGTCAGTGATGAAGAACACCTCAGTATTCTCCACGAACGGCAACGCCTGGTCCGGCTCAAGCAGGAAAAAATCACCTGATGCCTGCGCCGGCTGATTTTGTTTACTGTCTTCTTACTGACTGACGAGCGGTTTCTCCCGCGCGCCTTCGGCTTCCACAATCGGCCACGTCGCCCGCAACGCGTCTTTGTATGGCCCGATTTTCTCCACCGGAATTGTTTTGAAACCGAGCTTGAACGCGGGTGAATTCGGTTTCAGCCGGTAATCATCTTTCGCCGGATTGACGAAGAGCGGATCGGTCACCAGAGTGCGCGCATCAAATCCCAGCGCCTTCCACGCGGCCCATTCATCCATGCCTTCCGCTTCTGTCAGCGAGACGTCATCCACGAAAAGTGAACCGGTCTTGTCGTTGAAATCGATCCGCACGCGGAACACTTTCATTTCCGGTTTATAATTGGAGTCGCCCGGCCCCGGTATTTTGAAGGTGAATTCAACATCCTTCCATTCCGTGCTCACTTTGACGTCCATCGGCTGACTGGCCCAGTATCCGACTTTCGGCAAATACCATTGCAACGCCAGCATTGCTTTCGCGCCCGCATTGGTCGCCTTCATTTTCGCTTTCAGACGATAGTGCTGGCCCGGTTTTCCGGGGATTTCTTTGCTGACGACGATCGGTAGATTATCGCGCTGCTTTTCCGGTGCGAACGCCGCGTCCATTCGCAAGGCTCCGTGGCCGCTGGCCGCGCCGGTTTCCACCCGGATGGCGACGGCATCCGCTTTGGGCCGCACCTGCCATTGCCAATCCTTCGGCATCGTGCCCGCCGCGCCTTCTTCAAAACCCGGATTCGGCACGAGATTGGCCGATAAATCTTTGCCCACCTTGGACTGGCCGGTCAGGAGCGGTTTTCCGAAATGATAAATCAGGTTGTCGTCCGATTTGTAATGATCGAACGGCACATTCCGGAAGCTGAACAGTTTTGAGTTGTCATCATGATAGTAAATGATGTTCCGGTAGAATTCATTGCCCGTCATGATCAAGCCGCTGGCCAGCACCGCGTTGGTGGGGTGGACATCCATGTTGCGCATGTTCTTCCAGGCCGGTTCGTGCACTACCATTTCGTAACCCTTGATCATGGTGGGAAGGTGTTCGCTCCAATACGAATGCTGACTGTTCCACCCGTTATATTCGATCTGTTGCAGCGTGTTATCGGCAAACACATTGTTCTCAATGTGATTATCCCGTCCGTTGTGCAAATGAATGCCCGCGCGCGGCATGCGGGCGATGATATTGCCAATGACATCTACGCCGCCCGTGTTGTCATCCAGATAAACGCCCCACGCGAAATGCGGTGAGAGCCATTTGCCATCTTCATAGCCGTAGCCCAGAATATCGTGGAAATAATTGTAACGGATGACCGATCCGCGGGAGGAAATCCAATCGCGTCCACCGGTGTAAACCGCCCCCGTATCCGACGTTTCCAGATTCATGTGGCGGATGTGATTGTACTCGAGGATGAGATTATTCCCGCTGAACATTATGCCCATGCGCGGGCCGTCATGAATCAGGTTGTGGGAAGCGCGATTCCCCACGCCATCCAGTGCAATGCCCACGCCTTGCTTATAAAAAACGCCGACGTGATGGATGTAATTGTTGTCCGCATAATTTTCCGCGGAAGTCAGCGTTTTGCGGTCGCCGCCATTGAGCACAATGCCATGGCTGCCGATTTCATAAATGTCATTGCCGGCGATGCCGTTTTTGAACCCCCCGTTCACCGCCACGCCCGACCCATTGTAGTCACCCACATTGCGAATGATATTGGCGGCGATTAAACAATTTGTCGTCCTATTCAAATTGATCGCTGTGCCTTCCGCGCATTCAAAAATGAATCCTTGAAACGTGACATTCGCCGTTCCCGGTCCCAGTTCCAGAATGGAGCGCAGGGTGGGAGCATAGACGGCCTTGT
>JBEHZA010000335.1:0-5921 GCA_048497895.1 Verrucomicrobiota bacterium
CAGGACCAACCGAAGGCGTGCGCCGTTACGGTGGCGGCCAATCCCAGCACACTGGAAGCCAGCAGAACGAAAGCGCAGCTTACCACGCCAAGCCCGGAGGTCAGGCGGCGAAGGCAAAATCTGATGGAGTTAAAAATTGGCATCACGATTTATCCAGCGGCAAATCCTTCAAGGCGTTCAATACGGCTTCGATCTGGGCCAGCAACGCATTCAACTCATGAGTGGTGCGATGTTTGGCATAACGGGCATAATTGCACGTTTGAAAAAGGGTGTGCAATTGGCCCAGAATTTCTGCGGAGACACCGGCAGGTTTCAAGCGTTCTTCGATGACTGATTCAGTAATTGCCGAGGCCGGAAGGTTCAGCCGTTCGCCTAGTTGCTCCTGCAACAGCCGGAAAGCGGCCGCAAAGAAATCTTCGCCTTTGTTCGCATTAGCCAGCGTGCGTAACTCCAGCAGGCCTGTTTGTACGAGGCGTTCTACTTCGCGACGGCGGCGCAAGCGCGGGTTGTTGGCCAATCGGTCGCTTTGCTGTCGCCAGATGACCATTCCAATCCATGTGAGCAAGGGAATGATTTGCAAGGCAAGAAACCAGCTTTGCCGGGCCAGCGGTGGTTGAATTGTTCCGAGCGTGCCCGGATAGGTTTTGATATGGACAATGTCACGAGGCGCCGGGCCGGTGGGCGGCTGAGTAGTCGCTATTACGGTAGGTTGTGCTGGAGCGTTGGTCGTAGCGCGGACAGTCAGGGGAATGGCGGCTGAACTTAAGGTCCGGTATTGTTTTTTAACGGGATCAAAAAAACTAAAAACCACGGGTGGCAACATTTTGACGTCCGGGTTTTCCGGCGCGACGACTTGTTCGAAAGATTTACTGCCTTGCAAACCGAGGGGATCGGTTGGGTTGACCTGGGTGGAAGGCGTATAAGCTTTGAAGTCCCGCCAGTCGCTCAAAGCCGGCAGGGTCAGCGATTCGATGGGGCCTTGCCCACTGATTTGAATTTTTAAAGTGATCGGGTCACCGACCACCACGTTGGTCGGGCCAGCCGTGACAGACAAATTATAACTGCCGACCGCGCCATTGAAATTGGTGGGCACATTAGCCTGGGGCAGGGGAATGACATTTACCGTTTCGATTTCACTGGAAAGCGTTACCTGGCGTCCCTCGTATTGCATGCCGAAGAAATCAGGAATGTCTGCCCGGGGAATTAACAGGATGGCATCACTATGAGCTGGTCCTAACGGCAGCGGGCCGGGCCGGAGCGCGGTAACTGGAATTTTGAAGTTATAGACCGTATAAACGGAGTTGCCTACTTGCGTGCGAAAGGGGTTTTGGGTGTTGAGGGTTTTTCCAAAAGTGAAACCGCTGGATTCCAACACGGGTGGGCTGGCGTTCTGAATGCGTTGCACGAACAGTTGCACGTCCACGGCGAAGGTTTCGCCCACGTAATATTCTTTCTTTGGCACGGACAGCTTCAAAAATGCCGATTTAGGCGCGCTTTCGGCTGCGGGCGGTTGCTCGTGTGGTTTCAGCACCTTCAATTTTACGGCCTGACCGGTTAATTGCTGGCCATTCACGGGCACGGTAATGCCAGGAATCGTGAAATCTCCTGGCTGCGAGGGGCTGAGTTGATAGCGATAAATGACGGTTGAATTAACCGCTCCATTGACCACGCTGATCTGGGAACTTTGTCCCAGATAGCCGACCGTAAGGCTGGAGCCGTTGGGAGGCCGGAGTGGGGGCGGGTCGCCCGGATTGGCATCGGTGAAGGCGAGCGATAAAACCGCGCTTTCGCCCATCGAAATGACATTGCGATCCAGCGACATGGTGAGGCCGGGCGCTGCCAGCAGTGACCAGCCACTCAGCAACCATAATCCCAATACGGTCAGCACCGTTGAGGTCGTTCTCCAGGCATAATGACTGGAGCGGTCCGGGCTTCCGCTGGTTCGGTTGGTTGGATTAAGGCGCATCGACGGCGAAGAATCGGGTAAGACTACCAGTTTTTGAAGGATCGTTTTTGCGAGCCGGGTTTAGGTGGCGGTTGAAAAATGAGCATCTTTTCCGTATCCCGGATAGAATCGAGTAATTGCTGGGCTTGTTCTTTAGTTAAAGCTCCCAATTGTGCTTGAGCCCCGGCAGTGGCCGCGTTTTCGTCCGTCGGCTTGGCGTTTTGGCCATTCTTTTTGCCATCTGATTGACTGGCGGAATCGCTTTTCTCCTCCGATGGATTATCTTTCGGCGGCTCTTTTTTAGCAGCTTTCTGGTTCTGCTGATCCTGCTTTTTCTTATCTTCGGACGGACGATTCGCCTGCTGTTTCTGCTTTTGATCGTTCTTTTGGTCGCTGTCCTGTTGTTTCTGGTCTTTGGAGTCGGACTTGCCCTTCGAAGATTGTTGGTTCTGATTATCCTTCTGATCCGGTTGATCGTTCTTTTGCGAATCTTTGGAATCCTGTGATTTCTGCTGCTGTTGTTGCTTTTTAAGCTCTTCCAGCTTTTTCTTCACCAGTTCGAGGTTGTGTTTAGCGTCTTGATCCTGAGGCGTGAGCTTCAACGCCCGATCATAATCTTCAGTGGCTTTTTGCCAGAGGGAGGATTTTTCATCGGGTTCGGTGGAGCCTTCACCCAGGCGAAACCAGGAGTTGCCGCGATTGTAATAGGCACTTTGTTGCAGATTGACATCCGGCGAAATGAGCGCGGCCTCAAAATCTTTGGCCGCCTTTTCATATTCATGCGCGCGGAAGGCCGCCGCGCCTTCATTATATTTTAAGCGCGGGTCATCGGGCTTCTTCTCCAGCAAACGGCCATACTCCTCCTGCGCTTCCTGATACTTTCCGGAATCATAATCGCGCCGCGCACTGGAAGGGGAAGCCTGTGCGCCGAGCGGCAGCAACAGAATGAGTGCGGCGATTAAGGCTGGTTTCTGCTCCGGCGCTACCGCGAGGGCAGAGGTATTCGCCGTTTCTTTGCGACGGCGTTCCGGCAGAAACATTTCGATCAGCAGCAGCACAATCGCAAGGTCCAGCGGCCACTGAAAACGCTCATGATATTTTTTAACAAACTTGGAGGAGATTTCGGATTTGGGCAGCGGGGCCAGCCCTTTTTCGTAAAGCGTATTTGCGGTTTTCGCGCCATTTAACGGCAGATAAAATCCGTTGGCCACGGTGGCAATCTCCCGCAGTAAATCTTCATTCAAACGCGATTTGATGGCGTTCCCCTGTTCATCTTTAATGAAGGCCAGTTTGCCGTCTTCACCCGGCGCTTGCAGCATTTCTCCCTTGGGGGTGCCGACGCCGATGGTGAAGATGCGGACTCCGGCAGCAGCAGCTTTTTTGGCTGCTTCCATGGCGCCTTCTTCGTGGTCTTCGCCATCGGTAAACAAGACCAGCACCTTATGGTTATCTTCTTCGTGATTGAAAGCTTCGACTGAGGTTTCGATGGCCTGGGCAATGGCCGTGCCGCCTTGCGGAATAATGTCGGTGTCCAGCACGTTAACACTCTGCCGGAAGGCTTCTTCGTCCAAGGTGAGCGGGCATTGCAGGAAGGCGGTGCCCGCAAAAGCGATTAATCCCAAACGATCCGTTTTGGCCTCGTGCATGAGATCGAAGGCAGCCAGTTTGGCGCGGGTAAGGCGATCCGGTGTGATGTCTTGCGCCAGCATGCTGCGCGAGGTGTCCACGGCTACGATAATGTCCAAACCGCGTTGTTTCGCTTCCTCCCAACTGAATCCCCATTGGGGACGGGCCAGCGCGAGGAACAGAAAGCATACGGCTCCCAGCAGCAGACCGATGCGGATTTTTTGCCGGGTAAAGGATACCCCGCTGGTAAGATTGCTCAGCAGGCGGGTTTGCACAAATTGAGCGATCAAAGCCTGCCGTGTACGCCAGGCCCACCAGAAAAAGAGCGCCAGAGCCGGCAAAATTGCCAGCAGGCCCCATAACATTCTGGGTTCACCAAATTTCATTTAAGACAAACAAGGTTGTTCATGGCAGTTTCCGGTAAACGGTCTGGCTCAGCACAATTTCCAATATCAACACAACCAGACCGGGAATGACCAGCCACATAAACAGTTCCCGATAGCGCTGGTACTTTTTAACTTCGATCACGCTTTTTTCCAATTTATCAATTTCCGTGTAAATTTTCCGCATCGCATCAGAGGTGTCAGCCCGGTAATATTTGCCTTTCGTGCGTTCAGCAATGGATTGCAACGTTGGTTCATCGATATCTACCGGCACCATCCGTTTTCGTTTTTGGCCAAAGACATCAATGTAAGGCATAGGCGCTTCACCATGTGTTCCTACTCCGATAGTATATACCTTCATGCCAAGGGCGGCAGCCGCATCGGCGGCAGTGAGCGGTGGGATTTTACCGGCATTGTTCTGTCCATCGGTCATCAGAATAATGATTTTGCTTTTTGACTTCAGGTCGCGCAACCGGTTAACGGAAACGGCCAGCCCGGAACCAATCGCAGTCCCGTCTTCAATCACTCCAATTTCCAGGCGGGAAAGATTTTGCAGCAGAAAGTCATGATCGAGAGTCAACGGAGCGGCAATATAAGCGCGGCCCGCAAAGGCGACGAAGCCGATCCGGTCATTGGGACGGCCTTGAATGAACTTTTCGAGCACATCCTTTTCCACGGCCAACCGGCTGACGGGTTGGCCTTTTAATTGGAGATCCTCAGAAATCATGCTGCCCGATAAATCCAGTGCGACCACAATATCAATACCGCTGGCGCTGATTTTGGAATCGCCTTCACCGAGTTGCGGACGTGTGAGCGCCAGAATAAACAGGAATAGCGCCAGCCAGCGCAGGCGGCGCAAGACGGCGCCGGATTGTGAGCGGGTCAGGCTGGCAATCCCGCGCAATAAATGAACCGAGGAATAAAGGAAGGCCGATTGCTGGCCCACGCGGCCCTTCAACCACGCCAACAACGGCAGCAGCAAGAGCAGCAGCAGCCAATAAGGTTGGACGAGGATGAGATTCATGAGGCGACCGGTTTTACCGGTGAAGCGTCCAGCGGCGAGAGTTGGGGCCTGGGTTCGGTTTCCTCCACCAATCCCAGAGCGCAATGGTGCAAATCTTCCAGTTCCATTTGCGTGGGTTCATCGCGGGCAAATTTTACGAGGTCGCAACGTTGCAGAAAGTCAGTTAACGAACGTTTTTGCTCCGGACTGAGATGGGAAGTGTTTTGCAACTCCAACAGGAATTCTTCCGTGGTCCGGTCGGGGGCGTGGAATTGGAAGCGTTGTTCCAGATAGACGCGCAGGGTGTCGGAAACGGAAATACAAAATGGCTGTGGTTCTCCGATCAAAGCGAGCGCGGCCCGGAGCTTTTCTTTGGCGCGCAGATGAGGCGGAACGATATTTGCCAGCTTGGGCAGTGAGCGTTTTTTTTGCCAATAACGCCACGCGGCGTAAAGCGCGGCTAAGAGCGCGAGAGCCCCGAATACCCACCATAGCCAGGCCCAGCCATTGGGAATTTGCACTGGCGGCTTGATGTCCCGAATATCCTCATTAGCGACGCTCTGCGCAGTCGCGGTTTTCGGCTGAGACGGAACGATGAGGGCGGAGGAATTCGTCTTCATCCGTGACGGCGGCGTTTCTCGCGGGTTTCAAAAAAGCGGCCCAGAGCCGAAGCGTAGGGCAAGTCCGTTTGCAATTGGATGGAATCAATCGCGAGGGAACGGAATAACCGTTGGAGATCGGTTTGTGCTTTGAGTTGGCGTTCCGTAAAAGCCCGCCGCTTTTCCGGATCGCTGGTATTGATTTCGAGGACTTCACCGGTTTCCGCATCTTTCAAAACCAGGCGGCCGAGCAGGGGAAGTTCGAGTTCAAAGCGATCGGTGATTTGAACGGTGACGAGGTCGTGGCGGCGATTGGCCTGACGCAAAGCCGTGGAGGCAGCCAGCGCAAAGGGTTCAGAAACGAC
>JBEHZA010000336.1:0-5915 GCA_048497895.1 Verrucomicrobiota bacterium
CAACAATCCGCCCCTCCCGCCAGCGCAATCGCATCACCTGTCCGGTTGCATAATGCCGTCCTGTAATCTCGCCCTCGCTCATAATTCACTTTGAGAACAGCGAACCATTCCCTCATTTTTCGGCCTCGTCCTTGAGCCGTGTGTAGTAAAATTAGACTGCTCTTGTGAACTCCAGCAGCCCGTCCACCCGCTGTTCTCTCTCCCTGGGGAGAGAGTTAGAGTGAAGGGAAAGGAACCGTCCTTTGTCTCCCGGTGATTAAACCGCGAACGTCCCCTCTTTCGCCGTCCGGCCGCTATCCCTTCTCCTCCATCGGGGGAGAAGGACAGGATGAGGGGGCAGGCAACGGGCTTCGTCGCACCACGGTCGAACCGTGAACACGCTCTCCCTACAGCAACCGCTGCTTGCAATATTTTCATTGGCTAAGTTAGGCTCACTCTACTGAAACACTGAAGTGAAACAGAAGAAAAATAGTCAGTGGAAAAATTAAAGCACATGGGCGTTCCAATTCGCAGCTTCGCAGTCGATTCTCTCTCCGTTCGTGTTTATGCCCAGTCGGCTGACCTCGTCACTGCCGCCGCCCGTGAAGCCCAGGGTCAATTACAGGCCGCTATCGCCACCCGTGGCCACGCCGCCGCCATCCTTGCTACGGGCAACTCCCAGATCCAATTTCTCGAAGCCTTGATTCAACTCGGCGGTATTGATTGGAGCAAAGTCACCCTCTTTCACATGGATGAATACCTCGGCATTGCCGCCGATCATCCGGCCAGTTTCATCCGTTACATGCGCGAACGCGTCGAAAACCGCGTCAAACCCGGCCAATTCCACTTCCTCCATGGCGACGTATTGGAACCCATCAAGGAATGCGAACGCTACACCGCTTTGTTGAAGGCTCAACCCATCGACCTCTGTTGCCTCGGCATCGGTGAAAACGGCCACCTCGCTTTTAACGATCCTCCCGTCGCTGATTTCCGCGATCCTCTCACCGTAAAAATCGTACAACTGGACGAAACCAACCGCAAACAGCAAGCGGGCTACGGACATTTCGCCTCTCTCGCTGAAGTTCCGCGCTACGGACTGACCCTGACTGTTCCCGCACTCTGTTCTGCCGGAAAAGTTCTTCTCCTTGCCCCTGAAAAGCGTAAAGCCGCTCCCGTGAAGACCGCCTTGACCGGCCCCATTTCCCCTACCTGTCCCGCTTCCGCCCTACGCCAATACCCGCAAGCAATCATGCTGCTGGATCAGGAATCTGCCAGCCTGCTTTAAAACAAGGAGCGCGGCGTTCACGCCGCTTCACCGTCCGAGCGAACACAGGTCGCTCGAATGTACGTTGGACTGGTAACGACGCTCCAGATTTCGGTCGCTCAGTCACTATTTTCTCCGCAATGATCCTTTATCTTTCCCGTATCCTGATGTAGTTTGCGTCAAAGGATTGTAATGCCCGAAGGTTTTCTCGGCCTGCTTCCATAGACACAATCAAAAGGAGAACGATGAACGAAAATCTCGATCAACTCGAACGGCAAATCGCTCAAGGGTGCGATTGAAAGTGGTGGGCACCAAAAACGGGTCGCCGTCGGCTGAAACCGCGACGTCAGGTTTTTCTCCTCCGCCGTGGAGGAAAAATTAAAAAGAATCGATTCTTCCCAGCCGGTCTTTTGCTCCCGGACACCCAATCCACCCAGCAAAGCGCCACTCTCCCCTGTAGCGTTAGGCATCCTTGCCTGACGGTGACGGCAGCATCCCTGCTGCCAGCCTCTCCCCATCCCAATGAAAACAGGCTGCGAACGTTCGTCCGCAGCCTGTTCATAAAAAACCGCGCTGCCCTTAAGCCAGCACCGTCTGCTTCGTCTGCTGTTCCGCGATCAATTCCTTTTTCAAGTCACTGATCATCTGCTCCAGCCGGCGGCCATATTCCACGTAGTTGGCCCGCATCGCCTCATCGTTGCTCGCCTGTGAATGCGCATCGTGAAACACCACCACCATGTGTGGTTCAATCGAAATGCCCGCGTCATAGCCTCGTGCAAAAGCGTCCTTCAAAATATCCCGCACGCGTCCCTGCCCTTCGCCCGGCCAATTATAATCTGCATCATTCTTCGCCGGATTCCACGTCGCATCCTTAATGTGAATATGAACGCTGTGATCGCGCACGTGCGTCCAGAATTCCCACGGGTCCTGCTTTGGCCACGGTTTCCCCTTGGAACGGTCCGCATTGAAAATCGGATTTGCCGTATCGAATACCCATTTCAATCCCGGCGCTTTATCCAGCAGTTCCAGACCGTGCTGCCAGCTCATCCCGCCGTAATTCATGCAGTTCTCATGCACCGGCTGAAGGCCATTATCCAAAAACATATTCGTCACATCGCGCACCCGCTTGAACACCTCCGCCGGAATGACCGCCTCGTCATCACCCGGCTTGAAACTCATCACGCGAATATATTTCGTATTCAACCGTTTCATGCGCGGAATGGCGCGCTTCACTTCACCCAGCGTAATTTCAAACGGATCACTAATCTTCTTCGCCCAGTTCATCACCGTCGAACCAAACGCATATACCCCCACATTCGCCTCTTCCAGCTTGCGCACGACCACGTCGAACGCTTCGTCCGGAATTTCATGCAGATTCGCCTTCTTGAAGCCAGGCACTTCCACGCCGCGCATTTCAATATACTTCCAGCCAAGTTCCTTGGCGGCCTGGATCTGGCCGTCGATGGAATTAGCGCCTTCGTCACCAATGCCTGTAAGTATCATAACTTTTAAAAATCCGTTAAAGTTGCTGTCAAGCTACACCGTTTACACCATTAAAACCAGCCGTAAAATCCCAGCTCACCGGTTGAATGATTTGGCAAAATCTTCACTCGAAACCTCGACGACCTTTTTCTCGAACTTCGATTCCGCAATCAATTGATTGAGCTTCTTCTCGTAAGCCGCACTGTCCATCGGCAATTCCACCGTCTCGCCGATCATGGATGAATAGAGCATCACATTGGCCAGTTCAATCGAACCAATCCCGTCTTCACCCGGACAATTCAGCGTCGAACCATCGAGAATCGCGTCCACGAAATTCTGCATGAAGGTCGCATGCGGCCCTTCCGCATTCGTAATCGGAATGCCCACATTCCACACGTCGGGCTTCGCAAAACCAATCTTGGAAGTCTTGTTCCACGCATCCGCCGCCACCTCATTGCGCGTGAAGGTCAGCGTATCTTTTTCCAGCACAATCCGGCCTTTAGTGCCCGCAATTTCAAACCGGTTCGTGCCCGGCAATTCCCCGGTGGAACTGATGAACACCCCCGTCGCCTTATTCGGCCACTCCAAATAAACCGTCACGTTATCCTCCACCTCAATATTGTGATAACGCCCCAACTGGCAAAAACCACGCACGCGCGCCGGCATGCCGCACAGCCATTGCAAGGTATCCAATTGGTGCAGGCATTGATTGATCAGCACTCCTCCGCCTTCCCCCTTCCAGGTCGCCCGCCAGCCGCCACTGGAATAATAAGCCTCGGACCGGAACCAGTCGGTAATAATCCAGTTGATCCGCACGATATCGCCCAGCTCCCCATCCTGAATCAGTTTGCGAATCTTCGCGTAGCGCGGCTCCGCCCGCATCTGGAACATGGCCGCAAATTTAATCTTGGGATTCTGTTTCGCGGCGGCGATCAAACGCTCAGCGTCGGCCTTATGCGCGGAAATCGGTTTTTCCACCATCACGTGCAAACCGGCTTCAATGGCGGCAATGCCCAGTGTCGTGTGCTGATAATGCGGCGTGGCAATAATCACCGCGTCCACGTCACCTGAGCGGATCAGTTTTTCGCCATCGTCAAAAATCTTAACGCCTTTTTGTTTGTAACTCTCCAGTTTGTGCGGCGAGGTGCTGCAAACGGCGGTTAATTCACACCGTTTTACCTTGCCGGCCAGAATGTAATCCGCATGGAACTTGCCCATGTTCCCCATGCCAATGATGCCAACGCGCACTTTGCTCATGTCTCAAAAAGGTTCGTCTCTTAAATGAAATAGCCGGACTTTGTCTGCCGCAAGTATCGCCGCTCCGGGAAAATTCCGGCAAGCATAAACAGTTTTAAATTGGACCGGAAACGAATAGAGTGACCCCGGATGTCTATCCGGCATGAATGCTAACCACCCTCTTATCCTGATCGGATTGGCAGTCTCAGGATTATTCGCCCTCGCTTTCGCGTGGCTCTGGCTTCATCCGGAAACCATGGGTCTGGCTCTGCTCAAAAAAATCATCCGGCTCAAATTTCCCGGCGTAATTCAACTTCAACCGCTGGATTTGGCCGCCTGGCTGGCAGACCCTCAACGTCCCACGCCCTTGCTGCTCGACGTTCGTCGTCCCGAAGAATATGCCGTAAGCCATCTGCCCGGCGCACTCTTAGTCGAGCCAGAAATCGACGCTCAAACGCTGATCACCCAATTGGACTCCAATCGTCCTGTCGTCGTATATTGCTCGGTGGGCTATCGCTCCTCCGCTCTCGCCCAGCGTTTACGTCAGCAAGGCTTCACCCATGTGTATAACCTCGAAGGCTCCCTTTTCGCCTGGGCCAATGAGCGCGGCCCGATCGAATGTGACGGACAACCAACCACTAACGTCCATCCTTACAGTCTGAAATACCGTCGGCTGCTTAAGCCACCCATCACTCCCACCGTATCACCGCCTTCTCCCCATTAATGCCACCACCACGTCAGCAACGGCGCTACCACCAGGGCTGGTAAATAATCCGCCAACGGCACCTTCCGCATTTCAAAGATGATTAGCGGCAGGCAGAGCACCAACATCCCGCCAGTCGCATTCACTGAGTCCAGCATCGCCGGATCATGGAAGTAAGGCCGTTGTGCCAGCCAATAAGCAAAGATCGTAATCGTTCCCTGATAAGCCACCACCGGAATAATCGAAAGCAATACCCCCCAGCCAAAGACCGCCGCAAAAGTCATTGTCGCCACTCCGTCCATGGCCGCTTTGATGCCGAGCGTTTTCCAGTCGCCCGTTAAACCATCCTGCACCGCCCCCAGAATCGCCATCGGTCCCACACAAAACAGCAGCGAGCAAGTGATGAATCCTTCACTCGCTCGACCTTTATCACCCGACGTTGCCGCCCGCTGAAAACGCTCGCTGGCGTATTGCCCTAATCCGTTCAGGCTTTTCTGTATTCCCACCGCTTTACCCAACAGATTTCCCAGTATCAGCGCGAGAAACATGATTCCGAATTGTTTGAATATCTGCCCGATTGATCCTCCAAATCCGGCCCACAGCATCTTTATCCCCACCGCCACTGTAAAGATCGCCAGCCAGGTTTTCAGCTTCCCTTGCATGCCCGGAGAAATCTGCCGGGTCACCGTCAAGCCAACGATGCCGCCAATCAAAATAGCGAGCGCATTGATAAGTGTTCCCAACCCGATCATGTGCGCCACTCAAACATGGGCATTAGTAAGTGCAAAGCGCAAAGTTGCTTTCCCGCACTGCCCCGGACCGCGCCTGTGTCTGGCGGTAGAAACCTATAGTCTGATTTTTCTCCCATCGTCCACGCGCGCCGACATTCCGCCAGACCAGTCGCAGCAAGGTGGAGCGTAAAAAGCGCATTTGAAGATCCAGCTCGCGCGCGCGCACAAATGTTTCTACCACCAGAGCACTCTCACATTAGCACACCGCTTTAGCGGGGTACCCCGGCGCGTCCGTTCCGCATAGCTGTATTAACAGCTTCCCCGCTCACGCCGCACTGCGTTGAAATTGCTTCCGGTATTCCCGCGGCGCCAACCGGGTGATTTCCCGGAATCGCCGGTTAAAATTGGCCAGGTTATAAAACCCGCATTCCATCGCAATCTCCGTAATCTTCGCATCCTCCTCCGCCAGCAGTCGGCAGGCATGCCCCAACCACAACTCATGTCCATCGCCCTGCAAATC
>JBEHZA010000337.1:0-5901 GCA_048497895.1 Verrucomicrobiota bacterium
AGGGGCGTGATTGGCTGCTGGCCTTTGGCCGTATCGAAAACCGTAATGGTATTGCGATTGGCATTGGCCACATACAAATATTTACCGGCGGACGTCAGCAACATTTCATTCGGATGCTCTTCGGTCGCCCAGTAATCCACGATTTTGCCGGTCTTCAAATCAATCACCGCCACTTTGGATTGCGCCCACAGGCTCACGTAGAGGCGGTTCTTCTTTTCATCCAACCGGCAGGCATAAGGAAACGGATCGGCCGATTGCGCGTCTTGCAAAGCAGCTTCCGCCCGCTTGGTGGCCGCGGCCAAATCCGGATCGCTCGGCGGCTTCACGAGCGCCGTCGCATTCGTTTCCACCGTTGCCTCCAGCGGAATATCCGTAACCGCCGCGGCATTCTTCAAATCCACCTGGCTGATGCGATGCCCCCAGACATTTGCGGCGAACAGCCATTTGCCATCCCGGCTTAACGCCAGACCAGCCGGCACGCCGCGTGTCTTCGCGTCCCGTAATTTAATTTCCTGATGATCGGTCAACTCCCCGGCCTTGAAAGCAAATTGATGCACCACCTCGGTGCCAGCGCCGCTGCAAAAAAGTTGCGAACCGTCGCGCGAGAACTCGATGCCGTAGAATGCTTCGGAAACCGGAGTGCGCGTCACTACCGTTCCACTCAACACATCCACCACGATCACCTCATGCTTGCTGTTTCCACTATGCAGAATCGCGGCGAAATGCCCGGCTGGATGCACCGCAATATTCACCGGCAGATCGCCTAAATCCACCTGTTTGCCCGCGGGCCTCAATGACCACATATTGGGCAATAATACCGAACCATCCGGCTTCAGCCCCGGCAACTGTGCCAACGCATTTTCCCCCGTCAGCAATCGAATCACGATAAACGCGAGTAAACACGAACCGGCAAACCGGCGACGCCAACGGGTGATATTCATGTAATCCCCGTTATGCCACTCTTACCCGCCAACGTAAAGTTACTTTGCCATGAACGGCCGGTCATTTTCCGCCCCGAAAACGCATTAACCCATAGCTATCCCGGGCAAAATAGGTTACCCATTTACAGCCTCAAACCTGCATGACCACTGAAACCAAAAGCCGCGCAAGCAAATGGGAATGGCTGCTGGGATTGCTGGTGCTCGTCAGTGTCGTCGCCACCCTGCCCTTCCTGCCTGTTCAGGATCAACTCAAACGAGTTTTGGATTGGATAAATGGCCTCGGCCCGCTAGGGCCTTTGCTCTTCATCGTCATTTATATTATTGCCACCGTGTTATTGATTCCCGGTTCGGTATTAACGCTCGGAGCCGGCGCTGTTTTCGGTGTAATCAAAGGTTCAATCTATGTTTCCATTGCGGCTACTCTTGGAGCAACCGCAGCCTTTCTGGTTGGCCGCTATTTTGCCCGCGCCTGGGTGGCTCAGAAGATTGCGGCCAATCCCCGCTTCACTGCCATCGATCAGGCCGTGGCCAGTGAAGGCTGGAAGATTGTCGGACTCACGCGGCTGTCACCGGTTTTTCCGTTCACACTGCTGAACTACGCCTTCGGACTGACTCGCGTTTCACTGCGTGATTATGTATTGGCTTCGTGGATTGGCATGCTGCCGGGCACTATCCTGTATGTTTATCTCGGCTCGCTGGCTCAAGCCGGTGCCGGGACAAAATCCCGCACTCCACAACAATGGGCACTCTACGGCATTGGCCTGGCAGCCACGATTGCCGTAACCGTCCTGATCACGCGCATTGCGCAAAAGGCCTTGAAACAAAAATTCGCCGCGCCCCAACCTCCCGTCACATGAACGGCCACGCTGAACACGTAATCGAACCCTGGGATAAATATAATCAGGAACTGGCAGCGAACGCGCATCCGGCCCATTGGGTGAACCCAACACCCGCGCCGCGCTATAACCTGGTCGTCATCGGTGGCGGCACAGCCGGATTGGTCACTGCTGCCGGAGCAACGGGGCTGGGCGCGAAAGTCGCCCTCATCGAAAAGCATTTGCTCGGCGGAGATTGCCTGAATGTCGGTTGTGTCCCTTCCAAAGCGTTAATTCGATCTTCCCGGTCTGTCGCAGAAATCCGCCGGGCGGAACAATACGGCATTCGAGTGCCGTCTGGAGTTGAGGTTGATTTTCCTGCGGTCATGGAACGTCTGCGCCGCTTGCGCGCAGGCATCAGCCCGCATGATTCAGCGAAACGGTTTACCGAACTGGGCGTGGATGTCTTTCTGGGATCGGCGCGTTTCGCCAATGCCAACACCGTGGAAGTCGCCGGTCAGCAATTATCCTTCAAGCGGGCAGTCATTGCCACCGGAGCCAGAGCCGTTCCGCCAGCCATCGAAGGTTTGAACGAAGCCGGTTATTTAACCAACGAAAACGTTTTCTCGCTGACCGAACGGCCAAATCGTCTGGCCGTGATTGGCGGTGGCCCCGTCGGCTGCGAACTCGCGCAGGCCTTTGCCCGCCTCGGTTCCGAGGTCACGCTCTTCCACAAAAACGCGCATCTGCTGGATCATGAAGACGTCGATGCCGCCGCCTTGCTCCAGCAAACGCTGCAAGCAGACGGCGTCCGACTGGTGCTAAACGTGAAATTCCGGCGCGTCGAACGTGGCAGTGACGGTAAAACTATTCATTTTCATACGGCGGATAATCAGGATTCCGTGACCGTGGACGAAATCCTGATCGGCATTGGCCGCGCGCCCAACGTTGAGCACCTCAACCTGGAAGGCATCGGCGTGGAATACGATCTGCATGGAGGTATCACCGTAAACGATTATTTGCAGACGACCAATCCGAATATATATGCGGCGGGCGACGTCTGCCTGAAACACAAATTTACACATGCCGCTGATTTCACGGCGCGCATCGTGATTCAAAACGCGCTGTTCCTGGGCCGCAAGAAGCTCAGCGCGCTGACAATTCCGTGGGCCACTTACACCGATCCGGAAATTGCTCACGTTGGTCTCTACGAACACGACGCCCGCATTCAGGGCATTCCAATCGACACTTACCTGCAACCGCTGAGTGCCGTTGATCGCGCCATTGTGGATGGAGAAACGAATGGCTTTGTAAAAATTCACGTGGCTAAAGGCACGGATAAGATTCTTGGCGCTACCATCGTCGCCAAACATGCCGGAGATTTAATCAGCGAAATCAGCGTTGCCATGGCCGCCGGAATGGGACTAGGCAAATTGGCCAACGTTATCCATCCCTACCCCACACAAGCCGAAGCCATTCGCAAATGCGGCGATCAATACAACCGCACCCGTCTGACGCCGATGATCAAACAACTCTTCTCACGCTGGCTGGAATGGACGCGATAAGGTCACTTGCGAAATGCTTCACTAGGTAGAGTCAGGCATCCTTGCCTGACGGTAACGGCAGCATCTTGCTGCCAGTCTTACATCGAATCGCGGCTGGAAGCCGCGTTCACCGTCAGGCAAGGATGCCTGACTCTACAAAGCACACTTGCGAATCAACCCGTTAGCGCGTATATATCTCACCCTGGCTGTCGCGGAAAACCAGCCAGGCGTTGCGAAACGCAGAAAGAAAAACCGCATGACGAACCCGATCACATTTGCCGGTTTCACCGGTCGATTGCGCGAATTTATTCGCGCTCAATCCCCTGCCAATAAAGCAGTTGAAGCATCGGTCGAGGCTGACACGGAAGCCGAATTCAACTCCCTCGCGCAGCAATTATTCGCTCTGCAATCCACGCACATCCTCCCCTATCGGAAGCTGTGCGAAAGCCGCCGCATTTCACCCGAAAGCATGCGTGATTACCGGCAAATCCCGGCCTTGCCGACAACGGCCTTCAAAGATTTTGAGCTGACCAGCCTATCTCTAAACGAACGCACCACCGTATTTTATTCCAGCGGCACCACCGAACAACGCCGCAGCCAGCACTTCCATAACGCCGAATCGTTATCGCTCTACGAAGCCTCGTTGTTGCCCTGGTTTGAACGTCATCTCATCACAGGTTTATCACGCCCGGATTTTTTTATTCTGACTCCGCCGCCCGAGGCTGCGCCACATTCTTCACTCGTTCATATGTTTGGACTCGTGCGGGAGAAATTCGCGTCTGCAAATTCATCTTTTCTCGCTAGTGCGGACGCCGATGGCAGTTGGAATCTGTCGCTGACAAAAACACAGGCATTGCTTCAACAAGCCATTAACAGCAATCATCCAATCGTTTTACTGGGCACTGCCTTTTCCTTCGTCCATCTCTTCGATTTTTTAGCGGAGCATGATGTCACCTTAAATCTTCCCGCCGGTTCACGTGTGCTGGAAACCGGAGGTTACAAAGGCCGTTCCCGTACGCTACCAAAAGCTGAATTGCACCGGCTCATCACTCATCACCTGGGCGTTCCGTCGGCGAATATCATTTGTGAATACGGCATGAGCGAACTCAGCTCACAAGCCTACGACGGAGTTGCCAGTCTTAAACCCGTTATGTCCGACTCATTAAATCAAAGCGCGCGTGTGTTTCACTTCCCTCCCTGGGCAAGAGCGCAGATTATTTCACCGGAGACCGGACGCGAAGTCGCAGAAGGCGAAACAGGTTTGATTCGCATCCTGGATTTGGCGAATGTTTATTCGATCGCCGCAGTACAAACGGAAGACCTGGGCATCAAACGCGGCCACGGTTTTGAATTGCTCGGACGCGCCGCGCTGGCTGAACCACGCGGTTGCTCACTCATGGCTGTATAAATGGAAACTCACGCCGATCACCGGACCCGCACACTTTGGCTCAGCGGCCTCTTGCACGCGCTGACGCACGTTTACCACGTCGCGTTGCTGCCGCTCTATCTCCTGATTCAAAAAGATTTGAAACTGGAAAACGTAGGACAATCCACCCTGCTGGTCACCGTGATGATGATCGCCTATTTCGTGCCCAGTTACGCGATGGGCATTTTGGCAGATCGCATGAGCCGTAAGAAACTTTTGGCCATCGGCCTAGTCATTAATGGCCTGGGCTTCGTCGGTTTATCCTGCGCTCCGAATTACACCTCGGCTCTGTTATGCGTGATCCTCGCTGGTTTCGGCGGCAGTTGTTATCACCCGGCCGCAACGGCGATGGTCGCCCGACTATTCCCCGTGGGCACCGGCAAGGCATTGGGACTCGTCGGCATTGGCGCCGGAGTCGGTTTCTTCGTCAGTCCGATTTACGCGGGTTGGCGCGTGGATGCGTTGGAACCCGTGCTGGGAGCCGCGGCATGGCGACGGCCCATTCTGGAAATGGGTCTGTTGGGAATAATCGTCGCCGGCCTCTTTTATTGGCTGGCCCAGGAAGAACCGCCGCTCACTGTCGCCGCCGGGAAAAAATCCGCGCCTCCGGAAAAATTATTCCCCACCCCGGCGCTGCTTTTGTTTTTCATCTCGGCCAGCTTCTTTTTCGCATTGCGGGATTTTTCCGGCTCCGCCATGGGGAGTCTTGGTTCATTGTATTTGCAGAAAGCGCATCATTTCGACCCGAAGACCACCGGTTTAACCCTGAGCGGCATCTTCCTCGCGACGAGCATCAGTAACCCGATCTTTGGCAAATTGAGTGATGGTGGAAGAATTCGCTGGACCATGATTGTGCTCTCCGTGGCCGCGGTGCTGATCTTCATTTTCCCGCATGTGCCGGCTAATTGGACTGCGCCCGCCCTGTTTTGCTACGGCTTCTTTTTCATGGCAAGTTATCCCGTGATCGAAGCCGCATTGATGGAAGCCGTGCATGATTCCGTTCGTGGCCGCGTCTTCGGCTTCTTCATTACGGTCGGTGGGTTGATCGGCAACCTTTCTCACTGGCTCGTGGGCGAATGGGTCAAGCACCTCGGCAACGAAGCCAATTCACCGGCGAGTTATTTTCCGATATACAATCTGCTGGCGCTGCTGGTGGTGATTTCGCTGGCGGGGCT
>JBEHZA010000338.1:0-5865 GCA_048497895.1 Verrucomicrobiota bacterium
TCTTCGTAAATTTTTACCATCGCCTTGTCATCGGTAACGACGGTGATGACGATGTCAGATAATTCGGTTACCCGGGCCAGAGTGGTGCAGGCTTCGGCTCCGATTTCTGTTCCGAGCGCCTGAGCAGCTTCGGCTCGAACGTCATAAACCGCGGTGACGGCAAACCCGCAATCCTTCAAGCGCCGGGCCATGTTAGCGCCCATGCGACCTACTCCGACAAATCCAATTTTCTCTGCCATAATGTGTTTAATGATTAGAATGTTAATGCAAGGCCATCGGGGGCTTTTGCGTTGCGAACTTGATGGGTGAAAATTTAGTAAATATCGTGAAACAAGCCAGCTTTTTCACGGTGTAAGCGCAGATAGTTTTTGCGACTGTCTTTTGACTTTTCCCGCTATTGTCGCTAGCGTTTTTCGCATGGAACCGTTGCATGCACCGTGGCGCATCGAATACATCCTGGGGCCCAAACCCCAGCATGCCGATGGCTCGATTTTTTCGCGCATCGCCCGTTCGGACGATGACGTGGGCAACTACGTCGTGGCCCGGGAGAAATCATGCTATGCCGTCTTGAATACCTATCCCTATACCGGCGGTCATTTAATGGTGGTTCCGTACAAAGAAGTTCCTGATTTTCACGGTCTGACGGAGGAGGAGATGCTCGACCTGATGAAGCTGGTGCGTCGCTGCCAGACGGCTTTAAAACAGGTGATGAAGCCGGACGGATTCAATTTGGGGGTGAACCTGGGACGAGTAGCCGGCGCCGGAATTGTGGAACATTTGCACGTTCATATCGTGCCTCGATGGAACGGAGATACCAATTTTATGCCGGTCATCGCGAATACGACCGTAGTGCCGCAAGCTCTGACTGAACTGGCCGCCCAAATTCGCGCTGCCTTGACGGCGCAATCGCTCTAAGTATGACTTCGGAAACGCTTCATTTTGAAAATGCCCGGATAGCCCAGCAGTTGTTCAATAACGACGCCCGCAACCTGGTTTCGATGGAACAGGAGTTGGGCGTTAAAGTCACTTCGCGGGAAGGCTGGATCAAGCTCGAAGGCGAGCCCGAAAACGTGGAACGGGCAAAGCAGATGTTTCAATTTCTGGAAACATCGCTCAAGAACGGAACAGCGGTTCGCAATCGTGAGTTCGTGGCGGCCTTGAATGTCGTGAAAAGTGACGGGGCTCAAGCGTTGCGCAGCCTGGTTGAAGAGCGCATTCAAACAGCGCCCGGACGGGCCGTGATCACTCCCAAAACCCTGGGGCAGAAGAAATACGTGGAAGCCATCCGCCAACACGACATTACGATTGGCATCGGACCGGCCGGAACCGGCAAGACATACCTCGCAATGGCGATGGCCGTGGCCGCGCTAAAGGACAATCGGGTAAACCGGATTATTTTGACCCGGCCTGCCGTTGAGGCAGGGGAAGCTCTTGGTTTTTTGCCTGGCGATTTGCACGAGAAACTGGACCCGTTCCTGCGTCCGCTCTACGATGCGTTGCACGACATGATGGCTCCGGACGAAATTTTGAAGCATCGGGAACGGGGTTCCATTGAAATCGCGCCGTTGGCTTACATGCGTGGTCGCACGCTCAACCATTCTTTCATTATTCTGGATGAAGCGCAGAATACGACGATGGAACAGATGTTCATGTTTCTGACCCGCCTGGGACATAATTCCAAAGCGGTGGTCACGGGCGACCCGACTCAGGTGGACCTGCCGGGACACAAACATTCCGGATTGGTGGAAGCCTATCGCGCGCTGGCTAAAGTGGAAGGCATTGCGGTTGTTGAATTCGGTAAGCGCGATGTGGTCCGGCATCCTTTGGTCCAACGGATAATTGCTGCCTACGAGCATCACCGGGGCACCGGACATGAGTGAATTGATCCTGCAAAACCGGCAGCAAGTTCGACCGCTGGATCTCCGCTTGTTGCGCCAAATTACCCGCGTTGCTCTGGAGGAGATTTTCCACCTGAAACAGTTTGAGCTGGGCATTCACCTGGTCGGCGCGGAAGACATGACGTTGGTAAATGAGCAGTTTCTCAATCATGAAGGCTCGACGGATGTGATTACCTTTGATCATGCGGAAACGCCGTCGCAGGTTTCTGTGCATGGAGAGATTTTTGTCTGCCTGGACGATGCGGTGAAACAAGCGCGATCCTTTCGCACTACCTGGCAGGCGGAATTGGTTCGCTACATAGTGCACGGCATTCTCCATCTATTGGGGCACGACGATCTAAGTCCCCAGGCGCGCAAGGTGATGAAACGGGAGGAAAACCGGATCGTCAAAGAACTCGCGGCCCGATTTGCTTTCCGCAAACTTCGTCGCGTTTCCAAAACGTTATGAAATTTATTTTGGCACGCTGGCGCACTAATTTTTTTACCGGATTAGCCATTGTTCTGCCGGGCGTGATTTCGATTGCCGTGGTGAAGTGGCTGTTTGGCACGGTTTCCAACCTGACGAATATTCTCCTGATCTTCCTTCCCCAACGGTGGATCCGGCACGATGGGACTGACGAGCCGAACTGGTACTGGAGCCTCTTTGCACTGATTGTTGCCATCATTATCGTTGCCGTCATTGGCGGGCTGACGAGAAATTACGTTGGAAAAAAACTGATCGAATTGTTGGATGAATTGCTCTTGCGGGTCCCGTTGTTGAATAAAATCTATGGAGCGATCAAGCAGGTCAATGATGCGTTCGGTTCGAGCAATAAATCCTCCTTCAAGCAGGTGGTGCTGGTGGAGTTTCCCAGGGATGGAGTTTTTTCGATCGGCTTTGTGACGGGAGAACAACATCAGGAGGTGCAGCTCAAAACGCAGGAAAAGGTGGTGAGCATCTTTGTTCCCACGACTCCCAATCCGACCTCCGGTTTTCTCATTTTAGTTCCGGAGAGCAAACTCACTAAATTGGACATGAGCGTGGCGGATGGCATTAAATTCATTATCAGTCTGGGAGCAGTGGCCCCTGATTATAATCCGACCAAGACAGGGCTATCGGCGGCAGCGCTAAGCCAGCTTAATCGCGATTCCGCCAAAAGCGAAGTGAGTATCGGGAATTCATAGGCATGGAGGAGCGTTCCACCGGACTAATTCTGCGAACCCGCCCGCTGACGGAGACGAGTTTGATTGTTCAATGGCTGACTCCGAATCTTGGACGTATCGCCACCGTGGCCAAAGGGGCGCGGCGCGCTAAATCCAGTTTTCGCGGCAAGCTGGATTTGTTTTTTTTAGCCGACTTTAGTTTTCAACGCAGCCGCCGTTCTGAACTTCACAATTTGAGGGAAGTTATGTTGCGCGAGACCTTTCCGGAATTGCGCAAGAGTTTAGGAGCAATCACTCAAGCCTCCTACGCAGCGGAATTGATTGAATTAACGACCGAGACTGAAACCCCGATTGCTGGAGCTTTTCAACTATTCGGAAACCTGTTGAGTCAGCTTGTAACAAATCCTCCACAGGCGTTGACTATTTTTGCCTTTGAAATGAAATGGCTGGCAAACCTGGGGTTAAGCCCGGAATTTGATACGGTCCGATTGATGCCGGGCACGCGCCAGATTTTGGAGCGATTGTCCGATGCTGAATGGTCTTGGATAGCCCGTATAAAACTGACGGAAGCCCAAACTCTGGAGATGGCCCGCTTTTTACAAAATTACCTGACCTTTCATCTGGAGCGCATTCCCCGTGAGCGTCAGGCGGCGATTGAGGCCGATTAAGTCCGCTGCCTTAGACTTTAATTTTGCGCGGGTATTGTTGGTTGGCTTCCCAATAAGTGCGCTTCAATTTGATTTCCGGATCATCAGAAGAAGGTTGCACCCGTCCTTTGGCATCGATAGCCCGTGAAACGATGGTGTGCTCACCGGGTTGCGGATAACGCCAATCAAAGGCCCAGAAGGTCCAGGCATAGGGAGTATTCTTTTTCTGATCTAAAGTGACGGTTTGCCAGGGGCCGTCATCAATTTTAAACTCCACGCGTTTGATGGGGGTGCCATCGCTCCAGGCGGCGCCACAAACGCGCAGGGTGCCATCTTTCAAGCGCAGGACGCGGCCCACGAGCGATTTGATATTCATCAAACTTACACTCGTTTCGCGCCAGATGGTTTTGCCATTCACCTCTTCGCCGCGAATGGTCACATAATCACGCGCCATGAAGCGGCTCATGAAACGGCGGTCACGGGCTTCAATTCTGGTAATCCACTTTACCCAGGCGATGCCATACCAACCGGGAACAATCAACCGTAGGGGAGCCCCATGCCCAACCGTCAGGGGTTTGCCGTTCATCTCGTATGCCAGGATGACGTTTTCATCCATCGCCTTGGAAAATGAAATGCTGCGGGCAAAATTCTGATCGTAATCGTGTTCGCGGATTTTCTCGGTTTTGTTGTCTGCGCCGTAGAAAACGATTTCGACTGCATCACGGCTGACTCCATGGTCTTTGAGCAGCGAGGCCAGCGGAGTGCCGGTCCAGCGGGCATTGCCCACTGCGCCCATAAAGGTAGGGGAAGAACCGTTACCTGAACATTCGAGCGTAGCCGTGACTTCCTTGCGCTTCCGGCGTTTGAGTTCTTCGAGCGTGAGGGTAGTTGGCTTAGTGAAGAGCCCGGTGATTTCGAGCTTCCAGGTCGATAATTCTACGTTGGCGATTCCATAGTGGCTGACCGTAAAAAAGTCGTCGTGTGGCGTAATCCAATCGGCCAGCGCGTCCCATTTCACCATTCGACGGGTGGGATTTATTGGCTGCGGGTCCAGGAAAGGCACCGGGGTGGCATCTTTATCGTCGGTCACACCGAAAACTGACAGCGGCAAATGAGCGAAAGCCAGAGTGACGGCGGCGGCGCTGCCGCGAAGCATTTCCCGACGGGTTAGTTGGGTTTGCATACGTGATTTTGAGTGATCGTTGAAAAGACGGCAGCAGTACGATGATCCGGACCGCAAACGCCCCATCTTCCGGCTTCAAGTTTTCCGTTGCGAATCATGGGAATTCCACGGAATATGACCTCGTTTCCGAGATACAACAACAACTGAATTCGTTTTAACTATGCAGAAATACCTTTTCCTTCACCGCCGCTTGAGTGCCGTTGCGGTAGCGACCATGGGCATCGCTCTGGGCGCGTTCAACAGCGCGCAAGCTGAACCCCTGGAAATTGTCACCAAGTACGAAGCCCCGACGATTGTTTTGCCTTCGCCCGACAAAGAACCGGCGATCGTTACTCCTGGCACGGCTGGCAGTCCGCCTGCGGATGCGATTGTTCTGTTTGATGGGAAGGACGTTTCAAAGTGGCAGGACATGAAAGGTGGCGACACCAAGTGGGTGGTCGAAAATGGCGACATGATTTCCGTCAAGGGCGCGGGCTATGTCCGGACGAAGGAAGAGTTTGGCGATTTCCAATTGCATGTGGAATGGGCAACTCCTTCCGAAGTGCACGGCGATGGACAGGGCCGTGGCAACAGCGGTGTGTTTTTGCACGGCTTGTATGAAGTTCAAGTGCTTGATTCATACAACAACAAGACGTATTTCCACGGACAGGCGGGTGCGGTTTACAAACAGCATGCCCCGCTGGTAAACGTATGCCGTCCTCCCGGACAATGGCAGACTTACGACATCGTTTTTCACGGCCCGAAATTTGACAAAGATGGCAAGTTGACCAATCCGGCTACGGTAACGGTGTTGCAGAATGGTGTGCTGGTTCAGGATCATTCGATGATCCTCGGTGAAACCTCCCACGATAAGCCGGCCAAGTATAAAGCCTATTCCGGCAAAGGACCGCTCGCTTTGCAGGATCACGGCAATCCAGTTCACTTCCGGAACATCTGGATTCGTCCGCTCTAAGTCCGTAGATTTTTAAAAATCGAAAAGCGCTGGCCGCAAGGC
>JBEHZA010000339.1:0-5857 GCA_048497895.1 Verrucomicrobiota bacterium
TGGGTGGTTAATAATCCCAGCTGTGGCTGGCGCTGGGGATTTGTGGTGGGCGTGTTGCCCTCGCTGCTGACGCTTTGGATTCGCTGGCGGTTGAAAGAACCGGATCAGTGGGTAAAAGCGCAGGAACTGGCAGCAACCGATCAATCGAAGCAGACCGGACGAATCGGAGAACTGTTCGGTGCTCACCTCTGGCGGAGCACAACTATTGGCATCTGCCTGGCGGCGGTAGGGATGGCGACTTTTTGGGGCGTCCACATTTACGGCAAAGATTTATTGCGGCGTGATGCCGAGCGGCAGTACTTGCAGCTTGAGAAAGTGGCTGCGAATGCCGATGCCACCGTGAGAACCGCCGCCCTCGCCAAACATACGAAAGCGATCAAAAATCGCGAAATGCTCGGCATGTTTCTGGTCACGACCGGAGGTGGATTGGGATTGCTCTCATTCGGTCCACTTTGTGAACGGCTGGGCCGGAGAGGCACTTTTCTACTGTTTCACCTCAGTGGATTCGCGGTGGCGCTGGCGCTTTTTAAAGGCCTGGCGAACGTCGAGGTGAATGTGCTCTATGTCGCGCTTCCTATCTTTGGCTACTTTACCCTGGGAATGCACGCGGGCTATGCGATCTATTTCCCGGAATTATTTCCCACGCGTTTGCGGGGAACGGGCGGTGGCTTTTGTTTTAACTTTGGCCGCATTCTCGCGGCTCCGATTCTCTTTTTAGGCGGCTCATTGCAAAAGAGCTGGGGCGTCTCACTGGAAAATACCGTCGCCCTGTTGAGCCTGCTCTTTTTATTGGGGGCAGGAGCCTTGCTCTTTGCCCCCGAAACCAAAGGCACCGAACTTCCTCAATAGACGAGCGGCGATTCTGCCAGCGGACGCTTGAGCAACCTCAGATCATGCGCTCCATCCGCCCGGGCAAATTCGTAAAATAAGTAGATTTCGCCAGCTACCACCTGAGCATCAATATAGCGCAAGGAAGTGGAACTGTGCGGACTGGTGAGTGCGGGTCTCTCCGGGGTTAACGATGTCCAATGCTTTAAGTCCGCAGAGATGGCCAGCCCGGTTTTTTCTTCGTAATTCTCCAGATGGCTCGCGCTGCCATCGTAGCAGGCCAGAAATTTTCCTTGATACGGCACCACGCTGTTAATCCGGCGGCAGTAAACATCCCATCCGGCGGCGTCTGGTTTAAAGACCACACCTTCCCATTTCCACGTCTCGAGATCGCGTGAAGTGGCCAGGCCGGTTACGGAAACGCATTCACCCGTGTTATAAATATCGAGTGTCTGGTGGGACTTTTCATTGGTGCGCGGGGAGGGGATAGCGACACTCAAGTACATATAAAAAACACCCTCGTGTTCCAGAATCCACGGGTCTTTAATCCCTTCCAGCCCCAGCGTGCTCGCGGTAAACACGCGTTGAATTTTCGCCGGGTCCAGTTGCTCCACGGTGGGAGCCTTGAGCACAGCCACGCACCAGCGGCCATCGGTGGCATCCACATAGCTTGTGAAGTAACGCCACTGGCCGTCAGCGCCTTTGCGAATGGCACTGCGCTCAATTGAGGCGGTGTTAAACTTATCCTTAGTGACAGCCCAGACATCCGTAAAATTTTTCAGATCCGTTGAGCGGGCAATTCTGGCTTCGCCGCCGCGATCCGGTTGCACACCCCGGGGACGGCGAATCCGGTAAGTCAAATACCATGCCTTTTCCGCGGGTTCATAATAAGCGCCGGGTGCGCCAGCCCAATAGCCGTTTTCCCGGCCCACCGGTTCGCGGACAACGGGGGCGTGAGTGAATGGTTCTGGATTGATAACGAATTTACTCATGGTCGTATGATGGATATGGCAATGAACCCGTGTTTATAGCTCGATGATCTGACCGGTTTTAATCGACTCTTCCGCCGCAATCGCCAGCAACGTGCCGTCCAGGCAATCGCGCACGGTCGTCAAAGGTTTCTGACCGGTTGTGATCGCTTGCAAAAAAGCTTCGTGGATTTCGTTGAAACCCAGATGTCCGCCCCAGCCACTGCCGCTGGGTGCAGGGACGGAATGAATAACCGGTTCTTTCTGGCTGCGTCCTCGCCGCCACTGGAGAATTTCAATCTTTGAAATGCGTGTGTGCAACATGCCTTCCTCGCCGACCACGCCCATTTCCAGATCTTCATAAGGAAAATCGAGGGCGAACATGCAGAGCTGGAGCGTGCCGCGCACCTGATTTTCATACTCGAAACTGACGGTGGCATGGTCATGCACCTGGTGTTCCCCGGCGATGACACGATTGACGGCGTTGCCACCGAACGCAGACACCCGCTTGGGCCGTGCGCCGGCCCACCAGTTCATGAGGTCAAAATGGTGGCAATTTTTATCCACCAGACAGCCGCCGGACAGGCGGTCATCCTGAATCCATTCGCCGGATTTTTTTTGGAATGGACCGCGGAATTCACGGGTCCAGACCATGCGCGGTTGGCCGATCTCTCCGGCGTCGATCAAGGCTTTTACTTTCTGAAAATAAGGCGAATAACGGAACTCATGGCCGATCATCAGCACGCCACGGCTTTGTTCCGCAAGGCGCAATAAACGCGCACCATCGTCGCGCGTGATCCCGCACGGTTTTTCCAAAAAGAGGTGCTTGCCAGTGGCTATAATTTTTTCCGCCAGAGAGGCGTGGGTGAAATTGGGCGTGGAAACAAAAATGGCTTCCACGTCACTTTGGATCAGTTCATCTTCGGATTGAAAAACGCGGGCTTGCGGCGCGATCTCCAAAGCCTTTTTGAGATTCTCTTCGGAGCGTGAACAGACAGCGACGACTTCGGCTTGGCCACCCGGATGCTGGTGCATCGCTTTGAGATGGCTTAACCCCATGGCGCCAATGCCGATGAATCCCAATTTAATTTTCATGGGCTGGAGCGTGAAATTGGCAAGGCGGTTTCCCTGACGTAATTAATAAAGTGTTTCGCATAACGTCAGGAATAGGGCTAGCGGGCAGGTTTCCACTGGTGCAGTGCCAGCGCGGCCGCACCCAACGCTCCGTTGTATTCGCCCAGGTTGGAGTAAACGACCAGTGGCAGATCGGTGACCGGTTCCGTACTGAGCTGCCGCGCGGTTTGCTTAATGGTATCGAGAAATGCGTCGCCGAGCGTGGTTAACGGGCCGGCCAGAATAATCTTGTCCGGGTTCAACAGTTGACGGATTTGCACGGCACTCCAGGCAAGGGCAAACGCAGCCTGACCGATAATTTGCGTGGCCAGTTCATCGCCGTCCAGATAAGCGCGGGCAACATCTTCAAACCGCAACCCGCCTTTCTCCAATTTTATCCGGGTTTTGACGCCCGCTTGAAGCGCTTGTTCCGCGGCAGACACAATGCCCGGCGTGGAGGCGAGAGATTCCAAAGTTTGACCCGCTTGCCAGGATAAGGAAATGGGGGACTTACCCGGCTTGTGGGCGAGCATCGTTGGGCATGACCAATTTCCAATCTCTCCGGCGAAGTTATCCCGGCCACGATGCAATTGACCGCCAATGACAATCCCGGCCGCAATTCCCGTGCGCACACCCAGACATACGAAATTGCTGATGCCGCAACCCTGCCCGAACCAAAGTTCTGCCAACGCCATGGAACGGATATTATTTTCGAGGAAGACGGGAACCTTGAATTTGGCGGATAAGCGCGCTCCGAACGGAATATTTTTCCAGCCGGTAATACGGCTGTAGTGCAGTGCGACGCCATTAACTGGATCAATGACTCCCGGCAATCCCACGCCAATGCCGAGCACCGGCCGGTAATCGTCAACCACGACCTCATCAATCGCCTGCTCAATCTTGGTAAAAATTTGTTCCAGAGAATCACTCACGCGCACCGGAACTTGCGTGTTCTTAAGCGGCTTTTGCGAGAAATCGACGGCGGTGGCGGAGATGTTTCGAGGTTGAAAATCAACGCCCACAAAGCGGCCGCCATCGGGATTTGGCGCCAGCAGAATGGGCGGACGCCCGAAATCGCGATCTACTTTTGCGCTTTCCTGCAAAAACTTTTCCCGGATCAACCGATCAACGTAAATCCCAGCGGTGGAAGGGGCCAGATTCAACTCTCTCGCCAGTTCAACGCGCGACATTCCGCCCCGGGCGCGAAGCCGTTTGAGGAGTTCGGCTTCTACTCCGGCAATAATTTTGTGTTTGGATTTAACGGCGGCCATGGCTGAGCAATTGAAACTGGTCCGACGACGAGCGCAAGACGAATCGCTGGGCTTCTGGATTGCTTTCACTGAAAGTGATGTTAAATTTCGATTTCAAAAAAAGTCAATAAAGTTTGAACCCATAATCATTCTTGTGATCGAAGCCTCGTTTTAAGCCGAAGCGGAGAGGTCTTTCAAATCCGCGCGCACAGTTTCATACGTGGTCGAAAAAGAGAGCACCTTCGGATCGGGTGTTGTTCCCCAATGCTCGCAGGCTTGCGTGTAAACTTCCGGCCACCAGTTGCGATGCTGCGTCAACCCTTTATCCTTCCAACTGCGCCAGCCCATCAGGACTTTCGACCAGCATTGATCACCGTAATGAACGGCCTCTTTGGCATCGGTGAACTCTTTCAAATACCAGTCCCGGCCAATGCGCGCGTGAAGGACTTCGTCCGCCCAATCGTAATCCTGAAAGAGTCCGGCGAGCGGATTGTGCGAGGCCAGGCCGACTTCCCATTCAAAGCGTTTGCCGGTCTTGGGCATCAATCCCTGCTCGATATAATAAAGCACCGCATGGCGTTCGATCGGCTTGAGTTGGGTATTCAGCGCGAGCGACCAGGTGAAATTTACCATGACCTTGTGAGGCCAATCCACGCCCACGCTGTTAAAGCCGACTTCGCCCATCATCGCGTGCCGCGCCTCATCCCAAAGCTGGCGGGTCATATCCTGATAATAGCCCCACGGTTTTTCCGGTGTTTCAATGATGATGCTCGCCATCATTTCGGGCACATCAATTTCCCGCAGACGCTTGTAGAACATCATGAGCGTCTTGGGATCGGGCGCGAATTGTTCGTCGTAGAGAAAAACTTCAGCGTTGACGCCCATGTTATAGGGATCGGGAAAACGTTCGTCGCGTTTTGGCTGAGGATCGTATTGATACGGACGGACGGAATACTGACGCTGGCTGGATTTTCCGCTGGGAGCTTGCGTGCCATCCAGGCCGCCGGCTGCGGTGAGGCAATTCTCCAGGAGTGACAACCATTTTTCGCAACGCTGACGGCTCTGCTCACTGGTTAACGATTGAATGGCCTGAGCGCCATAAGTGGAAATATCTTTCAATTCCAACAATGCGAACCGGCACACTCGAACCGAAGGATGGTCGGCCAGATGATTTGTATCGGCCAGATGTTGTTTCAAGGCTGCTTCCAATGCCGGAATGGCTTTGGCATACAGGCCGAGGACTAATTCTTCAGTGGCGGGTGCGTTCAGGATTTCGTCAAAAAAGATTTCCAGCTCCTGGTTGGGGACAACATCCAGTCCCAATGGCGGTTCGCGCATTTCGCCTACTCGTTTGCGCAGAGCGGAGACATGCTCGGCACAAAGGTGACCGTGCAGGCTGAAGGCCATTTTCAATTCGTAAACCGGCTCCGCCGTCAGGCGCGCGATAAAAATCTGATGGAGCCGTTTGAAAGCATAATGAAAACGCTTTAGCCGCGCGACACACTGCTCGACAGAAAGCCCGGGTTTCATCGCCTCCGTCATGTTGGTGATTCCGGCCAACGGCGGTAAATTACGATACGAAGCAGGTGCACTCATATGCGAAATATGGAGAACTATCCGGTTTTTGTCTTTGCCTGAAAACGACTTCGTTTGACCAATTGCAACGCACCGGAAGCGGGGGTTTTGTCTCTTTCCCCA
>JBEHZA010000340.1:0-5797 GCA_048497895.1 Verrucomicrobiota bacterium
GTTACGGCTCCATGGATTACGAACTCGCCGGTTACGATATGTCGGACATGGTGAAACTCGACATGCTCGTCAACACGGAACCAGTGGATGCCTTTTCCTGCATTGTGCATCGCTCCAAGGCCGAGAGCCGCGGACGCGCCCTGGCCGCCAAACTCAAGGAAGTCATTCCGAAACAACAATTCGTCGTCGCCATTCAAGCGGCCATCGGCGGCAAGATTGTTGCCCGCGAATCTGTCAGCGCCATGCGCAAGGACGTTACCGCCAAATGCTACGGCGGCGATATTTCCCGCAAACGCAAACTGTTGGAAAAACAAAAAGAAGGTAAAAAACGCATGAAGGCTTTCGGCAGTGTGCAAATACCGCAGGAAGCGTTTATTGAAGTATTGAAAGCCTGAGTCATGACCTTGCGATGGTTCTTATCGCGCACGGTGCGCATCGCCACCGATATGCGCAAGCACGTCGAGAAGCTGATTAACGAGCAGCGCGATATCCTGTCGCAACCCGCGATTGAAGCCCTGGAGAAAGCGAACCGCGAGGTTCAACAGGCTATCGATTCCGGCGCTGATAATAAGGCGTTGGAAACGCAGATGAAGAATCTGGAGGAAGTCGCTAACAAATGGCTCAAACCGTATCCCGATGCAGCGTGGCGTGAAAATGTAGAGGTCATTCTAGTCGCCATTGCCATCGCCATGGCGGTTCGCACTTTCTTCCTGCAACCATTCAAAATTCCCACCGGCTCCATGCAACCCACCTTGTATGGCATCACCGATGAGAATTATCGGGACGTTCCGGATCATAAATTCCCCAGCGGTTTTCAGCGGTTTATCGACTCCTGGGTTTACGGCGTAACCTACTATGAACCTCGCGCTGAGTTCGATGGTGAATTAACCAGGATTGATGAACCGAAGACCGTTTTTCCCTTCGTAAAAAAGCAAACCATCTGGCTCGATCAACAACCGCAGACCATTTGGTTCCCGCCCGACAGCATGGCGCGACGCGCCGGTTTATACCAGAACCAGCCCTTTCACAAAGGCGACTATTTATTCCGGATTAAAGTCGCCACCGGCGATCAACTGTTTGTCGACCGTTTGACCTACAATTTCCGTCCGCCGCATCGCGGAGAAATTATTGTTTTTGCCACAAAGGGAATAGGGGACCTGCCGCAGGATCAATACTACATCAAACGTCTGGTCGGCCTGGGCGGGGAGAAAATCCGCATCGGAGATGATCATCACCTGGTCATCAATGGGCAGCGTCTGGATGCGAACACCCGCGGTTTTGAATCTGTTTACGCCTTCAGCGCCAACTTCACCAATTTCAATAATCAATACTTCGGCCATTTGAATAATGCCGTTGCTCAGCAAGTGATCCCGGAATTAATCGCCCGGAATGTCGCGCCTCCATTTGCGGGCTCCAATCTCGCTCCGCTCTTTCCGAATGCCGATGCCGAATTTATCGTGGGAAAACACCGCTACATGGCCATGGGTGACAACACTATGAACAGCCGCGACTCGCGCGACTGGGGAGATTTGCCCGACGCCAACGTCATTGGCCGCTCCCTCTTTGTTTACTGGCCCATCAGCAAACGCTTCGGCCTCGCCACTCACTAGTCCAACGTATTTACAGATCAATAGCTTCCGATGATTACATGACGACGGGAATCAGAAGCGAACGGTTAAGAAATCTTCTCATTGCTGCACCAATAGGTTTGTTTGTGCCCTCTCGCTTCAAAGTCAGCAACTAAGGCTCTGGCTTGTTCTTCAGTCAAATTCGCTCCGATCTGGTATTTGTTTCCGGAATCATCCTGCCTCCACACAGTCCAACTGGGGAAGCTTCCACCTTGGACAACGGCCCACCAGCCGAATTGATCGTTTCCCCAGCGAACTCCCAGACGGGAAGCAATTGTGCGCAGCAACTCCAACTCGCTGGCTCCTTGTCCGGCATCAAGCAACTCAGCTTGGAACATTGCGCCGTCTGCCCCTTTAGCCGAAACATTCAGAACACTAACCTGACAACCGGGTCCACCAGGTTGTCCTTGGCGATGATACGGGCCATGATTCTTGTTCATAAAAATCGAGTTTGATGCTCATCACTTGCTTTGTCACAACGAAACTAGAAACAATAAAAACGCTCCGAATGTCAAAAGGATCTGAGCCGCCACCACGCAAGTGAAGAACTCTGGAGATTCATCGCGGCGAAAGGTAAAACCATACCATTTGCGACTTGGTCCAGTGGATATTTCCCCAACTCTCAAACAGCGCCACGTATCGAAGCTGAGCAGTAGAAAGAGTGAAAGCCAGGCCGCCCAGCGGGATGCCGATTCGCAGCAAAACCCGATCGCAGTAAAAATCCCGAAGGTAAGCTCCAAACCTTGTATCACTTGTAAGCTCATTTGGTCTCAAACAAGGACTGTCCACTTACAGCGTAAAACCGCTCCAATGGAATTAACGGCACCTGACCTTTCCGGTCACACTTTACACTCCAGTGAGAAACGATTAAAAGCAAAGAAGAGCAGGGGATAGGATGTCAAAGACAAGCCGACAACGGCTGATTAAAATCTTCCATCAACCACACCAAAATGATTGTCCCAGATTATTGGGCCGAAGCCCGGCGACAACATCGCGAGGGACGCAGGCAAATAACCGTGCGCCGGTTCGGCTGGTCTGAAACCAGTCAATCGGAAGCCCAGGCAATGGCTGAGTCACGTGTTGAGGCGGCTTTGCCCCGGGTGGTTTCGGGTCAGAAATTACCGCGGCGTGAACGCAAAGTGCCATACAACGGTGCCGAAGGCATGCCTATCCGTGAAGAGGTCTTAGCTCGCCATGGCGATGTCGTTATCACACGCAATTCGTATGGAGCCAAATGCCTCAACACTCCCGATGTCTTGTTCGCTGACATTGACTTCGAGCCGGTCGGTTCATTCAAAGCGAAATTCCAACTTTTTGTAGTTTTAGCTGTCGTTGCCGGAATTATCGGTTTTCTGATTCATTCGGTGAGAGTCGCCGTTCTTTTTGTTATCCTCGCCGTTTTCATTGTCGGCCCGATCGTCAATTTCTTTGCCCGATTGCGCCTTCGCAAGCAAGGCGGCCCTGAACATCTGCCGCGAACAAAGATTCATCAGTTCCTCGCCCGGAATCAGGCTTGGAATCTCCGTCTTTACCGCACGCCAGCCGGGATGCGGCTCGTAGCAACTCATCAACTTTTTTCGCCGGGTGACGCAGCGGTTCAGGATTTTCTCAACGCTATCGGTGCGGATCAGGTTTATACCCTTATGTGTTTGCGTCAGGGCTGTTTTCGAGCACGTCTCACAGCCAAGCCATGGCGCATCGGAATATCGGCCCACATGAAACCCCATCCGGGAGTCTGGCCAATCCGCCCAGAACGGCTCGGCGATCGTATGAAATGGATAACCGCCTATGAAGCGAAAGCCCGCAATTTTGCTTCCTGCACCTTTATCGAATCGCTTGGCTCCGGCGTGATCCATCCCAAAGTCGCAACCATAGTTGAATTGCACGACCGGGAAAGTAAAGCGACTGCGAGTGGAATCCCAATCGCATGACAACGGTTCACAAACCTATTCGAAGCCGATCAATGACGCGTGTCAGTGTCATTAGCGACTGGAGTTTGTGAAGGGTTTATTCGCACAATGTTTGTTATATTCAATATTGCAATCTGTTGAAAGCAAGCCTACTACGTTCCCTGATTTGCATATTGTATGTCGCCAACCTTGGATTAAACGCCTTGAGCGAACCGATAAGCCTCCAAATACTGCGCCGTGGTCTTTTCCCACGAAAAATCCACCGCCATGCCGTTGATCCGGTAATAGTTCAGCAATTCCTCATCGCTGTAGATCACCAGTGCTTTCCGGATGGCCTTCGCTAAAGCCCGCGGCGCATACGTCTGGAATTTAATCCCGTCGGCTTCATCCGGATTGTCGTTGATATCGACTACGGAGTCATCCAGACCGCCGGTGACCCGCACAATCGGAATGGTGCCATACCGCAAGCTATACATCTGGTTCAATCCGCAAGGTTCAAACCGCGACGGCATCAGGAAGAAATCTGACGCGGCCTCAATGCGATGCGCCAACGCGTGGTCATAGCCAATCCGCACGGCCACTTTGCCGGGATACCGCTTGGCCAATTCCCGGTAGGCATTTTCAAATACCGGTGAACCGCTGCCCAGAAGGACAAATTGTAGATTGGCAGAAAGCATTTCCGCCAATGCGCCCAATTGAATATCGACGCCTTTCTGATCCGCCAGTCGCGTAACATTCCCGAAGAGCGGAATCCGCGGATGCACCGTCAGTCCTAATTCACGTTGCAGCTCGAGTTTTTCCTCCAGCTTGCCCGCTAAATTCTCCGCATCATAAGCATGCCGTAGCCATTTATTATGGCCGGTATTCCATTCGTCGTAATCCACGCCGTTCAGAATGCCGAATAAAGACTTCTCGCGCCGGCGTAAAACACCATCCAAACCGCACCCATATTCCTCAGTCGTAATTTCCCGGGCATAACGCGGACTGACCGTCGTAATTACATCAGATGAAACGATGGCTGATTTTAAACAATTCAAGCCCCCATAAAATTCCGCGCCAGCCGGTGAAAAATACTCCCAGGGCAGGTTGGTCAAACCGAATTTGTCGGCCGCAAAATTCCCCTGATATGCCAGGTTATGAATTGTCAGGCAGGAGCAGGGGGCCTTCCCCCACCCTGCCCGCTTTTCATGCGCCAGCATCAGCGGCACCCGGCCGACCTGCCAGTCATGCACATGCACCAGTTCCGGTTGCCACGGCAACCGTTTCGCTAAATCGACGACGCATTTGGAAAGAAAAATGAAGCGTTCAGCATTATCTGGATAGTCTGCGCCGTTCTCCTGATACAACGCCGGACGTTGATAAAATTCCGGTTGGTCGATGAAATAAATCGTCAGCCGCTCATTCAACTCCAGCGTCCAAACCTCCGCTTGCACCAGCCCGTTGCCCAACGGCAAAACAACCCGCAATTCGGACTGTTTCGTGAGTGCCTGCCGTTCACGAATGCCGCGATACAACGGCGTAACGACTCCCACTTGATGACCGGTTTGCGCCAGCGATTTGGCCAGCGCACCAACCATGTCAGCTAATCCCCCGGTTTTTGAAAACGGATGAATTTCACTGCTGGCGAGCAGTATTTTCATTTAAGCAATAATCCGGTCGGCCTTCAGGTAAGGTTGTAATATTTCTGGAATCAACACGCTGCCGTCGGCCTGCTGATGGGTTTCGATTAAGGCCACAAACAACCGCGCCAGCGCCGTGCCGCTGCCGTTCAGCAAATGCGGGAAAACGTTTTCTCCGTTTTCCGTTTTCATCCGCAAATTCATGCGGCGTGCCTGATAATCATCACAATTGGAGCAACTGGAAACTTCCAGAACTTGTCCCTGTCCCGGAGCCCAGACTTCAATATCATAAGTCTTGGCGCTGGCAAAACCCATATCACCGGTGCAGAGCTGCACGATGCGGTAATGCAGTCCCAGCGATTGCAACACCCGTTCGGCATTCGTTACCATTTTTTCCAGTTCCGCATAACCATCCTGCGGCTTTACGATCTTCACCAATTCCACCTTGTCGAATTGATGCACGCGAATCATGCCGCGAGTGCCCACGCCCGCCGCGCCGGCTTCCGCGCGGAAGCATGGACTGTAAGCGCAGTAGTAAATCGGCAACTGGCTTTCTTTCAGAATTTCTTCGCGATGAATGTTTGCGACCGGCGCTTCCGCTGTGGGTAACAGATAAAGTTTGCCCATCGTGGACGAGTCC
>JBEHZA010000341.1:0-5778 GCA_048497895.1 Verrucomicrobiota bacterium
GTGCACGACGGGGCGGCCCAAAGGGGTGCAGATTGAACATCGTAATGCGTGCAACCTCGTGCGCGCAGAGGGAAAGATTTTTCAGATCCAAGCCGAAGATCGCGTTTATCAGGGGTTCTCGGTGGCGTTCGATGCTTCGGTGGAAGAAATCTGGCTGGCGTTTTTTGCGGGAGCCACACTCGTCGTCGGGACGCGGGAGATGGTGCAGGCTGGTCCGGATTTAGCGCGGTTGTTAACGCAGGCCAACGTGACCGTCTTTTCCTGTGTCCCTACGCTACTCTTCATGCTGGAGGAGGATTTGCCGACTGTGCGATTGTTGATTCTCGGTGGCGAAGCTTGTCCGCCGCATCTCGTGCAGCGCTGGAGCCGCGCAAATCGCCGCATGGTTAATACGTATGGACCGACAGAAGCGACGGTAATCGCGACATATGCCGAATGCGATCCCGCGAAACCGGTGACGATCGGCCGGCCGGTGCCAAACTATTCTGCGTACATTTTGGATGACACGCAGCAGCCAGTGGAAGTGGGCAAGACGGGCGAATTGTATTTGGGGGGAGTGGGCATAGCGCGCGGCTATGTCAATCGCCCGGAATTAACACACGATAAATTTATCCCCAATCCGTTTGCAAAACCGGGTGATCATAATCAACGGCTTTATCGCACCGGTGATCTGGCAAGGTTCAATACGGAAGGTGAAATTGAATTTGCCGGACGCGCGGATACGCAAGTGAAGTTGCGCGGGTTTCGCGTGGAACTGGCAGAAATCGAGGCGGTGTTAGTCGAATGCGCAGGAGTGCAAGCGGCGGTGGTCACGGTACGCGAAGATGTTCCCGGCGTGCAACAATTGGTCGGGTATGTGGTGCTGCGAAATTCCCACCGCCTCGATGAAGAGCAGCTTAAGCTGGTCATTCGCGCGCGTCTGCCGGCTTACATGGTGCCGGCTTTAATCGAGTTCCTTTTAGAATTGCCCACGCTGCCGAGTGGGAAGGTGGACCGGCGGCAATTGCCCGCGCCCAAACCACGCGCGACAGCGACGCGGCGCGATCACATTGCGCCGAAGACGGAGTTGGAACAGAAAATTGCGGCGGTGTGGGGCCAACTCTTTGCGCCCGCAGTCATTTCGTTGCATGACGATTTCTTTCTCGATCTCGGCGGACATTCACTGCTTGCCGCACGGATGATCTCCGAATTGCGCAAAGACCCGGAACTCCGGAGCGCATCAATATTGGATGTTTACACTCATCCCACACTTGCGGGACTGGCGGCAAAACTAGCGCAAAAAGCTACAAATGAAACTGTCTCGTCACCAACAGGCGAATCAAAGAAGGCATCGCGCAAAACCTCATCGCTAAAACATTTTCTATGCGGATTCGCGCAGTTTAACGGACTGTATCTTATCCTCGGCTTTTTCTCACTACAATGGCTCGCGCCGTATCTGACCTACACGTGGATGTATGAGGATGACTATTCGCGGCTGGAAGCCATCCTGGGCGCGCTACTCGTGCTGGTGCTGTTGTATCCCTCCATGCTGCTCGCTTCGATATTACTTAAATGGGTGGTAATTGGGCGGTACAAGCCGGGAAATTATCCGCTTTGGGGCTGGTTTTATTACCGCTGGTGGTTCGTCAACTCGATTGAGTCCGCTATTCCGATTCATTACCTGTGCGGAACGCCGTTGCTGAATATTTATCTGCGCTTGATGGGCGCAAAAATCGGCGCCAACGTCCATCTCAGTTCCGACAACTTCGGCATTTACGATCTCATTTCGATAGGAGACGACACGAGCGTGGGCACCGATGCACATGTCGCCGCTTACAAAGTGGAAGACGGGATGTTGAAGCTCGGCACGGTCAAGGTAGGCAAGCGCTGTTACGTAGGCACGCGCGCATTTCTGCGGGAAAACACCGTGATGGAAGATGATTCCATGCTGGAAGACCTGTCGCTATTGACGACGGGAAGCCGCATTCCCACGGGAGAACGCTGGCTGGGCTCGCCAGCCCGGCTCACGCCACAAACCGACGCGGAAGCGGGTTTGCCGCGCCCGAGTTGGAGACGGCGTTTTGCTTATGGATTACTACATTCGGTGGGCGTAGTACTGTTCCCTGCCCTCGTGCTGGCGGCCGTGTTCCCGGGCATGATGCTGATGAATTACCTCAACTATGAGGATGATTATTACTGGTATCTCTTTACGTCTCCGTTCATCGCGCTTTCGTTCGTCATTTTCCTCTGCATTGAAATCGCGCTGATCAAATGGACCTTGCTGGGCCGGGTAAAGCCGGGACGCTACCGGTTGCACAGTTCCTTTTATTTCCGCAAGTGGTTCGTCGATCAACTGATGGACTTGAGTCTCGATTTTCTGGGGCCACTCTATGCGTCCATCTACCTGCCACCGTGGTATCGGTTGCTCGGGGCGAAACTCGGAACACGAGCGGAGATTTCCACCGCCTCATTCATTTCGCCGGATCTGCTGCATATCGGTGATGAGAGCTTTATTGCGGACAGTGTTTCGCTCGGATCGGCACGAGTGGAAAAGAATGTGGTAACGGTAGCCGAGAACCGGATTGGCAAGCGGTCATTCGTGGGCAACAGCGCGATGCTGCCGCCGGGCACGGTGTTGGGGGATAATTCATTGATTGGCTGTCTTTCGGCGCCTCCGATCAACTTGCAAGAGGCGCGACGCGATGACGCGACGTGGCTGGGGTCACCATCATTCTCTTTACCGCAGCGGCAACAGAGCACGGCGTTTGCCGAAGAGAACACATTCAAGCCAACACGCAAACTGCGTTTCCTGCGCGGAGCGATCGAATTCATTCGCGTCATCCTGCCTTCGACCTGCTTTATTATTCTCACCAGTCTGATGTTCTCCGTGGTGGTGTTGATTCAAGAAGACATCGAACTATATCAACTGCTGCTGTTATTCCCGCTATTATACGCAGGTTGCGGCCTCATTGCGGTGTTGTTTACGGTGGCGATGAAATGGATTCTGGTGGGACGTTATCGGGCGAGTGAAAAACCGTTGTGGAGCACCTTCGTCTGGCGCAATGAACTGATCAACGCCTTGCATGAACATCTAGCGTGCGAGTTTATTATCAGCATTCTCGCTGGCACGCCGTTCGTTTGCTGGTTTTTCCGGATGATGGGCACGAAAATCGGCAGGCGTGTTTATATGGAGACAACGGAAATCACGGAATATGATCTCGTAAAGATTGGTGACGATACGATTTTGAATGGTGACAGCACACTGCAAACGCATTTGTTTGAGGATCGCGTGATGAAGATGTCCACAGTGGAAATCGCGCCGGATTGCAACGTGGGCAGTCTCTCGCTGGTGCTTTATGATACGAAGATGGAACGCGGTTCTTCGCTGGGGGAATTGTCGCTCTTGATGAAGGGAGAAACGCTGCCGGAAGGAACGCATTGGGAAGGGATTCCGGCAAGGGCGGTAGTGGAAGCGAAGTAATGGGATGAGGAAGGAACGTGGATCGCAGACCTGCGGTTCGGCTGAAGGGGAGGCAAGCGGGACGCTTGCGGTACGGCCTGCGGGACGCAGGCGCTACGGAGTTCGGGCAACGCAGTCGGTTCGGCTATGGAAGCGGCGTGAACGCCGCGCTCCGATGCGGAGAAGCACGATTGCCTATGATAATGCCGATGAGCCATCGACATTTTTTAGTTAAGGTTTAACGAACCAGTGGCGGGCCTGGGTATCAGTTTTGAAAAAGGTGAGGAGGAGGTTGGCAACTTTTTCACGGGCACTCTGACTGGGATGCGTATGGTCGGTAGAGACGAAATCTTCGGGTTTCCAGACCAGGCCGTCGCTTTGGCGGGGCGTGGTGCCGTTGGCCCAAAGATAAGGGCCCCAAACGACGAGCGGGGCTTTTACTTCGCCTTTAGACGGATCGAAATTCAAACGCGGCTCGCCTTTCATCTGGCTCTGTATCACCCAGCGCAGGGAGAAGGCTTCTTCGTAGGCGAATGGTTCGGGATTCAATTCCGTAGTCGCGTAACCGCCGAAAATCCGGCTGGAGAAATAGGCGACGCGCAGGTTTGGATAATAATGTTTGGCAATGTTGAGAATATCCACGACATCGCCTTCGAGAATGTGTGCATGCGCGGGAAATTCACCCAGACGGCCGGGCATCGCTTCGGCTTGCTTGATCCAGAGCGCCTGCACCTGCTCGCGCGTGACACCATTGTTTTTCAGGCGTTCATCGACAGTGAACCAGGTATCGCCAAAGCCCTTTTTCACGTTGCGGCCAGCGCCGCCCATAATTTTCAAGAGACGCTCTTCTTCGCCGGGTGGCAGAAATTCCAGGCCATCCAGCGACCACGCAACGCCAGTGCGCGCGCCTTTCGCGCCATCCACAATCACGACGTGCGAGGATTTTTGCGGGTCGGCGTTGGCGGCCTTCACGAATTCGGAAAACTCCATGGTGGTATTCGACATGCCGATGGAAACGAGCACGATTTTGCCGTTGTCCGCAGGTTTACCGCTGGCATCGAGCGGACGGATTTTCGCAGATTCCTTGACGTAGGCCGACCAGTGCGGTTCCGGCGGGGTATTATGGCCGCCACCGTAAAGACCGCCATCTTCGCCCTTGTAAGGGGCCTTTAGTTCCGTGAGCGGCACGAGAGCAGCGACCATTTTCGGATCCGCAACGGGAGTAGTGCGAGCGGGCCCAGCCGCATTACCCTGCCCCTGGCGTCGCGCCATTTCCGCGCGGGCGCGATCAAGGTAGGCTTGATCTTCCGTTGAAATCGTTTCGCCGGATTGACGCCGTTGCATAATGCGGCGGGCACGGTCGAAATCAATCGGCTCACTGGATTTATTCTCTGCTGGAAGCGGCTTTATGGTGTCCGCTTCAGCGGCGGCGACAACGCTTATCCCGACAGAGAACGGGGAAAAGAAGCCGGGGAAATATAAAATTGCGATGATGGCGGCGAAGCTGATTGATTGGCAAAGTGTTCGAAAGCCTGAATGAAAGCGGTGTGCAGGCATACCACCGGCAGGTAATTCGCGGATCATCATATCCAGATAGTGACGTCTGTGAGGCGGGCTGGTTTCATGAAGAGAGGTGATTCTTGAGAGGTTGTGACGGGAGAGGCGAATTACCGTTCCCGTCCGCAGTAATTTCCGCTTACGGGAGCGGGGTTGAAATGTTGGGCACCGTTTGTCTGGGTCACCTTGCTGCGACCGGGGACGGTCGCTGTCCGGGACGCTGGCGCGAGGTTTGAGCGCTCTGATCGTTACGGCGGCTCAATACCGTCGCCAATAGGGATCGGTGTAGTAGCGATGGTAGTGGTGGTAACGATGGTATCGATGATGATAGCGGTGGTGGCGACGATAACCGCCGTGAAGTTGGGTCTCGCGAATCAACGCTTCCTGCATCATGGCGTCCACGCTAGCGTATTGGACGTAGGTTTCAGGAATGGCAAACAGACTCGTGGCGGGCGATTCTAACAGAACGGCGGATAAGGTAACGGTGACGGGGAGCGTTCCTTCCAAATACTCGATCCGCAGGGGCAGCCTGGAATTGTCCGCCCGCCAAACGGTGAAGCGGGTTTCCGAACCGTCGTTGCCACGAATGATCGCCAGTTCGTGCCGACACATTTGGCCGCTAACTTTTTTGGTATCCGGAAAAACCGTGACGATCACATTGGTGTAAAGCACGCGCGGCTCCAGCGTAGCGTAGCCCTGAAGAGGATCGTACAGGGCGGGGGCGGTGCCGACCGACACATCGCGGAAATAGGTCATGCCTTCCAGACCGGCATCGCGCAAAA
>JBEHZA010000342.1:0-5771 GCA_048497895.1 Verrucomicrobiota bacterium
GCCGGCCGGGTGTCCAGCGTGCGCAAGCCCGCATAGAACGCTTCATCATCCCACATATAAAAGAATTGCGCGGGGCGATTCCTCAAGTCCGGCCCGAAATATTCCACGGGCGTGCAGAAGGCGTCTTTGAATTCGGAGAGGTCGCCATCGATTTTCATGCCTTGAGGCGCACGAGTGGCAATACCGCGCACGCCGGGAGCGAGATCAGCGGCTGGCACGCGACTGAAAGCGAGCGCGACAAAAACCACGGCCAGTGCGATTCGCCTGAAGAAGTAATGACGGGTACGGAGCAAAATCGATTTCATAATGAAAATGGAATTACTTTTATAGTGGCAGCGGCTGACCGCAGCAAGCTTTCCGGAAGTGCGCCGTCTCTTTCGGCTCGCTTTTACCCGCGTTTGGGAACAATATCCATGGATTGGAGTCCTGACCGATGAAGATACGCTCATCCTTTTACGCACTGGCGATCGCCTGCTGCATATGCGGTTGGCTGACAGGTTGTGGCTTCAAAAAATCCCTGACGGATGCGGATAAATTCATGGACGGACATTTTAAGGCGGTCCGGGCCAAAGATTTTGAGACGGTGCTGGGAGAGTATTCGAGTGATTTTTACGCGAAAACGCCGCGGTTGAAGTGGAGCACGATGTTGAGTGGCGTGTATGAGAAGCTGGGCGATTTGCAGAGTTATAAGGTCGTTAAATTTAATGTTCTCAACCGGCTGGGCTCCAGGGCCGGCACCTGTGTGGTGCTGATCTATCGCGTGACTTATTCCAAGAGCGAAGCGCAGGAGGATTTCACTTTGTTCCGCGCGGAGAATGAGACGGAGTTCAAGATCAGCGGGCACTTCATCCACTCGAACGCGCTGGCGAAACAATAGCGGCGGGGCGTTGGTTCATTTCCAACTGAGCACGTTATCGGCATTGCCCACCGTAGTGTTTGGACGATTGTGCGTGGCCTTTAAACTGGCATCAGCAATTCCATCCGGCCCGAAGGACCAAATCATTACCGACGTGTTCACCTCAAAAGCATCCGGCGCGCCGGTATAGTTGTGCAGGCCATTATAGCCGCTGTTGCCATTACGCTGTGAAACCGCAGCCAAGCCATAAAAAGCATCGCGGCAATAGCCATCGTGATTGGCATCGACGGTGACGATATAGGGATTGCCCCAGGGATCGCGATAGACTCCGGCGGCATCCACCGCTCCCATCGCGCCATAATTGGTTACCAGAAACTGACGATGCCGCGGATTAAACGCATGGTCCGTGTTCAGCGTAGGCGTGCCGTTCCGGAAATGCACCAGGTCCTGCAGGATAGCTACCAATTCCGAATTATTCGCCTCGTAATCGTTTGAATTCGCCGGAGTATTTTCGATTTTTACCGGCGTGGAAGTGCCGGCCGTGCCAAAGGTAAAATCCGATTGATCAAAACTATTGGCATTCGCCACCGCTGAGGAAACCGGCAAGTGGGAATAATCCGTTTCATACGCGCTCATAGCCCCGGTCAGTGAACGCATCTGGTCTTTCGCCATGACAATCCGGGTGCGAACCGAAAGTTTGTGCAACGAGGGAACCAACAAACTGGCCAGCATAGACATAATGGCCATAACGATCATTAATTCAATGAGGTTAAAGGCCTGCCACCGCGTTCGAATATCTGCGCTGCCACTCATACAACCACGCTCCATCCGCCGGCCTGAACGGTTGCCCGCGGACTTTGTGCTTCAGGAAGGTCTAGAGAATTGGACAACCTCAAACCCGTCCGCTCACGCTGATTTTCACACTCGACAGAGTTTGAATATCGACCTAGAACCATCGTCGAACCCATTACTACAGCTATGAATCCCAGCGAATACCTTTTTCCCCGCCGTCAAACCCGTCGTGACTTTCTTAAACTCGCCGGTGCAGCCACGGCTGGACTGGCGCTTTCCGGAACTGCGCGCGCGGCTGAAACCGCCGCTCTAGCGCGCATCGGCACCGGGCAATGGACTTACACGCTGGATGAAAAATGGGGGCAACTGCCGGAAGGCATGAAATACGGTTTCGGCTGTGGTATTGCCGTGGATTCCAAAGATCGCATTTACGTGACTTCGCGTTCACAAAGCCCGTGCGTGGCGGTGTTTGATCGCAAAGGCAAACTGCTGGAAACCTGGAGCAACGATTTCGCGGACAAGGTCGGTTACAGCGTGCCGCAAATCGCCGACACCGCACATGGTCTCTACTGGAGCAAGGAAGGCAAAAACGAATTCCTCTACTTCACGGAAAATGTCAGCACGAATAAGGAAGGTCCCAAACTCGGCAAACGCGTTTACAAAACGGACCTCAAAGGCAAGGTGCTCTACACCATCGGGAATGTGGAAAAGGAAAATTCCACGTCGCAAAAATTTGAATGGAGCAGCCCCACCGACGTGGCCGTAGCCCACAACGGGGACATTTATGTGGTGGATGGTTACGGCAGCCAACGCGTAAGCCGGTTCGATAAAAATTTCACGCATATCAAAACCATCGGCGTGCGCACCGACGCCAAAGACCCCAAGGGCCCGAATGCGCCACACGGCACGTTCAATACCTGCCATGGCATCTGGGTAAGCACCTTGAATAAAGAACCCGAGATTTACATCGCGGACCGCGCGAACAGCCGCTACGAAATTTATTCCCTGGACCTTGAATACAAACGCACCGTGAGCGGCCCATTCGTGCGCACTCCTTGTTGCTTCTATCAATTCAAAGATCATCTCTACATTCCCGACCTCGGCGGCATGGTAACCATCATCGACGCCAAGGACCAACCGGTCGCCGTGTTGGGTGACGGCAAGGGTGTTAAAAAAGATGAATTTCAAACGGGCCATCCCGATAAGTTTGCCGCACCACACGCGCTCACCGTGGATTCGCATGGCGATCTCTATGTGCTCGAATGGGTGCCCTACGGCCGCGTTCGCAAATTCGCGCATACGCCACAAAAGGCTTGAGCGTCCGCACAAAGAGACCGCTCGAAATTTGCGACCGGTCGTATATAGTGGCGGGGCATGAGTCTTGGGAACATTAAGGGCTGGCTGAAACAATGCCTGAATGAGCGGCAGCAGAATTTCCTGCGCCGCCTTCGGCTGCAAATGGCCGCAGCGCAAGCGCGGGATAACCTCACTCAACTCGCCCTCCTCTACGGCTCCGATAAAGCCGGCTCGCATCATTACACGCAACATTATCAACGGCACTTTGCCCCCTTGCAGCAGCGTCCGCTGAACCTGCTGGAGATTGGCGTGGGCGGTTACGACGATCCTGAAGCCGGCGGTGGTTCTCTGCGCATGTGGAAGAGCTTTTTTCCGCACGGAAAAATTTTCGGTCTCGATTACTACGACAAAAGCCCACTGGAAGAAGAACGCATTCGCATTTATCGCGGCGATCAATCCGATGAACAATTGCTCCGGAAGATCGCGACTGAAATGGGCTCTCTGGACATCGTCATTGATGACGGCAGCCATTTCAATCCACACATTTTAAAAAGCTTTGAAGTTCTATTCCCGCTCATGCCTAGCGGCGGCATCTACGTTGTTGAGGACACGCAAACCTCCTACTGGCCGCAGTTCAACGGCACCAGTGAAAACCTGAATACCACCAGCACCGCCATGGGCTTTTTCAAAAGCCTCGCCGATGGCTTGAATCACGAAGAATTTGTGCGCCCCGGTTACGTACCCACCTATTACGACCGGCACATCGTCAGCCTGCACTTCTATCACAACCTTATCTTCATCTACAAAGGCGAGAACAACGAAGGCAGCAATTTCATCAGGAATAATCAGTTACCAGGGTGATGCGTAGAACTACGGCAATTCTTCGATCGTAATCTCCTTGTACGAAGCCTCGGCGGTCGCGCCACCGTGAATCTGCACGGCAATGCTGCCCGTCTCTTCGATCCCTTCTTCGGCTTCCGTATAATCCACCGTCTTGAATCCATTCAGGAAGATTTGAATATGTTTACCCTCGCAACGCACGCGATAATCATTCCATTCATTGCGCTTCAAAACCTTGTCCACGTCCTCTTTGTTCGCTTCCACCAGCATTTTTTTGCGGCGCGATTCATCATAGAGACAGCCCCAATATTTCGGATCACCCATATCCGCCTGATACCCGATCACTTCAAAGTGATTCGGAATACGTTTGCTGCGGAACTGCACGCCGCCATTAATGAAACCCTCCTTGCCCACCAGCTTCACCTTCAGGCGCAGATCAAAATTCTTATACTCCTTTTGCGTGCAGAGAAATTCGTTATGCGGCACCTTTTCCGTCAACGAACCGCCCACAAACGCGCCCGCTTCAATCCGCCACGTCTTATTCGTGTCCCCTTCCCAACCCGCGAACGTTTTCCCATCCGTCAGCGAAACACGTTTCCCGCCCTCCGCGGCAGAAACGGATAAAGTGAACGCAGTGGCCAGCAGCAAAGCGATAAAGCGAGTTTTCATAGTAAGGTCGATAAAGATCGTATATCGGTCCCGGCCAAGAGTGTCGAGCGCCGAATGCGAATTAACCCGCTCATCCCTCCGCCATTCAAGTTCGCAATACGATCCAACCTCTGCCTTCGCGAGTTCTCCTGTATGGAGTTCGTCTTCAGCCGGCTGCGTTCTACTGATTGCGAGCGCGCCGGAATAATCCTCATAGCTTGATTTCCCTCTCCTTGGAATTTCCATCAGATTTAGTCCTTCAGTGATTCATCATTCCCTTCCTCATCCGCGTGAATCCGTGTCCATCCGTGGTTTAATCGTTTCCCCTTCTGCGTATTCCGCGTATTTCGCGGTTAATGGCTTTGTTATTCTTTCGGATTTCGTGATTCGGTGATTCGTCATTTTTCCTCTACGCTTTTTCATCGGAAAAATTCTTTGAGACTTCGTGCCTTTGTGGTTCAGAATCGCCCCATGCCGGAACTGCCTGAAGTTGAAATCCTCGTGCGCCACCTCGCGCCACTGCTGAAAAATCGCACCATCCGCGAAGTCGAAGTCCGCCGCCCCCGCATTGCCCGTCCCACAAGCCAGGCAGAACTCAGCCTTGCCCTGGCCGGCACCAAGTTCATCAGCACCACCCGCCGTGGCAAGTATCTTCTCTTTAACCTTCGCCGGTCCACGGACCAAAACGCCCTCACCCTGCTCGGCCATCTCGGCATGACCGGCCGCATGTATCTCCAAAAAGCCGCCGCTCCGATTCCCAAACACGCCGCCGTTGTTCTGCAACTTGACCGCGACCGTTTCATCTTTGAAGACACTCGTTACTTTGGCCGGATGACCCTCGACCTCAGTTCCGTGAACGCCCTTGGCCCGGAACCATTCTCCCATGAATTTACGCCCACGGCCCTGCTGGCCGCGTTGAAAACTTCCCGCCAGCCTATCAAAGTAAAACTGCTCGACCAATCTGTCGTCGCCGGGGTAGGCAATATTTACGCCAGTGAAGCCCTTTTCCTTGCGCAAATCTCACCCCGCCTCGCCGCCCACCGCCTCACCCAAAAGCAAAGCGAACGTCTGCACCAGAGCATCCGCGCCGTGCTTCAGGAGGCCATTGACTGCGGCAGCACCATCCCCCTTGATTGGGCTGGCACCGGCAAGCGCAATGGCCTGTTCTATTACGGCCAGGTAGAAGGCAACTCCGCCTATTACGAAGAACACTTGCGGGTTTACGACCGCCACGGCCAACCCTGCCTCCGCTGCCGCACCACCATCAAGCGCCTTGTTCAGGCCGCCCGCAGCACTTATTACTGCCCCCGTTGTCAACGGACGTAAAAAGCCTTAAAAC
>JBEHZA010000343.1:0-5755 GCA_048497895.1 Verrucomicrobiota bacterium
CATGAACAAACGGTCCGCCGCATGAAAAAAGCGGCCGCACGCTTCGGCCTAACCCTCGTTGAACCTCAGCCTCTTGCGTGATCGGTTCCTTGGCAGCAATGTCCGCGTGTGCGAGCGGGCTTGAAATGTCGGACACTGTTTGGCTGGGTCACCTTGCTGCGACCGGGACGGTCGCTGTCCGAAGGCTTTGGCAAGCGCACGTGCTAAAGGAGCGCTGTTTGAGAATCGCGCCAGTGCTGGAAAATAAACCGGAACTGGCAGCAAGGATGCTGCCGTCACTGTCAGGCAAGGATGCCTGACGCCACTGTAAAGGCGATCAATTACTATCGTCCGTCGTATCAGCAAATTCGAAAGTGACTTTGCCAGCGTCATCGAGCGAGAGATACGCCGAGAAGGCGCGTCCGCTCTTGGACACAAATTTCGTCAGCAAATCCGTTTTGCCGGCGGACAACAGCTTGGCCATCTGATCCCGTTCGATAGGCTGTTCCAAAATGACTTTACCTGATTTGAATTTGCACGGTTTGCTGTCAGCTTGCGATTTCTCGCACAGGTATTGTTTCGGGCTCTCGAACACTTTGCCGCCGCAGATCGGGCATTTGCCAATCGGTTCCTGCCCGGTGAAATCGATTTTCGGTTCCGGTTCTTTGGGCGCGGATTTCTTGCCGCCCGCTTTGGCTTCGCGCGGTTCAAATTCAAAACCAACCTTGCCCGCTTTATCCAGCTTGAGGAACGCCTTGAACGGACGGCCTTTCTTGGAAATAAATTTCTCGATCAAATCGGTCTTGCCGGTTTCCAGCAATTTGACGACTTGTGCGCGGTCGATGGCACGTTGCAGAATGAGTTTACCGGTGCGAAAATCGCATGTGCGATTCGGCCCCGTGGCTTTCTCGCAGATGTAATTCATCGCGCTTTCGAACACGCGCGCGCCGCATTTCGGACATTTGCCAATCGGTTCCTGTCCGCTGAAATCCACTTCTTCGGCCTGGCCATTGGCGTTGTTGCTGCCTTCACCGAAATCGAATTCCGGTTTGAATTCCGGCGTGAGCTTGATCAGCGCCGCAAATGGCCGACCCATCTTGCTCTTGAAACCCTGCAAAGGACCCACCTTGCGGTTGGCCAGCAGTTCTTCGATTTCTGCCACTTCAAACTGCCGTCCCGCCACGACTTTCCACAACGCAAAGTCGCACGCCTGACACTGAAATTTCTTATAGTTCTCTTTGACCAATCCGCCACACTTGGGGCAGGGCGTCTTCAAGGTTGCAAAATCACCGGGCACCGTATCGCTCTCGTGCAAGCGCGCCTGTTCGACGATATGTTTCGTCATCTCGGCGATCTGGCGCATGAACTCTTCGCGGCGCAATTCGCCATGCTCCATCTGCTTGAGTTTGAATTCCCAGTTGCCGGTTAATTCCGGCGCGCACAATTCGGGAATGCCCAGCCCGCGCAAGAGTGTAATCAGCGAAAACGCCTTGGCTGTGGGTTGCAGTTCGCGGCCTTGACGTTGAATATATTTCTCGTAAATCAACCCTTCGATAATCGAAGCGCGGGTGGCGGGAGTGCCCAATCCCTTCGCGCTCATCGCATCGCGCAATTCTTCATCTTCGATCAATTTGCCCGCGCCTTCCATGGCGGAGAGCAAGGTGGCTTCCGTGAAGCGCACCGGCGGCTTGGTTTGGAGCCCGAGCACTTCCACGTCGCTGGTCTTGACCGTCTCATTCGGCTGCACCGGCGCGAGATTCGGCGTGCCTTCTTCTTCGCTGGCTTCGCGGCCGTAGATGGCCATCCAGCCGGCGTTGACCATGACTTTGCCTTCGGACTTGAATGGTTCGCCCACCACGCGCGTGATGCGGGTCGTGACCAGGAATTCTGCCGCCGGGAAGAACACGGCGAGGAAACGTTTCGTCACCAGATCATACAGCTTCTGCTCGATCTCGTTCAGATTCTTCGGCTCCTGAGCCGTGGGAATAATGGCGAAATGGTCCGTGATCTTGGCGTTATTGAAAATGCGCTTGTTCGGTTTCACCCAATCCTGCTTGAGGATCTGGCTCGCGAACGTGCCATACGATGTGTCCGACAGCATCGACAGCGTCTTCTTCACCGTATCGAGATAATCTTCCGGCAACGCGCGGGCATCCGTTCTCGGATAGGTCAGCACTTTATGTTTTTCATAAAGCGCCTGCGCGAGCTTCAAGGTGGTTTGCGCGGAGAAACCAAAACGTCCGTTCGCTTCCCGTTGCAAACTCGTCAAATCAAAGAGCAGGGGAGAGAGCTGGGTGGTCGGCTTGCTCTCTTCGGTGACAATGCCGGGTTGACCAAGGCATTTCGAGCGGAGAGCTTCGGCGCGCGGCTTATCCCACAGACGTTCCGCTTTGAGTTCCGGATCGCCGTTCTTATCTTTGCTGAACTTTTCATCGAACCACCGGCCTTTGTATTCGCCGCCGGAGGCCAAAAAGGTGCCGTGAACTTCCCAATAATCCCGCGCCACGAACTTCTTAATCTTTTCTTCGCGTTCCACGACAATCGCCAGAGTAGGCGTTTGCACACGGCCCACCGTGGTTAAATGGAAGCCACCCGTCTTCGAGTTGAAGGCCGTCATGGCCCGCGTGCCGTTGATGCCCACGAGCCAATCCGCTTCGGAACGGCAAACGGCGGCATCCGCCAATGGTCGCATGGTTTCATCCGTGCGCAACGAGGCAAAGCCTTCCCGGATGGAAGCCGGGGTCATGGATTGCAGCCAGAGCCGTTGGATGGGCTTGTCCGACTGGGTGTGTTGAACGATATAACGGAAAATCAATTCCCCTTCACGCCCGGCGTCGCACGCATTAATGAGGGAATCAACGTCCTTGCGCTTGATGAGCTTCGCCAGCAGCTTGAGGCGCGGCTCGCTCTTTTCGATGGGGCGCAGTTCAAATCTGGGCGGGATTACCGGCAACTGGGCAAAAGTCCACTTGCCGCGTTTGACCTGAAAGTTCTCGGGCTCGCACAACTCCAGCAGGTGGCCGACGGCTGAAGAAAGCACAAACCGGTCACTCTCGTAATAGTCGCCTTGCTTGGTGAAACCACCAATCGCTTTAGCGACGTCGCCAGCGACCGACGGTTTTTCTGCTATGATTAATGCTTTGCCCATGCTTAGTTTCGGGCGTTTTTACGCCATCGGCTACTCCAGAACCTACTCTGGATTGGTCACAAACGCGAGAAGCTGGCGGAAAACTCCTCCGAAGTCAAAGCCGTATTCCAAGATTGTTTCCCGAACCGGCCGGTCCGGAGGGCTCGCTTTAGCCACTTTAACCCTGTCGTTCTTGACGGGTTGTGCTACTCTCCAACCACATGGGCAACAAGTATTACGAACCCGGCGAACAGCGTGCCCGCAAGGTCAATGACCTCTTTGCCCGGATCGCGAAACGTTACGATCTGATTAATGATTTGCAGAGCTTCGGTTTGCATCGTTATTGGAAGCGGCGCCTGCTGGCCCTGGCCCACCCGCAACCGGGAGAACGGGCTTTGGACCTGTGCTGTGGCACGGGGGACGTCGCCTTTGCCCTGGCCCGAAAGGGGGCGACGGTGGATGGTTTGGATTTCAGTGAACCAATGCTGGCCGTGGCCCGGGAACGTCAGGCCCGGGAAAACCGGACCAAGGTGACTTTTACGCAAGGGGATGCGCAACAAACGCCGTATGCTGACGCGACTTTTGAGGTGGTGACCATTAGCTATGGCCTGCGCAATTTAGCCAGCTTCGAGGGCGGATTGGCGGAAATGTGGCGTGTCGCCAAACCGGGTGGGCGCTTGCTGGTCCTCGATTTTGGCGTGCCGGACAACGCGCTTTGGCGCTCTTTCTATTTTGCTTATCTGAAATGTCTGGTGCCGGTTTTTGGCCGGTTATTTTGTGGTGATGCCGATACCCACGCTTACATTCTGGAATCTCTAAAGCATTACCCCGCTCAACGCGGAGTGGCAGCGGAAATGCAAAAATTGAATTGCCGTAACATTCAGATCATCAACCTGCTGGGAGGAATGATGAGCATCAACTACGGCGAGAAATAATCTCCCAATCCGGAGTCAGGTTTCTGTTTCCACCAGGTTAAGCAGGCTTTGCAGGGCTGCTGCTTTCGGAGTATCGGCGGTCAGACAACCCGATGTTTCGTCGAAGAACGGTTCCAACACCCAGATTTCCGGTCCGGCATAACCCAACGCTTCCCAGATTTGCAGGAAGCTAGTAAATGAAGGGCTGAGTACTTTGCTGGTATCTTCATGAGATAAATACAGCACGGGTGGGTCTGCGATCCCGTTGCGCAAATCGAGCGCCAGATAATCACCGTTCGCCATCGAAGCGAAGGGCAGGCCATTCGCCCAGAGTTCGTAATCCTCTGGACTTTCAGCGATCCAGGTATCTTCCGTCCAGACCTTGCACTCGGTTAAATCCTGGGCGAGTTGCTGGCCATCGCAAAGGACAGCTCCGCTGACGAGCGAATCTTCGCCTTCAAAGATTTCCTGTAATCGTTCGCTGATGACGGAGTCCACCGGCGGGCTGAAGCGGTAAGTGAAATCAAATTTTCCCGAACCCGCCAACAGGAAGGCGCGATACGCCGACGGCAATTGCCGGGGCAGGACTGCTTCCTGAATCCTGTCCACCGCGTCCGGCGTCAGGGGCGGAGCAATGGCAACCTCCGTTTGGAGCGAAGAACCGTGTTTTTGCTCCAGGCTTTGGAAACAGGCATTGGCCCGCTGTACCCAGCCGGCATAGTCAAAACTGGTGGTCATACATTTAGTTTTGAAGCTGAAAGGCCTGGTGCGGTCGATCACCCGCCACCGTGCTTGCTTCAGTTATAATCAGGGATGTCAGGTGAGGGTTTTTCATGCCGGTGAGACGGTGCACTACTAATAGCGCGAGAACTATGGGAGTGAACAGCTTTAACTGCCAGCGGTGAACGAAAGCTTACGGTTCACTGAGTGGGAGCAGCTTTAAAAACGAAAAAAGGGGAATCCGGTGAGCGGATTCCCCTCGAAGTTCAGTAAGTAATTGCGGCTTACGGTGCGCTCACCAGCATATCTTCCATCAGAGCCAGAGCGGTGGCTTCGGAGATTTGGTTCACATCAAAGTTCCGTAACAATTGGCCCACATTGCGGTCCCGGCCAATGATGTCGGAGGAGGAAGCCTGTCCAATGATCCGGGCATCACTCAAACGGATGGCGGTGGCTTGAATATCCGGTGAAGAATAAACTTTGTTGCCCGAGACTTCGCCTACGGTCACGTTGCGTGAAGAAATCAGAATTTCGATCACCACATCCGTTACTTTCTGCAACGCCGCGCGGTCTTTTTCCGCCTGTTGCCCTTCAATCGGCGTGACAAAATCTTTCAAGGGCCGGGAAGCAATCAACTGCGTGGCAATGCGTTGATCCGCCAATTTCACACCAGCATTGCGCAACGGCCGTCCAAACAGTCGCTCCAGATCACGCACGGTTTGCTTGTCCGCCAGTGTTGATTCCGGGCGTTGTTGGTTGCTGTAAACATTGTCTCCGTCAGTTTTCCGGACCGTGCCGGTGCCCTTGCCGGCGAGGCCGTCATTGCCTTGAACATTCACGTTGCCGCCGGCGTTGATGGTGAGGTTGCCATTGCCTGCGTTCGGGCGTTCACCGGTGTAAGTGGTCTGAGTGGCCGAGGTTCGTTCTGACCGGGCCGCCAGTTTAAAACCGGATTTTTCATCCACTAATTCTATTCTCTCCAGCGGCCATGCCGCCTCTATCACAGTATCACATC
>JBEHZA010000344.1:0-5752 GCA_048497895.1 Verrucomicrobiota bacterium
GTTCCTCTACGGTCATGGGCTTGAAACACCAACTCACCACCGATTGGTTGATTCGGTCGTTTTTAACCCGGTAAAGTTCCGCTGGGGCAGCCGATGTCAGAGCGGGTAGTCCAGCGGCGAGGCCAGCCGTTGCCCCAAGCGAGCCCTTTAATAAATCGCGCCGACTCATGATGGGGTTCGCTTCGGTCTCACGCTTATTCATAGGTTGGACAACTGAGCCGCAACATCTGCCGGACTTATCGTGGTAAAATACGCCAAAAAGTCCCCGCAATAAATACATTTCTTGGCCTTGTCAGGGCGGGCCTGATTCCGCTAGTTTGGACGCCAGCTCACACGCTTTGTTCAATGCTTTGCTAAACAACGCTATTTTATCGTTATGAAACTCTCCAAACCGCTTTTCTTCCTGACCACCGCGCTATTGGCCGCTTCCGCCCGGGCCGATAATTGGCCGCAATTCCGGGGACCCAATTTCAACGGTTCCACCGAAGAAAAGAATCTGCCGACGCAATGGTCCAAGACCGACAATGTTGCCTGGTCGATGTCCATGCCCGGCACGAGCGCTTCGACCGTCGCCATTTGGGGAGATTTCGTTTTCACTTCCTCCACGGATGATCAGGCCAAGGCGCTGGAGGCGTTTTGCCTGGACCGCAAGACCGGGAATGTAGTCTGGAAAGATCAGGCTTCCATCGGCTTCAGCCAGGATGCGAAAAGCAATTTCGCTTCACCCTCCCCAACAACGGACGGCAAGGTGGTGGTTTTCTTCTACGGCAATGGCGACCTTGTCACGTACGACTTTCAGGGCAAGAAACTTTGGACTCACAACATCCAAAAGGAATACGGCCCGTTTGCCTTCAACTGGACTTTCTCGACCAGCCCCCTGCTCTATGACGGAAAGCTTTATCTGCAAGTCTTGCAACGGGACGTACCGGTGAATGGCCGTGGACGGGCCGATGGGCCGAATGAATCGTATTTGCTGGCGTTTGATCCAGCCACGGGCAAGCAGCTCTGGCGCGTTGTCCGCCCCAGCGAAGCCGTGGCCGAATCCCGCGAATCCTTTACCACACCTACACCGTTTGAAGTCGGAGGCAAAAAGGAATTACTGGTCGTCGGTGGTGATTGTCTGACCGGCCACGATGCGGCCACAGGCAAAGAATTATGGCGTTGGGGCACGTGGAATCCCATGAAGATTCAACACTGGCGGCAAGTGGTTTCTGCTGTAGCCGGTGACGGCATCGTGCTCGCGTGCGCACCGAAGAAGGAACCGATTTACGCAATCAAATTGGGCGGTTCCGGAGTCTTGAATGACTCCGCGATTGCGTGGACCAGCGAGAAGAATGGGCCCATTTCCACGGATGTGCCAACGCCGGCATTTTATCAAAATGATTTCTTCGTGCTTGGTGATGCCAAGCGCAATCTGAGCCGCGTAGAACCGAAGACGGGCAAAGCCAAATGGACAATTGACCTGCCGGGCCGCAGCAAATATGAAGTTTCACCCACGGCGGCAGATGGCAAAATCTATGTGATGAATTTCGCGGGCGACGTCGTCATTGTCGGCGCGGAAAAAGGCGAAATCATCGCCACGATTCCGATGGGTGATCCGGGTGATGACATGATTCGCTCCGGCATCGCAGCTTCGCACGGCCAGCTTTTCATTCGCACCGGGCACAAGCTGTACTGCATTGGCGGCAAGCAAACGGTGGCGCAAGCAAAATAGCCTCTCCTACCCTGCTGGACAAAGTCGCCCACTCCATTATCATTATTAAAAGGGGTCAGCAGGCAGGTGTTGAGCCTGCTTGAACTGACTCTATTAATTCATGCCTACTCAATTTGATTTCGGCCAGGTCGGACGCATTCCTGCACCCGGCGATAATGTGGCCATTGCGGTCAAGACGATTGCCGCCGGGAGTGTTGTTACTCTGGATGGCCGCGCTTTGGTGTTCCCACATACTGTGCTGGAAGGCCATCGGTTTGCGCCTGTGCCCATTGCGGTGGGCGAACCACTGCTCTCGTGGGGATTGCCCTTCGGGCTCGCCACGCGGGACATTGCTCCGGGAGATTATGTTTGCAACGAGACGATTCTCGGCGCGCTCAAACAACGGCACGTGCCTTTTCCGTTGCCCGAAACGCCCAATTTCAAAGACCACTTCGCGCTGTATAAACTGGATGAAGCTCATTTTCATGCCAGCCAGCAAGTGCCGCTGCACGCGGAGAAACGTTATTTCAACGGCTTTGCGCGCACCGGTGGCCGCGGAGTTGGCACGCGCAATGTGATCGTCGTGATGGGGACCACCTCGCTCACGGCCAGCACGGCCCGGGCTATTGCGCAAAAGTTCAAGGACGTAACGACGAAGTATCCAAATATCGAAGCTGTGGTGCCGGTCGCCCACACCGAAGGCGGCGGCGCACACCGCCCCAACAATCTCGACTTATTACTGCGCACGCTGGCGGGGTTCATGGTGAATCCTAATGTGGCTGCGGTGCTCGCCTTGGATTTAGGGACGGAAGTGGTCACCAATGCGATGGTGCAGGAATATCTGGCGAAGCACGGTTATCCGCTTGAGTCGATGCCTCATCAGTTCCTCACACTCAAAGGAACGTTTCAAGCAGGCGTCAGTGAAGGCGAGGCGATTGTCAAATCATGGCTCGAAACGGTAAACGGCTTTACGCGCACGCCGCAATCGCTGGAACATTTGAAGATCGGTTTACAATGTGGCGGATCGGATGCTTTCTCCGGCGTTTCCGGCAACCCGCTGGCGGGCTGGATTACGCGCGAAGTCGTTCGTTACGGTGGCAGCGCCAATCTGGCCGAGACGGATGAATTGATTGGCGCGGAGCCTTACGTGCTTGCCAAGGTCCGGGACCTGGAGACAGCCCGCGCTTTTTTGCGCACGCTGAACCGCTTTGAAACGTTGGTCGGCTGGCACGGTATGAGTGCGCAATCGAATCCGAGTGGCGGCAATATCTTCCGCGGCCTTTACAACATCGCCATCAAATCAATCGGCGCAGCCCGTAAGAAAGACCCGGACGTGCGGCTGGATTACGTCATTGAATACGGCGAACGCATGCTCCAGCCCGGTTTCTATTTCATGGATAGCCCCGGCAACGATCTCGAAAGTATCGCGGGGCAAGTCGCGGCGGGTTGCAACCTGATCGTCTTCACCACGGGCAATGGTTCCATCACGAATCATCCGTATGTGCCGACGATCAAAATCATGACGAATAGCGGACGCTTTGAATTGTTGTCGAACGAAATGGACATCAATGCCGGGCGCTACCTGGAAGCTACACCGATGGAAGTGCTCGGTGACGATGCGGTCGATTACACGGTCAAAATTGCTTCCGGTCAAAAGAGCATAGGCGAAAAAGCGGGTCATTCACAGGTGCAAATCTGGCGCGAATGGCGGCAGAAAGATGCGAGCAAACTGGAGTTTTATCGCCAGCAACCCGCGCCGCGAGGTGAACCAATTGCGTTGCAAAAGGGCCCACCGTCACTGGCGGCAGAGCAATTTCATTTTAACGCGTATCAAACGCCGAACGATTTCGTCACCGACCAAGTCGGCCTCATCGTTCCCACCAGCCTGTGCGCGGGCCAGATCGGCCGGCAAATCGCGGATAAATTGAACGGTGAATTGCAAATGGGCGGTTCCACCGCGCGTCACGGCGTGAGCCGTTACGTGGCCCTGCCCCACACAGAAGGCTGTGGTGTGTCCGGCGATCAAGCGCAGGAATTATTGCAGCGCACGATGATTGGCTACCTGTGCCACCCGTTTGTGAAACGCGGCCTGCTGCTCGAACATGGCTGTGAAAAAACGCACAACGACGCCATGCGCAATTTCCTCAACGAACATGGGGTGGATGGCCAGCGGTTCGGCTTTGCCAGTATTCAATTGGATGGCGGCCTCGAAAAGGTGACTCATAAAGTCGTGGACTGGTTTCATCAATCCCTCGCGAAAGACCCGGAAAATGCGCTTCGGGAAACGGGCCTTAAACATCTACGACTTGGCCTGACTGCGGCCGTTCCCGTTCCCGATCCCGTAGCAATCGCGACGGCACAGATCGTGCGCGCGATTGCTTTGGCAGGCGGCATCGTCGTCATCGCGCAAAATTCCACTTTGTTGACCAATAGTGTCTTCACGAAAGAACTACAGGCGAACGCGCCACTCGAACCCAGCGTGTCCTATGGCGAAGCGATCTTGAAACGCGGTTTGCACGTAATGGAAACGCCCACTGATCATCAGGTGGAAACGCTCACCGGTCTGGGCGCCACGGGCGTCGAGGTTATCCTCACTTTCGTCGGCGATAAAGTTCTGCAAGCTCATCCCATGGTTCCGCAACTGCAAGTCGGCGTGGATGCAAAGCTGGAAGACACCGATTTCACCTTAAATGCGACTCACAGCGCCAACGAGGTCTTCGCGCAATTATTACCCCTCGTTCTGCGCGTTGCCTCCCGCGAATACGTGCCGAAACTCTTCGCGCAAGGCAACACCGATTTCCAGATGACCCGCGGCTGGCTGGGCGTATCGACTTGAGCGAAACCGCCCGGACAGCAACCGTCCCCTGAAGCAGCAAGGTGACCCAGCCAAAAGGTATCCAACATCTCAAACACACTCGCCAGACAGACATTACTGCGACCGGGGACGATCGGTGTCCGGAGCTATGGTCAAAATTCAATCATTTCGGCCGCTTGACAGAAAGATTCGTTAGCCCCTAGCCTTCGCAAAAATCGAAACTGATCTATGCTCATTCAAGGCATTCTTAACCCGGACCTGAATTCGTTACTTTGCCGTGTGCGCCACACGAATATGCTGGTTATCGCAGACGCCGCGTTTCCTTACTGGCCGGAAATTGAAACGGTCGATCTGACGCTCGTGCGCGGGATCCCCACGATTATTCAAGTGCTCGACGCGGTGCTGCCCAATTTCAAAACCGGCGAAATCTTCATGGCACAGGAATTCAAGGACTGTAACGACCGCAAGACTCAAGGCACCTTCAAGCGCGCGTGTCGCGGCGTGAAAATGACCTTTGAACCGCATCTTGATTTCAAGAAACGCGTGCCGCACGCGATTGGCCTGATCCGCACTGGCGATACCACTGCTTACGGCAACATGATCCTTGTCTCGGTCTAATATGATTCAATCGTGCGTTACTATTTCGCTGGTGCCGGAAGCCAAAGGCGGTCCGTTCGTTTTCTGGGAAGATCTGCCGGGCGCGTGTGCCCGGGCTGCCGAGTTGGGTTTTGATGCGATCGAAATTTTTCCGCCTTCGCCCGCCGCGATTAATCGCGCGGAACTGAAACAATTGCTCGCGCAACATGGGCTGAAGCTCGCGGCCATGGGCACGGGCGCGGGCTGGGTGATTCAAAAACTGCAACTGACGCATGCGGATGCGGGCATTCGTCAGCGCGCCCGGCAATTCATTGGTGAAGTGATCGATTGCGCCGGTGAATTTGGCGCTTCGGCGATTATCGGTTCCATGCAGGGGCGCTGGGAAAACGGCGTGACCCGCGAGCAGGCGTTGAGCTGGCTGGCGGAAGCGCTCGAAGAGCTGGGTGAACGCGCGCGTAAATATTACGTTCCCCTGCTCTATGAACCGCTCAATCGCTACGAGACCAACCTGCTCAATCGTGTGGCCGATTCCGTGGAATTGCTCAAATCATTACGGACGGACAATGTGAAGCTCCTGAATGATTTGTTTCACATGAACATCGAGGAGCAATCAATCGCCGAGGCGTTGCGCGCGGCGGGCAACTACG
>JBEHZA010000345.1:0-5733 GCA_048497895.1 Verrucomicrobiota bacterium
GATCGGGGCTCAAGCCGGGCAAGCCTTGCGGATTCAGCGGCAACACTTGTTGCAGGCGCAGGATTGCGTAAGTGAACAAGCAACTCACCAGGCTGAACAGCAGCATGCAGAAGGTGTATTGCTTCCAGTCATGTTCCACGTCTGGGCGCACGCCCATGATCCGGTAGGTGAAGCGTTCAAGTGGTTTGACGATCGGGTCCAGCCAGGTGCGCCCATTTGCGTCGAGCACGTGCGTCAGATAAAGCCCCATCGGCTTGGTGATACATAATAGCGCGAAGACGTAGGCAACAAGTTGCAGCCAATCAGAAGGTTTCATAACAGCTTAAAATTTTTCCGGGTAAACCATCGCAACGAATAAATAAGCGAACAGCAGCAGGGCAATGACGCCCACAATGAGATTTTCCATAACGTTTTCCTAAAGTTTGCCGCAGAAGCGGACATAAAGTTCACTGGCGGTGAAGAACGCAGTGATCGCCAGGATAAAGATCAAGTCAGTCATAAGTTGATGGGCTGAGGGTTGAGTGCAATGGTCGTGGAATCTGTTTCCTTCAAAACCAGTATTGGACATGAGGCGCTCCTGACCGCTTTTAGGGCAGCAGGTTTTACCGTCGTGACCGAGTCGGAGCGGAAATCAACCGGCCCAAGGATTTCTTTGCGAGCCCAGCTCACGTTTTGCTGGTTTGAACCCGATGAAAATTGTTTGCCTTTCATGGAAGCAATATGCGTCGCTCCATTGGCTTTTGGGTAATCAAAATAAAGCGCTTGGACATAAAGAAAAAGTAAAAATGCAACCTATACGGAAACAATGTGTTATGTAGATTTGAATGACTCTGATTAACGAGTGTTTGCTGCGTGCTTTCGGAATGACCGGAAAAGGAGGCTTTTTTACGCTGTTTAAAGGGGAAAAACGAAGGAGACCTCGGAAGCTTTGTCGGCAAGCGTAGTGGCGCCTCAGTAGCCAGTGTGAATATCCGGATTAGTGTGTTTTCGATAGCGGAAATGCTTGGACAATAGAACCAGTGATTGTCAAAGCGGGTTTTACTTACTATCTTCGTCCCGGTCCGGCTTGACGTTGTGGTGACGTCGAAAGCCGGCGCATGCCGGTTTTTTCAGGGCACCATCAAAAAAGCACAGCCATTAGCAGTAAAGCAGTACCTTATTGTGTCGTACGAACCCAAAGAGCAGAGCCCGACGGAGAGTCGGAGTTTCCGGCAAATCTTCTGTGAACGCACTGGCTGCCGGCCGGAACAATTTGAAGAGAAGCTGTTCCAGAAATGCCTGTATTCCCATGCGGTATATGTGGCGCCCGTAATCCGCATTTTTGATTCCGCCGTTTTCAAGCCGGATTTTGAATTGATCAAGCACGCTGCCACCACCACGAGCCTGGGGGAATTGGAGCGGGAACTGGATATCTTCCGCTGGTATTTCCCGCCGATGGGTTTTTGGCGGCGGGTGATGAATGTCCGGATGTCCGGCCGCCTCCTGCTCAATGTCGGCAAAGAACTCTTCCAGTAAACCGGCTGGCGGGAGCGGTGTTTTCCTGCAATTCAGCCGTTGACACCCTCTTGACCTTTGTTAGTCTCGCGGCTCGTTTCTGTGGATTTTTACCGACGGAACCAACTAATTGTACGACTACTGAGTTATGGCCAAATCAGCAAAAGCAGTGAAATACGTTTACACCTGGGGCAATAAAAAAGCCGATGGTGACGGTTCGATGAAACCCCTTCTGGGCGGCAAAGGCGCGAACCTCGCCGAAATGACCCGCATCGGTCTGCCGGTGCCTCCAGGGTTTACCATCACCACCGAAGTTTGCACCTATTACTACGCCCACAAGCGGACTTATCCCAAGGAATTGCAGGCTCAGATGGAAGCCGGCATTGCCAACATGGAAAAGATCATGGGCTATAAGTTCGGTGATTCCAAAGGCTTCCCGCTGTTGGTCGCCGTTCGTTCCGGTGCGCGTGATTCCATGCCCGGCATGATGGATACGATTTTGAACTTGGGCTTGAATGACGAAACCGTGTTGTCCCTCGTCAAGGCCACGGGCAACGAACGTTTCGCCTGGGATTGCTACCGCCGCTTCATTCAGATGTATGGTGACGTGGTGCTCGGCGTGCAGAAGCGCGAAGGGGAAGATCATGAACCGTTTGAAACGGTCATCCACACCTTCAAGCACGAGAAGTATCACGACGATATCGAAGATTCAAAGCTCACCGCGGAAGATCAGCAGGAACTCGTCAAACGCTTCAAAGCGCTCGTGAAGGAACGCACCGGCAAGGTGTTTCCGAATAGTCCGTGGGACCAATTGCGCGGCGCTGCCGGCGCAGTGTTCGGTTCCTGGATGAACGATCGCGCGATTGTTTACCGCCGCAAATACAACATTCCGACGGAATGGGGAACGGCCGTGAACGTACAGGCCATGGTGTTCGGTAATACCGGTGACACCTCCGGCTCCGGGGTGGCCTTCACCCGCAACCCGGCCAACGGGATCAACGAATTCTACGGCGAATTCCTCGTCAACGCCCAAGGCGAAGACGTAGTCGCCGGTGTGCGCACGCCGGAACCGGTGCTCAAGCTCAAGGACGTCATGCCCAAGTCCTACGCGGAATTGCTCAGCGTTCGCAAGACGCTGGAAAAGCATTTCAAAGACGTGCAGGACATCGAATTTACGATTCAGGAAGGCAAACTGTTCATGCTCCAGACGCGCAACGGCAAACGCACTGCTGCTGCCGCGTTGAAGTTCTCCATGGACATGGTTAAAGAGAAGCTCATCACATGGGAAACCGCCATCCTGCGGAACCCAGCGGATCAGCTCGAACAATTGCTGGCCCCGATCTTCGATCTCTCCGAAGTGAAGAAAGCCAAAGCCATCGCCACCGGTTTGCCGGCGGGCCCTGGTGCGGCTACCGGTCAGGTTTATTTCAATGCCGAACGCGCGGTGCAGGCGGCCGACAAGGGTGAAAAAGTTCTCCTCGTGCGCGTGGAAACGTCGCCCGAAGATCTGCGCGGCATGATCGCAGCGGAAGGCATCCTCACGGCTCGTGGTGGCGTCAGTTCGCACGCGGCACTCGTCGCCCGTCAAATGGGCAAAGTCTGCGTCTGCGGTGCAGCGGCCCTCCAGGTGGATTACGACAAGAAGACCGTGACGGTGGACGGAAAGACCTTCAATGAAGGCGACTTCCTCTCCATCGACGGCACTTCCGGCCTCGTTTACGGCGGCAAGATTAAAACCGCGCCGTCCGAAATCATCGCTGGCTTGATCAACAACGACAAAGCCGCTCAGGCTACCGAGAAGTTCAAGAACTTCGCGCAATTAATGAAATGGTGCGCTAAGGCGACCCGCTTGCAAGTGCGCACGAATGCGGACAATCCGGAACAGACGGCCAACGCTCTGGCGTTCGGCGCCACTGGCATCGGCTTGACCCGCACGGAACATATGTTCTTCGAAGGCAATCGCATTGATGCGATGCGCGAAATGATTCTTGCGGACACGCTCGCGGCCCGTCAAACGGCGCTCGCGAAGTTGCTGCCGTATCAACGCGAAGACTTCTTCGGTATCTTCAAAGAACTGAAGGGTTTCCCGGCCACTATCCGTTTCCTCGATCCGCCGTTGCACGAGTTCCTGCCGCATGCCAAAGAGCAGCAGTTGGATCTCGCCAACAAACTTGGCATCCCCGTGGAGAAGATCATGAACCGCGTGCACGAACTGCACGAGTTCAACCCCATGCTTGGTTTCCGTGGCTGCCGTCTCGGCATCAAATATCCGGAAATCACCGCCATGCAGGCCCGCGCTGTGTTTGAAGCGGCGGCCGATGCGACCAAGAAGGGCATCAAGTGCAAACCGGAAATCATGATCCCGCTCGTCGGCTTCAAGAAGGAACTCGACTTGCAGGTGGCGATTGTTCACGACGTGGCCAAGCAAGTGCAGGCCGAGAAAAAGATCAAGCTGAGCTACAGCGTCGGCACGATGATTGAAGTGCCGCGCGGCGCTCTGACTGCGGACGAAATCGCGCAGACGGCTGAATTCTTCAGCTTCGGCACGAACGATCTCACGCAGACCACGCTGGGCATGAGCCGTGACGATTCCGGTTCCTTCCTGCCGGGTTATGCGGAATTGGAAATCGTGAAGAAGAATCCGTTTGCCACGGTGGACCAGACCGGTGTTGGCCAGCTCATGCAGATTGCAATTGAGAAGGGCAACAAGACCCGGCCTGGCATCAAGCTCGGTATTTGCGGTGAACACGGTGGCGATCCTGATTCCGTCAAGTTCTGCCATAAGATCGGCCTGACCTATGTCAGTTGCTCGCCGTTCCGCGTGCCCGTCGCGCGCCTCGCTGCTGCTCAAGCCGCGTTGGAAGAAGCCCGCGCGAAAGCGACTGCGAAGAAGAAGTAATTCACTTCACCTGAAAAGGTGAAATTTTAAAGCCGCTCCGGGTCACCGGAGCGGCTTTTTCGTTTGTCGTTACCCCAGAGCGTGGACCGCCGAGTCCGCGTTTTGTTGTCCGCGCTACCGATCAATCATTTACGACGGATGACCGATTTAAGCGGCACACGCGGATCAGTTTACCACGTTAAGCCGCCGCCCGTTTGATATTCCGTCACCCGCGTTTCGAAGAAGTTTTTCTCTTTGCCCAGATCAATTGTCTCGCTCATCCACGGAAACGGATTCTTCGAGCCGTACTTGGCTTTGATGCCGATGCGTTCGAGGCGGCGATCCGCAATGTGCTGGACGTATTCACGGAATAAACCGGCGTTTAATCCCAGGATGCCGCGCGGCAGACAATCTTGCGCGTAGGCGATTTCCAATTCCACGGCCTGTTCGATGAGTTGCACCAGTTCCGCTTGAAAAGGTTCCGTCCACACGCCGGGATTTTCTTCTTTGATCGTGTTGATCAGATCGATGCCGAAGTTCAGGTGAATCGTTTCATCGCGCAAAATGTATTGAAACTGTTCGCCAATGCCGGTCATCCGGTTTTGCCGGTGGAACGACAGAATCATCACGAAGCCGCTGTAGAAGAAAATTCCTTCCATGATGACGTAAAAGCCGACGAGGTTCTTGAGAAATTTCTGAATGCCTTCCGGCGTTTCCGTGTTGAAATCAGGGCGCAGGATGTCTTCGGTGAGGGTCATTTCAAACGCGTCCTTGTCGTGAATGGAATTCACCTCGTGATACATATTGAAAATCTCGCGCTGATCGAGTGAGAGCGATTCCACGATGTAATGAAACGTGTGGGTATGCACGGCCTCCTCGAATGACTGCCGCAGGAGGTATTGGCGCGCTTCGGGATTTGTGATGTGTTTGAAGATCGCGAGGACAATATTGTTGCCCACGAGGCTTTCGGCGGTGCTGAAAAAGCCGAGATTGCGCAGGATGACTTGACGTTCGTCTGGTGTGAGGCGGTTGGATTTCCAGAGTTCCACATCTCGTTGCATCGGAACTTCTGAGGGCAGCCAGTTGTTCGCGCAGCCGTTGAGGTAATGTTCCCATGCCCACTTGTATTTCAGCGGCATGAGTTGATTGACATCGACCGCTTTGCAATTAAGCAGCCGCTTGTCTTCCGCGTGGATGCGCTTCGTGAGATCGTGATTTTGCGGGCGTGAGTTCGAGGTGTTACAGCAGGACATAATTTTTAATATGGAAATGGTTAAAACTTAAATCGGGGTGTGAAGCGTAGGTGCCTCCGGACAGCGACCGTCCCCGGTCGCAGCAATGTGAAACAATCAAAACTGTTC
>JBEHZA010000346.1:0-5718 GCA_048497895.1 Verrucomicrobiota bacterium
CGGCGCTCTCAAAATCTGCTTACGCCAACGCTTCTACATTCAGAACCTGACGGCCCTTGTAGAAACCGCAAGCCGGACACACCCGGTGCGGGACATACGGGGCAGCACACTGCGGGCAGGTGCTCAATTGAGGCAGCGTCAACACGCTGTTGTAAGCGCGACGCATACGTTGACGACTCTTTGACGGTTTACGCTTGGGAACGCCCATATCTTTATCTTTCCAACTTCAGCTTGTTCAATTCGGCCCAGGCAGATGAAGTTTCTTCACTCTGACCTGCGCCGCTATTTCTCGGTTTCACATTCAACGGCGCTTTCGGCAAACCGCTGCAATCCGCTTCACACAACGGATGTTGTGGAAACGACAAGAGAATATCTTCGCGTATATAGGGCGTCAAGTCAACGCAATCGTTTACCACAATGGCCTTTTCCTCCCCGCTCAACGCCAGATGGCAGGCCCAATCTTCCACCTCGATAACCTGCTCAAACGCCTTCAGGCAACGGGCGCACTCACATTGCAAGGCCAACTCCAAACGCCCTTGGATCAAGATTCCATCATCCATTAATTGCGCTTCCAAGTCATACTTTAACGGTATCGGAGTCTTGATTAACTCATCAAAGTTCTCGATTTCCAGTTCTTCAGCGGTGAGTTCACCCTTTAAAACCAGGTTTTTCTCCTGAACGTGACGTAAATTGATGAGCAATGCCATAGCCCCTCTACCATGCGGTTACTCGCATGATTTTGCAAGTTTGGCCGTCAAGGCCGTCTGGATCGGGCCCGGAACGAATTCGCTGACATTTCCACCCAAACGGGCAATTTCCTTTACCATCCGTGAACTCAAGAACGTGTAAGTATCCTTGGGCATCATGAAAATGGTTTCCACCCGTTCATTGAGTTTCCGGTTCATTAACGCCAATTGAAATTCAAATTCAAAATCAGAGACGGCGCGCAATCCGCGCACAATTGCACAAGCGCCTTGCTTCTCTGCATACTCCACGAGCAATCCTGAGAAAGTGCTCACCTCGATATTCTTTAAACCAATCACGGATTGAGTGACGAGGTTTTGACGTTCTTCCAGGGTGAACAACGGACGTTTGCTTTCGTTGGTAGCGACGGCCACGATGACCCGGTCAAACATTTTCGCCGCTCGTTGAATGACGTCCAGGTGTCCGTTGGTTAATGGATCGAAACTCCCTGGATAAATAACCGTTCGCATGGTCTGAGTGTAATTGTCCCAGCGTAAATTCCCATCAAAAAGGACGGGAACTCAAGCCTGCTTCGCGGGGTCTTCTTTCTTGCTGTCGCCCGGAGGCGCTTCTTTGGCGGCTGCTTGAAACTCCGTACCGCCATCCGTGCGCCAGGGGACTTCGTAAATGGCGACCGCTTGGGCGATGCCTTTGACCAGTACTGGAGGCAGGGCAACACAGGTGGACGCCAATTCCGGATCGTGTGCGAGCAGTTCTTTATACGTGGCGTCACCGATGATGATACGGCCCCGTCCGGAAACCCCTTCCAAACGGCTGGCCAGATTTACTTCCCGTCCGAACACCGTGAAATTGAGAATATGAGCATCCGATCCCATCAAACCGACAATGCAAACGCCCGTGTTAATTCCGGTTCCCAAAGCAAGCAGAGGCAAGGTGGTTAAAGGTGGCAGACCTTTGGCTGCGCGTTCGACATTTTCCACCTGCCGCCGTTTGTTCTCCTGGTCACGTTCTTGATTCAGTGCGTACATGGCGCGTTGGGCATCCATCGCGGAGCGGACGCAATCCGAGGCGTGTTTGACATTGGCCGTGGGCGCGCCCCAGAAAGCCATGACGCAATCGCCAATATATTTATCCAATGTGCCGCCGTGTTTTTTAATCTGATCGGCGATGGTGGCGAGGTAGGTATTGACCGTTTCGAGTGTCTCTTGCGCGCTTTGATCGTAGTGAGCTTCCGCTTCCGCGCCGGTCAATTTATGTTCGCGCACGTAGGCTTCGGCATCGGCTTGATTTTTATCCGTCATCAGCGTGAAGCCACGCACGTCTGCGAAGAAAACTGTGATGTTCCGGCGGCTGCCGCCAAGGTTGAGTTTCTCGGCTTGCAGCAACTCGTGGACGACGTTGGGAGAAACGAGTTTGTTGAACACGTCTTTTACTTTGCGTTTCTCCTTTTTCTCGAAAATCACCTGATAGGTGACCAGGGAAACATGGGTCAATCCCAACGCCCCGCAAGCTGGTATGATAATCGGCACCCAATACCGGTATTCGACGAATACCCATGTGGCTATTCCCACGTAGGCTATTCCCACGATGACTACCGCTACTGAAGACCAGGGGACATGCAGTTTTACGGTTATCCAAAAGGAAGCGGCCACCATTAACAAAAGCAGGACCACCTCCATGCCCGCAGAACTCCGGGTGATGAAACGGTTTCGCAGAATGGAATTGGCTACGTTCCAGTGTTTGCCAATTAGGAACGTCCGCTTTTCCAGCGGAGTGGGACCGATGTCAGACAAGTCATTTCCACTGGCCGTGGACCCAATGATGACCAGTTTGTCTTTCCACAAATTCGTAATGCCCGCCGTCTCACCCGTTGTCCGGTGATTATCCTGCTCGACCAATCCCTCCAGACTTTGGCGGGTCAGGGTAGGGCTATCGATGGGGATGCTCCAGTCAATGAACATATAACCCTCGTGATCCACCGGAATCTGCCGTTCCACTCCCTGCTTGCCGGTGAGTGTGATCAAGCCATGTTCCAGGTCGATTTTCGCCTTGCTCAGATCGATCCCCAATTCCACGGCGGCCAAAGTGATTCCCATATGCCAGATCCGGCGGTCTACGTAAGCCGGTTCCAGCAACGGCGGTGCGTTACTCGATGGTTTGTCGATGATCGTGTAGAGATCGAAACGCTGTTGGTTATCCAGCTTGATGATGAATGGTTTTCCATCGGATAACTGGAAGGTGAGAGAGTTTTGTTCCACTTTCGCGCTATCCAGATTTGCTCCGTTCGCACTGGCGAATTGACGGATCAATTCATGCCAGTCGCGGTAATCCCGAAAGGCTTTTGCCCGGCGGAGCATCGCGTCCTGATCGGAATCGGCATCAATGTGGCCAAGTGCGAAGGCGTTCGTTTTGAACAGGGAAGGGGGGATTACTCCGCGGGAGGCCGCCAGCAGAACATTCTGAGAACGGCGGATTTGATATGCAAAGAATTCATCGGAACCGATCTCCCGTTTATCCGGCAGCGTGGTTGGTTGGTGATCAGGTCGCAAGCCGCCAAACAGTACGTCAAAGCCAATCGCCTTGGCGCCCTGCGCATGCAGTTCCCTCACTACCCGTCCGTAAATGTGGCGTGGCCAATAGAGACCGTATTGAAAACCCAGCGTCCCATCGGCTATGGCGCTGATACTATCATCACTGACAAAGACCAGTCCCAGGTTATTGGGCTTGGCTGGATCAAAGGTGGCGGCTTCCCGGACGCGCCAATCGTAAGTGATCCATTCAACCCGTTGGAAGAGGTCAAAATTGGGCCAGAAATGGGGGGCAAAATGGAGGAAACCGATCAGGATCAGGACACTCGCGGCGATGAGAACGGGAACCTGTTTCGATGGATTTAGCTTCACCGCCATCACACTAAACAAAAACCCCAGAGCAACTCAAGGCTGCTCTGGGGTTTTGAAAAAGGTATACTGTTTAGCTATCGTGCGGCTGGCCAGTCTGACCGGATTGGCCAGTAGTCGGAGAAGGATTAACCGTAATGACAGTATTGTTGCCCACCGACGTTGTCGTTGGCCCCGAACCTGCCGGAGCTGTAGGAACGGAAGCCATCTCTTCTTTGGAGGCGGTACCTACTACGACCGGTCCACCCGGAGTGAGCGGCGGCGAAGCTTTTTGCCCGGGTTGAAGAGTTACCGTTGAAGCAACACCGTTGATTACAAAAGTTACTTGGACGGTGCCTTCTTTGCAGAAAACAGTATTACCGATAATTCCCCAGCCCGTGCCGCGAATACCAGCCACGCCTTTGGCATATTTCACGTTGAATTGTGAAGCAGCCGAGATTTTTTTCACGTTCCCGGTTGCGCCACCTTTTTGCAAGTTCAGCAACGTGTCAGCCGTGGTGTCAGCTCCGTTTTTGTTTAAATCCAACTTCTCGATCGAGAGTGTGGAATCGGGCTGAATGACGAGTTCCTGACCGTTTTCACCGAGGTCCAGTTGCACCGTTGAATTGGCTCCAGTGATAATGGTGGCACCCGGCTTAAGGCTGATGCCCTTAATCAAAGGGAGAGTCTTGCCGCCTTTTTCAGTAAAAGTAACATTGCCTTTAACCGAAACCACTTCGGCGCTGCCGGTAATCGTCTGATTATTGGAGGCGGCTTGAGTGGTAACAGCGGCGACCATCAGCGCGAGTGCGCCAGTGATCAACTGAGAAAATTTGCCTGTAGATTTCATACGGATTATGTCTTCTGTAATTAGTAATCTGCTTACCTAGCTAAATCGATAACCGAAAACGCGTTCAAAGTCAATGAATTATTCCGGTTTCATTCAACGTTGCAGGGAATTTACTTCGGGATGTATTTTCTGCTATAAAAGGCTTTGGTTGAGTGTGTTGTGAATGTTTTAAAATCCCCTTCATTACCGGCTAACTTCGGCCAATCTGAAGCTGAGGTGCTAATTGGCCGACCCCCTTGCACCTGATTCAGTTTTTGTCCGGTTGCGTTTGTCGTTCTTGTAACCGCCGGTTGATGATGTCCAGGTAGCTGGAGGCAATGGTGTTATCCTGCCATTTCAAATTCATGGACCGCTCAAATAACGGCTTGGCCCCCGCGTAATCGTCCACTTGAATACGATGCCAGCCCAACAACGCCACCGTATAAACCCCGTTCGGGTCGAGCTTGCGGGCTTTTTCAAACTCCTTCTCCGCCTCCGTGTGTTCGCCAATCCAGTCCAGACACATCGCGTGGTGCAAATGCGTGTTCACATCGTAAGGATTGACCTTCGTGCTCAATTCATACCAATGGATTGCCTCTTTGGCTTGCGCCACATAGTCACTTCTACCCGCCCAACTGAAAGCCCGGTAATATTCCCCGATCTCCCACGCAATATGCCAATTCGTCGGGTTCAGTTCATAAGCTACCTTGAGTTTGGCTAACTGACCGGGTGTTAACGGCTTTTCCTGATCAATTTGTTGCCAGGCAGCGATTTCCTTGCCGCGCTGCACGGTTTGAGCCCCGAGATAACCCAGCCCCGTGGCCGTAATAACGATCACGATGGCCCGTGCCAACATGGCCTGGGAAACCCACCAACGGTTAGTGGCAAAACGGTAGTGCCCCGTGCCTAATCCCAACAACACCGTCAGCAGGATTGCATTCGCTGGCACGTGCATATTGAAATCGGTGAAGGAATGAATCAGCAGGGCCGCGACCCCAATAGCAGTCCCTAAAACCAGGGCCGACCGGTTACTGCGCCGTTGTTGCAGTTCATTTTCCGAGCGGTGAAGCGCATGCCATGTTTTAATGGAGTAACCGTAAAAAAGTCCGAAAGCGCTGGTCACCAATAATGCTCCCACCAGCCCCCAGTCCACCAGCGTATTCAGGTAATCATTGTGGGCGAATTGAGGAGCATATTGCAGTTCTGCCGGACGATACGCCGGGAACCGGTAATCATAATGCGCCGGCCCCATGCCCAGCCATGCCCGCTCCAGCAACGACGGCAGCGTGATGATGCTCACGCACATGT
>JBEHZA010000347.1:0-5717 GCA_048497895.1 Verrucomicrobiota bacterium
CAACGCCTGCCTGACAATCGATTCCTCTCAATTTCCCTCTGCTCGCGGTTATTACTGGGTCACCGCCACTGACGACACAACCACTGTCATGAGTTCAATGGCCTACGTCGCCTTAAATGAGATTTGGCTGACTCTTCCGTCATTTGGTTATTCCGGAAATCAAAATCTGACCACGTATTCTGATTTTGAAGTGAATTTTCAAATCCAATATTCAACCAACCTCACTGACTGGGTTCCCTTATTCAATGACACCTTCTCTGGGTTGGCCACCTTTAGCTTATTTTCTCAGGATGCTCCAAAAGTCTTCTACCGCGCTGTGCGCGTCCCCTGATTTACCTCTCCTCAAAAAAATCGTGCCCATCCGTGCAATTCGTGTCTCTCTTTCGAGTTTCAAATTTTTTTCGGATTTAGTCATTCGGAAATTCGTCATTTAACCTCCCCTCCGCCTTCCCCATCTGCGTCTATCCGCGTGAATCTGCGGTTAAAAACACCCCTTAGGATTTCACCACATAGTCGCGCAACATCCCCTCCACCACTTCCGGAATCCGCTTCAATGTTTCCACCGCATCCGTGCACGCATGCGTCACCGTTCCCTCTAAAATCGGTTTGCTCGTCTGGCTGGTCACCCGATACCCCAACTTCATCCGCACGCCGCGCACTTCCAGCACCTGCACTTCTACCGTCAGCACATCATCATAGCGTGCGGCCCCTTTGTATTTCACCTGCACTTCAATCACTGGAAAATGCGTCCCCTGCTGCTGCATTTCCAGATAAGGCATGCCCAATGTGCGCAGAAATTCACCCCGTGCCTCCTCCAGTATATCCAGATACCGCGCGTAATAAACGTGGTTGCCCACCGTGCATTCCGCGAACGTCACCCGATGCGTGTGCGTGAAAATTTTCTGTCCCATAAACCAAACGCACCTACGCCTTCACACCAAGCCCCAGCACTTCCTTCGCATACTTGATGCTCCGCTCAAGCTGCGCCTTTTGAAATGCTTGTTCGGCCGGGCGTTTATCCACTCCTGGTGGCACTTTGAACGATTCAATCGCTTTGCCCTTTTTCGCCAGGGCCAGAAAACGCGCAAAATCCTGTGCCCGCGCCTTCGGATATGGCTTCCAGAAACCCTCCTTGAGATACGTAAATTCGCGCGGAAAACCCGCAATAATCTCCATCACAAACGGACAATTCGGCGCCAGTTCCGCGAATCGTTTTACATACGCCTTAAAATCCACATTGCCATCCCCCAACGCCGTCCACTGCACCGTCGCGCCATCCGCCGTTTCCCAAATTGCGGAATCCCGGATGCCTCCGCTCACTGCGTACGGCCCGAGCTGCTCCAAACTCGCCAGCGGATCTTCCAGCGTCCATGTCGCGTTGCCCGCGTCCATCGTCGCGCCCACATATTCTTTGCCCGCCGCTTCGATCAACGTCACGAGTTCCCACGACTGCATGTCACCCGCGTGATTTTCCACCGCAATTTTAATGCCCGCATCCATCGCCTCACTGCGGCAGGCTTTCAATACCTTCACCGTATCCGCCATGCGCGCCTCGATGCCCCCTTCCGTCAATCGGTCCTGTGCCATGCCCAACACGCATCGCGCCACCGGTGACCCCACCAGCTTCGCCACGCGAATCAGCAGGCGCAAATGTTCCTCAGCCGTGCCCCATTTATTTTTAAACACCTTTGAAGTCGGACAAATGCTCCAGCTTCCCGCGTGAATCTGAATTCCCAGACCATCGGCCTTCGTCTTAATCTCCTTCAAATACGGTTCCGTGAAATTATCGTAAACATCGAGATCAGACATCAACAACACGTCCACCTTTTGGGCCGCGGCATAATCCAGCAACTCCGGCGCTTTCCAGCCCATCGCGCGAATGGAAAAATTATCAAAGCCCAATTTAATTTTGCCCCCCGTTGACTCCGCTGCCTTCAACGAACGCGGCATGCCCAGCGCCACCCCTGCGCCAGCCGCCGCCATCGATTTGATAAACGTCCGTCGTGACGGACTGTTGGATTTGGAGCTTTTACCGGGTGCTTTCACAATTTTTTTCATGGCGAATTTTGCCTCAATAAAATCTGGCCGTGTGTTTCTCCTAGTTGGCCTCACCCCCACCCGCTTGGCAAGCCCGTTTGCATGACCAGGTTAGTAGTTCCGCCTTTAGGCGGCGCTCCCATATTTTCAGGCCCATTAAAATTCTTATCGACCGTGTTCGATGTCCCGCTCCCTTGACAATCACTTTTACACCAGCGTAGGCTTCGTCTTAAGGTTCCATGCCCAAACCACCCGCCATTTCCGTCTGCACCATAAAGTCTGCCGTCCGCTTATCCCTGTTTTGCCTGACAATCTTATCAGCCTTTCTGCACGCTGCCGAAACCACGGTTCTCCGGACACAAAAAATCAGTCCATCAACCATCTGGCTCCTGGACGTCGAGAAACTTACCCTGCCGGAACGCGCCGCCGCCTGCGCCCTTCAAGGTCTGGCCAATCGCGATCAACTTCAGGTGTTCCTCAAATTTGGCGCTGCCTCGCGCTGGATGCGAATTGACTATCACTTGCCACGCGCCGACGGCGGGCCGCTATGGAAGCCAGAAACGGCCGCGGCGTTTGAACTCAAGTATCCGTTCGTGGAAGATTATTGGATTGATTATCTAACCCGGAACCAGAACCTGACGTTTCAATCCGTCACGCTGCCCGAATTGATCCAAAAAATCGGCCCACGCATTCACGGCTATATCCTCTATGACAACCTGCGCGACGATTGTTGTGTGGCCGCCACCGCTGCGGGACTCGAAGACGCCCTGCCCGTTACGTCCAAGCTGAAGGAAAATCTGGAGGCCAGTGGCATCCATCTACCGGTAATTCTCGACTATCTTTCCATCCGAAACGCCTTCGACGCCACCCAGGATAAACGTTTAGAAGCGCATCGTTGGGCGCTGGAACATTTGCTCCCGCGTTGCCGAAAAAACGGCCTCATCTCGCGCGACCGGACTTACAATCTCAGCGAGCACGACACGCTCATCGACCTCGATCAAGCCGTTCAAAACCGCTGGTTTGTTTACGATCTTGATCACGGCGCGCTTGAAAACCGCGGCTCTGCCAAACTAACCCGCAATCCACCCGATAAATCCTTGCTCGATACCATTCTATCGCGAATTGAACCCTTCAGCCCGGTATTCGGCTGGGGCCGCCCGGATGAAGAACAATTCATTCGTACCCTCAATCGACACCGGCTCGTAGGCATTTGTTCCGGCGTGCCAAACAATTCGTTCTTCGCCCGGCTGCCCTCAGCCCAGCCTGCTTTCGCTCAAAAGCATCACCTTCAATCCGCCGACGTGCGCGTGGAAAATAAAGTGTATGTCGCGTTCATGGTGAACGAAGGCGACAGTCTCAAAGCCGCCAACAGTCTCATGTGCGGCGCCTCATGGATTCAGCCCGAGCGTGGCAGTATTCCTATTAATTGGGGCATCGATCCGCTGCTGGTCAAAACTCATCCCGGTCTCATGTCGTATTATTACGCCACCATGACCACCAATGATTACTTCTTCGCCGCTACCTCCGGTTGGGGCTATACTCATCCGTCGTTTCTGCCCCGTGAATCCCTGGCCGGTTACGCTGCGCTCATCAAGCAAGGCAGCGCCCATGCGGATGTTCATTACGTGGACATCTGGCACGCCGGTCAGATGGAAAAAGAAGGTCTGCTATATCCCTTCCTGCGCGCGGCGGGCATGGCCGGGATGACCGATTGGGATGGCAGCCAGCAAGCCGTCCGTTTTCCGGGACCGGACGTCACGATTATTAAAGGCAATCATTACTACACCCTTGATGAGCCGTCCAAATTCGCAGCGCGACTGACCATCGAGATGAGCGGCGTAAAGCCCCCATGGTTTATCATTGTTTACGGCGCGACCGGTCAGGGCAACCCTTACAAATTCAGCGAAACCGCCCGCCGTTTGCCAGCCGATCGTTTCAAAATCGTCGCGCTCGATGAATTCTTCGCCGCCGCCGCAAAATCGCGAACCCTGTTGGAACACCGCGTCTGGAAACCCGGCGCAGGGTTCAAAAGCTCAGTGCCTTAACCACTGCTCCCCGCCTCCGCTATTCAGCCGCCGATTTGCCGCCAATCGCCGTCGCCAGCCGGCTGTTGCAAGCGCGCACATCTTTGGCCAGTTGCCGCGCAATGCTCAGCATGAAAGCCGCCGCCAATGGAACATCCGCCTCGCACAACCGGTCAAAATCCGCATGCGACAACGTCGCCGCCCGAACAATCGTCTCCGCCCGGCACGTCGCCGTGTATTTTTCCGACGCCAAAAAGGAAACCAGGCCAAACATTTCCCCGCATTCCATCGTTCTCACAATTGGCTCCTGGTCGGCATCCAGTGGATCTGAGGTCACGCTGATTTCACCTTCCAAAATAAACAGTACGGAAGTGTTCTTGCGTTTAACTTTCGCTCCCGCTTTGCAAAACCGATGGCTTTTGCGAAACACCTTCACTTCCATGAATTCGCTTAACTTCTCGGCTTGCGCCGGCGTCAGCACCCGCAAAAATTCGCGCAGTTCTATCCCTCTTGGCCGATTCATGATTGACCTCCCAGCCGATGCAACACGTGCAGTAATGACGTCAACAATCCCGCGTGTTCCTGCCGCTCACGGTATGTCAGTTCCAACCCGTCCTTGCCCAGACGAACCAATCCGTCCGAGGTATGCTGTAAACGGATCGCCAGATCGACCGATAAGGTCGAAAGAATTTGCAACGCGCCAGCGGGATGCGTCTTCATGAATTCGAGAAGTTTTGAGTTGGAAAATTCAAACACCGTGGTCGCTCCTCTGGCCTGCACATTGGCGGAAGCCGGTCCGGGGTCCAGCACGGAGATTTCTCCCACCCAATCGCCTTCGTGCAGTTCCGGCAACGCAATCAACTTCTTACCCTGTGCCACACTCACCCGCAAAGCGCCCGCGCCCACAATAAACATGGAGACAGAACGTTTGCCCGCCGTGATGATCTGCTCGCCATCTTTAAGCTCACGCGTGGTGAGCGCCGTTTCCAATTGCTCTAGCGACGCTTCATCCAGGCCTTCGGTCAATCGATCGAGGGCCTTTGAAAATTGTTCGTTCACAAATTAAATCCTTCCGGATCGCCAGACGTGAATTCTCAGGAGGCCAAATCTGGTTTTTTGGACAACGGGTGTAGTTGTGTCACTCTTCACCCGCGCTGACAAGCTGGATCATCCGAATTAATCTAACTTGCAAGTGCTTACCGACCCAAAAGCCAGCGGGCTTTCCCCTGGGATTCCCCCGCCGCAGCATTGACTTTTGCGGAATTCCCACTTATTTCAAAAGCCAAATGGTATCACAACGTCGTTTCAAAGGTTTGGTCCATTTCAGCCCGCAATTCGCTCCCCGGCCTGAAATCACGCATGTCATCTTTGACTTTGATGGCACCATCTCCCTCGTGCGTGGCGGCTGGGCCGAGGTCATGGTCAATATGTTCCTCGACTATATCCCGCGCGAATTCGGCGAGGATGAGGCCACTCTGCGCGGCTGGCTGATGGAGGACTTGCTCCGTCTGAATGGCAAACCCACCATTCACCAAATGATCCAGTTCGGCAAACGCATCAAGGAACGCCATGGCAAGCCGCAACCGGCTGAATGGTACAACGAGGAATTTCAACGGCGACTGCGTGAGAAAATTACGGAACGCCGCACTACCGTAG
>JBEHZA010000348.1:0-5717 GCA_048497895.1 Verrucomicrobiota bacterium
CAATAAGGTTTTTCATGTGGCCATTTTATTTTTTGTTTTATCTTTTTACAGGCGGTTTGTGTGGTATTAATGGTACGCAACCAGGGTTACCAGGGTTCACAGGTTCTCAACTCTTCCAATGCAGTGGTAGCCAATGTTTACACTGCAGCGTCCAACACCAGGGAGTATTTTGGCCTGAAGCAGGAAAACGACAAGCTGGCCGCTGAAAACGCCATCCTGAGAAACCTTCTCAAAAGCAATTACAGTGTGATCCCGCTCACTGAATACGAAAAAATGGATACGCTCTACAAGCAGCAGTATTCCTATATGAGCGGAAAAGTAGTTAACTCGTCGGTAAACAAACGCCGCAATTACCTCACTATAAATATTGGCAGCGAGCAGGGCGTTACCTACGATATGGGCATTATGAGCAGCAATGGCATTGTGGGCTATGTAACCAATGTCTCCAGGGATTTCAGCAGCGCCATGAGCCTTTTGCACAAAGATGCCAAAGTAAACTGCCAGCTAAAAAAAGATGGCATGAACGGCTTGCTGGTGTGGCCAGGAGAAGATTACCAGCACTGCTCGCTCACCGATATTCCCACGCACGCAAAAATAAAACGCGGAGATACAATTGTTACCAGCGAGCTTTCAGGGATCTTCCCGGAAGGTTTGTTTGTTGGTACAGTAGAATCCTGGGAGCAGGGACAGAACGAATCTTTTTTTACGGTGAAGGTAAAGCTGGGCGCCGATCTTAAAAAGGTAAACCACGTTTACATTATAAAAAACAAATTTAAAGGCGAGCGCGACTCACTGGAAGCGGCCGCACAAAAGCAGGGTGACGACTGATATTGTTAGAAATATTTTCCGTTTTGTAGCGCTGGTGCTGCTGCAGGTTTTGATTGTACAAAATATACAGCTGGGAAATTATTTTATCCTGTTGCCATACGTTCTTATCATCATCAGCCTGCCATTTGAAACACCGCGTTTGTTGTTACTAGGGCTTTCCTTTTTGCTGGGAGTGGTGATGGATCTTTTTTACGACTCATCCGGGCTGCATGCCAGCGCCTGCACGCTGATGGGCTTTGCACGCTATTATGTTTTAAAGTTCATCTCGCCCCGCGAAGGATACGATGCCGGTGTTCAGCCCACCGTGGAAGATATGGGTGTGGCATGGTACCTGCGTTATGCAGGCACGCTGGTCTTTATCCATCATCTTGCCTTTTTTTTCCTGGAGATCTTCCGCTTTTCAGAATTCTTTGATGCACCGTGTTCAAGGTCTGGCGCTTGTTCATGTTGACCTCGTATTCACCGGCCCAATGGAAGGTCTGCCCGGCGGCGCGTTGTAATCCTTTCAGGTCGATCTTATGTTTCTGATAGAGGCTGATATAGCGTTCCGGAAAATCATCACCCACCACTCCCACCAGCCGGACCGGTGAGAAGAAGCTGGCCGCCACGGCGGCATGGCTGGCGGAACCACCCAGCAACCGGGGGTTCTCGCTTTTCGGAGTCTTAATGGAATCAAGGGCCGTGGTGCCGACAATCAATACGCTCATGGATGAATATTCTGTTTCGAGTTCGTTAAACAATTTTAAAAATAACGTGAATAAGCAATGAGTTCAACAGGGGAATGCGATCAGCCGACTGGCCATCGGTCAGTCTCACCGGGAATTTGATTAATGCGAATTCCAGTCTGGCTGGTGCGGCAGTTTATCACCCAACAACCATCCAATAGCCGGTTGCCATATTAGAGGCGAAGGCAGCGCCGGGCGTGGTGGCTGCGAGTCAAAGGTGAGCAGCAATGGAATGGCACCGGGATACTCCGTAGCGGCCTCGGTAAGCGCGCGGACTTCACGGGCATAAGTGTTAGCGTCACTGACATCAGTGCAAACCTGAATCAGAACCGTATCACCAGCCGGATACCGGGCCATAAAGTCCACCTCATACCCCGTGCGAGTGCGAACGTAATCGATCTCGCAACCGCGACGTTCCAACTCAATCAGAACCACAGTTTCGAGGGCGTGGCCGAGGTTGGTGCGGCCAGTGCGTTCGTAAAGCATGATCAGGCCCGGGTCGATCGGATAGGCTTTTCGAGGGTTGACCATGCGTTGGCGTTCGGATGCGGTATGCAAAGAAACGGTGCGCACTAAAAATGCGTCCTCCAAATGGGCAAGGTAATCGTGCAAGGTATTCTTGCTTACGGGCAAGCCTTGAGATTTCAGAGTGTCAAAAAACTTTTGCACACTAAAGGATGCGGCTGGGTTTCCGAGCAAATGTCGCTGCAGCCAGCGCAACGCCACAGGATTACTTACTTTGTGTCGATCAATGACATCTCTCAGAATGGCCACGTCCACGTAAGTGCGCAGCAGGTTGGCCCGATCCCGCACGGGGACACCCTGTGATTCGGGAAAGCCGCCCTCCATAAGGTAGGAGCGAAAATGTTTATCCAGAATCGAACGAGTGGCTTTGGGCAGATCAGTCCAGGGTAATCCGGGTTCTACCCTCTGATGGCGTAATGCCTCTCGCAAACTAAAGGGGTGCACCAGCACTTCCATTGCCCGACCGCGCATGCTGGTTGCCACCTCGCGACTTAATAGACGGGCCGACGAACCCGAGAGAAATAGTTCCACGTTTTCTGTGTCCAGCAGACGACGAATGAAGCTCTCCCAGCCCGGCACTTCCTGGATTTCGTCAAAGAAAAACGTAACGCGCTTCGCATCGCGCCGTTCGGGGTGCAGGCTAAAGTATTCTTCGACGACCCATTGTAATTCGTGGGCGGTCATCTCCGCCAGCCGCTCGTCCTCGAAGTTGAAATAGAGCAAAGCATCGCGTGGAATGCCGGCTGCTTTGCGTTCAGCCAGACACTGCCAAAGGAAAGTAGTCTTTCCACTTCGCCGCATGCCGATGACGGCCAAGGCTTTGCCTTTAATGCCAGGCAGATGGACGTCCCGGTGTGTATGCACTGGCACCGGAGCAGCGAGCGCATCGATTATCTTCTGCCGGATAACTTGTTTAATCTCTCTTTCCATAAGAGACAGTCTTATTCTGTATTATCCTTTTTAAAAGGATAAAATAGGCTGTCGATAGATTTTACCCGATCCGCTTCCGGAACTCACGGCAAGCCTGCGCTATGTCTGGCGCATTCAAGATGGCGGAGACGACGCAAATCCGGCGCGCTCCGGCGGCGAGCACTTCATCGAAAGTGGAAACATTTATGCCGCCGATGGCAAACCACGGAATTTTCACATTCGCCGCTGCCCAACGGACATATTCCAGCGTCACTGGCTTCGCCGTCGGCTTGGTGCCGGTCGCATACACCGGACCGATGGCAATGTAGTCCGGGCCCGCCCGCAAAGCGCGTTCGGCCTGCTCAGGCGCATGCGTGCTGAGGCCCAGGCGCATTTCCTTCGGGCAACCGGTTACTTGCACGGCTTGTCGATAACCGGCCTCAAAGAAATCCTCCTGGCCGAGATGGCAATAAGGCACGCCTACTTGCAGGGCAATTTGAGGATGGTCATTGATAACCAGTCCCACACCCGCTGCCTGGGTCACGGGCAAAATTGCTTCAGCTAAACGCCGCACTTCTTCCGGATGGGAGTTTTTCGCCCGCAGTTGGATCAGGTCGGAACCGCCGGTGCAGAGTTGCTGGGCTATTTCTACTGGTGAACGCCCATGGAGATAGGCGGTGTCCACAAAAGTGTACAGCCGGCAATCAGCGAGAGGTTTCAGCGGCATGGCAAACGGTAACCGCGGGCGGAACTTACGCCTTTTCTTCGATCAACTCGCGGCGGCCACCGCTCAGGAGTTGTTCGATAAAGGCTGTCGAGTAAACGCCCCGGCGGAAGTTGGGGTCCTGCAAAATGGCCTGCTCGAATGGAATGGTGGTTTTCACCCCCGTAATCATGTATTCGCTCAGCGCGCGGCTCATGTATTCCATGGCTTCCCGGCGGTCTTTGCCGTGGGTGATCAACTTGCCGATCATGGAATCATAGTGCGGCGGAATGGTGTAACCCGCGTACGCGTGACTGTCCACCCGCACGCCATGGCCGCCTGGCGCGTAATACATTTCAATGCGACCCGGGCACGGCCGGAAATCATCAAAGGGATTCTCGGCATTGATCCGACACTCGATGGCGCTGCCGGTAAATTGAATATCACTCTGCGAATGGCGCAACGGCTCACCCATGGCGATCATGATCTGGTATTTCACCAGGTCGATGCCTGTGACTTCTTCCGTGATGGGATGTTCCACCTGAATGCGCTTGTTCACTTCCAGGAAGTAGAAATTACCCTTGTCGTCCACGATGAATTCCACCGTGCCGGCATTCGTATAGTTCGCTACTTCGGCAATCCGCACGGCGGCTTTGCCCATCTTCTTGCGCAAATCCTTAAACTTATTCTCGATCAGCGGAGACGGAGTTTCCTCAATCACCTTCTGATTGCGGCGTTGGATGGAGCAATCCCGTTCTCCGAGGTGAATGATGTTACCACGATTGTCACCGAGGATCTGAAATTCAATATGATGCGGGTTTTCGATGAACTTCTCGATGTAAACTCCCGCATTGCCGAAGGCTTTCTCAGCTTCCGTGCGCGCCGTATGATAGCCCTTGATCATCGAGATATCATTATGCGCAACCCGCATGCCGCGACCACCACCGCCAGCAATCGCTTTGATCATGACCGGATAACCGATCTTCTTCGCCACCGCTAAAGCATCCTGCTCATTTTCCACCAAACCATCCGAGCCCGGAGGAGTGGGCACACCGGCTTTTTTCGCCAGTGTGCGGCTAACCGCTTTGTCGGACAAAGCATTCATGGCCCGGGAACTGGGCCCGATGAAGCGAATGTTGCAACTCTCACATACATCCGCGAAGTGAGCGTTTTCAGAAAGGAAGCCGTAACCGGGATGAATTGCATCCACATCCGCGATTTCCGCAGCGCTAATCAAGCGATCAATGCGCAAATAACTGTCGGAGCTTTGCGCTTTACCGATACAGATGGCTTCATCAGCCAATTGAACGTGCATGGAGTTGGCATCCACTTCCGAGTAGACGGCCACCGTGCGGACATTCAGTTCTTTGCAGGCGCGGATAATCCGCACTGCAATTTCACCGCGATTGGCTACCAGAATCTTTTCGAACATGCGGTTTTAAGGGGAAATTATCTGTCAACAAAGTTACTTGAACGTTATCGCCCTGAATCCAGGCTTGGTTTTACAGGGGGCGGATCTTAAATAACGGTTGGCCAAATTCCACCGGCTTGGCGTTATCAATCAATACCTGGGTAATGACGCCGCGAACTTCGGCTTTGATTTCATTCATCACCTTCATCGCTTCGATGATGCAAACGACGGTGTCCGGATTTACTTCCGTGCCGACTTCAACGTAGTTGCCGGATTCCGGTGATGGGGCGCGGTAGAAAGTGCCGATCATGGGCGATTTGATTTCCGCGTCATTGGAGGCGGAGGTGGGGGCCGCCGAAATAACGACCGGAGCGGAACCGCCTTGACTGACGGGAGGCAAGTAAGCCTGCGCAGGCAGATCGTCTGCGCCGCCCTGGCTGCCGTTTAACCCGCGTTTCAATTTGATTTTGAAGTCCTGCCGTTCCAGCTCAAACTCACTAATGGCATTCTTCTTCAATTGAGATAAAACATTCAGTCCTAGAAGGCAAAATATTTAAAGGGTATAATAAGATATAAGTTTTTGCAAGCGCCTGTTTATTCTAATTCAAGTTCATTG
>JBEHZA010000349.1:0-5713 GCA_048497895.1 Verrucomicrobiota bacterium
AACCAATCAAGTGCAACCGGGACATCCCGGGTGACCCCTGCGCCGAGATAATAGGCACTGGCGAGTTGATATTGCGCGGTGGCATTGCCGCGCTCGGCTTCCGCGCGGATTTTCTGGATTTGATCCGCGCTAACCGTAGGAACGGGCACTTGCAAGGGCAATTGGCCCCAAATCACCAACGGGATGAACCAGCACAAGATCACGCCCACGAGTTGAATTGCGCGCTTTCCAATGGGGCTCCGTCGATGATTCAAGCAGACGTTCATGGACGTAATGATATTGGTCGCGCGGTAAAAGCTCTCTTGGGCTGATGTCCGTTTCACTAGACACCATCGGAACACTGGATTCAAGTTTCCCTTTTGGTCACTGGGAAACCATCAATTTTATACAATGACTTGGAGTGTGATAGTCTTATATGCGGGCGATTCAGTTGTCGGTAACTCGCACTGGACCGCTGGCAGAGAGGTTGAGTTTGACGGAGCGAATGCCTCACAAAGCGGTAGTCCCCTACCGTTTTGGAAGGCGCGCTTTCAAACTCAACGCCGCGTCGAAAATACGGTCGCTTTTGAAATAAGAAACTTCACTACGTCTTCCAAAAAGTGCGGCTTGGCAGTGGCGTGTACGACCGCTATGCTCGCTCAAACCGTATGAAAACTTTTGCCGCAATTTTTTCGGGAATTTTACTGGGAGCCATGAGTTGGGCAATAATGCCAGCACTACAGGCGGCGGATAAAGTGGATACCTCGAAGCTGCCTCTGCCCGCGGCGCGCAAGGTGGATTTTGAGAAGGAGATATATCCGATCTTTGTGGATAAATGCGTGAGTTGCCACGGGCCGCAAAAACAGAAGGGCAAGTATCGCATCGACACGAAAGAGTTCGCGTTAAAGGCAGGCAAGGATGGGGCGTTGATTATTCCCGGCAGCAGTGAGAAAAGCCCGCTGGTGCACATGGTGGCCGGTTTGATTGACGAAGGATTGATGCCGCCGCCGAGTGATAAACCGGGTGAGAGCGTGCCGCTGACGAAGGAGCAAATCGGATTATTGCGCGCGTGGATTGATCAAGGGGCGATCTGGCCGGAAGGGACGCTCAAAGTAACGGCAAAAGAGTTAACTTTCGCGAATGATATTGCGCCGGTTTTGAAAACCGCTTGCGTCGAATGTCATGGTGAAGCGAAACAAGCGGGTGATTTTCGCGCGGATTCACTGGCGGCAGTTTTGAAAGGTGGCAAGACTTACGGCAAGTCGGTCACGCCGGGCAATCTCAAGAGTCCGCTCGTGATTATTGCATCGGGTCTGGACGAGGATTTGCCGTTGCCGGAAAAGCACAAGCTGCCCGCCAATCAGGTGGACCTGATTAAGAAATGGGTGGAACAGGGCGCGAAGTAGGAGCCGCTATTTCAAGAACCGGTTTACGCCCAAGCAGGAAACAGAGCACCCAAAACAGCCCGGTGATTCCGGCGGCTACACTGGAGTCCACACAGAATGCAGGCCAATCGATGCTGCGAATGTGGGTGATGTGCTGCCTTTGAGTTACTGGTTGTGGCTGATCAAATGTCCCGGGATTGCCATACCACATTTTCCGTCCCGTATCCTCATCACTCAATTCGAGCCAAAAGAACGGCCAGCCGTATGATTTAGAAACGCTATAGGCCAGCACGCCGCGATTTTCATGACGAAGGCAGGTTAAGACGGTGAATATGAGCGCATATCCCATCGCCAGTATCACGCACTGAACTGCAGTTGATTGCCTCATACTGCTGCCCATCTGCCAACGTTCCGCCAAAACAGTTGCTACACTTCGAACCACGCCTTATCGAAGGTGATCTTGTTGCCTTTGAGCACCGCTTCGTTGGCTTTGACGGCGAGAATGGTGGAGGCAACACCTTCTTTGTAACCGGCGCTCGGCGCCTTTTTATCGTTGATGTTGCCGATGAATTCTTCGAGCGAATAGTAAACGGGTGAATCGCTGTCGGATGGGCCTTCGGCAGGCTTCATGCCAAGGGCGATCAATTTGGTGGCGTTGGCCACGAGCGCAATGCCGGTTTCGCCACTGCCGAAGAAATTATCTTTGCGCGCGTAAACTTCCCAGCCCAGCAACGGCGAATCGGTTTCCTTGAACATCCACGCGCGGTTTTCGCGCAAGACGACGGCGGAATCCGTGCCGCAAAAGATGTCGTAATTGCCATCGTAGGAATTGGTCAGCGTGGCGTCGTAAACCATGCGAACGCCGTGATCAAATTCCACAACGGTCTGAACGGTGTCCGGCACTTCACGGCCATCTTTCCAGTGCATCACGCCGCCGAACCCGGTGACGGATACGGGTTGTGAACGGAGGAACCAGGAGGCGACATCGAGCGAATGAATGCCCGCTTCACCGACCAGGCCGAGTGACAGATCCTTCTGCAAGCGCCAGTTCAATTCTTTTTCGCGGTCCGCATTGGGAGACGTGCGCCGCCAGCTTTCCTTTTTATGAAATTGACTGCGGGCGAGCGTGATGTTGCCAGTGGCGCCAGTGCGAACGAATTCAACCACGTGATGATGCTGTGGGTTGGCGCGATATTGCAGGCCGACCTGGAAAATTTGTTTGCTGGCGGCTTTGGCGGCTTGCGCCATGGCTTTCGCATCTTCGATGCTGGCCGCCATCGGCGCTTCGCAATAAACGTGTTTGCCCGCCTGCAAGGCCGCGATGACAATATCCTTGTGCTGATGCGTGGGGGTGGCTACGACCACGGCTTCCACTTCTTTATTCTCCAGCACCTTGCGGTAATCGTTTACCCCTTCGGCTTTGGGCGCGGCGGCGGTGGCGCGACGCAGGGAGGCGGGATAGGTTTCGCAGACGGCCACGATGGGAGCATTCGGCAGGCGCGACAGATGAGCGATCAAATCGCGGCCCCAGGTGCCGACGCCGATCACGGCGCATTTCACGGGCGGACCGACGGGCTTCTTTTCCGGTTCGGGCACCTTCTTTTTTGAATTGGCTTCCTGGGCGGTGATTTCCACGCCGCCCAATAACATCATGAGAGTGGCAAAGGAACCGCCGCGCAAAAAGTCACGGCGGTTAAAATCGGGGTTCTGCTCGTTCGGGTTCATGCGCGGGAGACAATTTGACAATAAGCGGGACGCTGCGCAACGATTTTAGGGACGTTTTAAACCGCAGATGAACGCGGATAGGGGGAATTGAACAGGAGAAAACGGAGGGAACGGAGCCGAAAAACTCTGTTCTCTCCGTTCCCTCCTGTTCATTCATCGGAGCCGACCGTTTACTTCGCAGTCTGCGGAGTGGCGTCGCCGGGGACCAGGCCGAGGGCCCACTTGATGCCGTTGAGCAGGTGCAGTTGATAGGCTTCGGCAATTTCTTTCGAGTTCTGGCGTTTGAATTTCTCCGGCGTATTGGGTTCCCAAATGTCTTCGCGATGGCCGAGGGAAGTGTAGAACACCTTGCCCTGCCCTACTTGCTTGCACCAGGCCACGGGATAATCGCCCGGTGTTTTGTCATTCGGGTGTTTATCCAATCCCAGCAAGCCGTGCACCGTGCTGCGATCGAAGGTTTTCATCTGATAAATCTCATCGAACACCGTCCAACTGGCGGGCAGATGTTTGGTGGCGGAATGGGCCGGGTCCTGATTGAGACAATCGACGCTGACTTGCGCGCCGTGGGTTTTAAATTCACCGCCGATCATTTCAATGTACGGGCGAAAGTTGTGGAGTGTGTCCGTGGCGCTGTGCGTGCCGATGAAACCATGGCCGGCCTTGATCCAATCAATGAAACCTTGTTTGTCCGGCAAAGGGAGGTCGCCGGTGGTGTTAAGGAACATGACGGCGTCGTAGTTTTTCAAATTCTCCGGGCTAAGCGGCAGCAATGCTTTGACCACTTCTTTCATCCATTCGGCGTGTTCGGCATTGTACTTCTTTTGCGCTTCTTTGTATGCCGCATCATCTTCGCCGGCTTTTGGCTTATTAGGAGCCTTGGGTTCATTGGGCGGTTGTTGCACGAAATCGACGGTGAATGCGCCGCTCTCTTTGGCGAGCTGGGCGACGACTTTTTGACCCACTTCAATGGAGCCGGTATGCCGGAAGCTGGTGGTCACGCTGACGACGAGGACTTTTTTGGCGGCTTCGGCTTGAACGGTGGAAAGAAGCAAGGCGAGTGAGCACAACCCCACGACGACGCGGCTGGTGAACGAGGCTAAATAGTTTTTCATTTTGCTGGCTGACAGAATGCTTGGTTGGTTTTGGTTATAGACTATTTAACCCACCATGGCATTCATTCATTTACTTTCCCGAAACGTCCGTAACGCAGAGCGAGTGTCGGGAGTACCAGCAGGTTTAGCAAAGTCGAAGTGATTAAACCACCCAGAATGACCATGGCCATGGGGCCTTCAATCTCGCGGCCAGCTTCACCCGTGCCAATGGCCAGCGGTAACAAACCCAGGGCAGTGACGAGGGCGGTCATCAAAATCGGGATGAGACGTTCGGATGCGCCGCGGGTGGCGGTTTCCTCGCCCCAAGGCAGGCCTTCCACACTGACCAGATGTTCGAAGTGAGAGATCATCATAATGGAATTGCGCGTCGTGATGCCAAAGAGGGTGACCAACCCCACGAGTGATCCCAGTGAAAGAACGGCCTGATGCTCGTCACTGAGAAAACCGGTCAGGAAAGCGGCGAGCACTCCGCCGACGAGGGCGAAAGGCAGATTCATCAATACGAGGAGCAGGTTGCGTCCATGCCGGAAGACGACGGCCAGCAAGAGAATGATGCCTGCTCCGGCAATCAATGAGTGGAGCAGTAATTCGTGGCGCGCCTTGGTTTGCTCTTCCGCGGCTCCGCTGTAAACCGGATAGACTCCAGCCGGGAATTTTACTTTGGCGGCGATCTGATTTTTCGCTTCCGCAACGAAGGAGGAGACATCGCGGCCATTGGCATTGCAGGTCACTGTTTGCCGGCGGCGGGCGCCGTCGTGGAGAATCGCGTAACGGCCGGTGGTTGGATAAATCTCGGCCAGTTCATGCAAGGGCAGACGCGTTCCTTGAGCATTGCGCAATGGCAAGGAGCCGATGGTCTCCGGATCGAGACGGCTGGCCGGGTTCAGAATGACAGTTACATCAAAGACACGGTTGCCTTCATAGGTTTGGGCGACCACGGTGCCTTGATAGGCGGTCTGCACGGCATCGAGCACTTCCACCGAACGAAAACCAAATTGGGTCAGGCGGTCGGGCCGCAAACGCACGGCCATGCGGGGATCACCGGGTGGTGATTTCACCTGCACGTCCGCCGCACCGGGAATTTGGTTGAGCACCTGGCTGACTTCCTGGGCTTTCGCATCCACGACGTCCAGATCATCACCAAAAACATTCACGACCACGGCGGCGGTTTCACCGGCGATGGATTCTCCGATGCGATCCCCGAGGAAGGTGAGGACTTCGGATTGAATGCCCGGATATTTGGCCAGCAGCGCGCGGATATCGTTCTGCACGTTTTTTTCCTCATCGGCCGGCATAGGCTTGAGTTCGACGTGAAATTCGCTGCGGTGCGGTCCCCAGGTATCTTCACCCATTTCCGCGCGGCCCACTTGTTGTTCCACGGTGGCGATGCGCTGAGTGTCCTGTAACAATTCGCGGGAAATCTGCTGACCGATGCGCAGGGTTTCGGCCAGTGAAGTTCCGGGAGCGGTCGATACTTGCAGCACGAAATGGCCTTCCCGGAATTCCGGCAGA
>JBEHZA010000350.1:0-5701 GCA_048497895.1 Verrucomicrobiota bacterium
CAGGCATGGGCTTGCTCATGCCTTAAAGGTAGCAAAACGCTACCCGGAGTCAAGCCGGTCTCTTCCCACGAAACACACTAAAAACACGAAATGGCCGGAAAACCATTCGGGTGCGCAGGGTTTTTGTAGCCGCGCGTCTTAACGCGCGGGAATTGATTTCGCCTTCGCGCCTCCGCGCCTTCGCGTTTAACCACGCCGGAAAATATTTCTGCCCTCCATCTTTCCGACCCCAACAATCCATGGCAGAAAAATGGATGGGACCGTGTAGCCGGGATCGCCGACTTCGGGATTTGCGACGAATAATGATGGGCCAATCACCTTCCTCCTTGGTTGCTCTTCGCGCCTCCGCGTCTTCGCGTTTAACAATTCCGAAAGTTCCTCCCAGAACCGCCGTTCGGAGAGCGGCGGCCACCCGGATCCGGGCCCGCGGTGGCTGCGATTCGCCCTGAATTTGCCGGCATTTTTCCCTAAACCCACTCCCGATCCGGCCGATGTATTGACACTTAATTGACCTTGCCCGCCTCTCGCGGGAGAGGCTTAATCTCCCTACTGCTCACTCCTGAGCGATTCATATCATACTCATATATATCCACCATGAAAAAGACCTCACAGAAGGGCTTCACCCTCGTCGAAATCATGATTGTCGTCGTCATCATCGGCCTCCTGGCCGCCATGGCGATTCCCGCGTTCCAGAAGGTCCGCGCCAGCTCGCAGCAGAAGACCATTCTGAACAACTTGCGCCAGCTTAATTCCGCCGCTCAACAATATTATTTGGAACACGGCGAATCCACCGTAGCGTACGACGACCTCGTGGGCACGGACAAGTACATCAAGACGATCAACGTCGTGGCCGGCGAGGATTACTCGGCTTTGACTTTTACCCAAGCCGCCACAGAACTCACGATCAGCGCGCCGAAGCTTGGTGGTACGACGACAGTTGTTACTTATAACAATTAAATTCGTCTTTGGCCCGTTTGCAGCCGTCCCAGAAATTGGGACGGCTTTTTTGTGAAGCGCCTCGTGAGCATATCGGTCGCGACATCTCGAATTGACGTTTTCCGCTTACCGGCCTTTCAAGAAGAAGCATGAATGATTCGCGACTCCGGCTTTTACTTCTAGTCTTGGTGTCGGCACTGGCCCTGACATTGGGGTTTTGGAGTTTCTCGCCAGCAAGCGCTGTGTTAGCGTTCCGGAAATGCGGATATCTGCTCACGCTGATCGCATTCGCGGGACTGATTTTTTATTTGTGGCGCTTGGCTCGCTGGCGATCCATGTGGATCGCGTTTTGCGGAGGCGGCTGGCGGGTCGTTCTGTTCATCGTCGTCCTGTCGGGATTTCTGCATATGCAGGACCGGCATGGTTTCAAGGTGGTAATGGATGAAGTGGATTTATTATCTACATCGCAGCGACTGCACGAGACGCGCGAAGCGGCGAGAGTAGAACGCGGTTATTATCTTTCTGGGACAAATTTCGTCATCATGCAGGGCAACTTGGACAAACGACCGCTCTTCTATCCATTTTTGCTATCATTGGTCCACGATCTGACCGGCTATCGGCCGGAAAATACTTTTATCCTGAACGCGCTGCTGACGCCACTGCTACTGGTCTTGGTTTATACTGTCGCGCGCCGACTGGCCGGGCTGGAGGCGGGGGTGACCGCAGTGCTATTATTGGCTACGGTTCCATTGATCATCCAGACCGCGACTGGCGGCGGGTTCGAGGTGCTGAATTTGGTCATGATCGTCCTGACGCTTCTACTCGGGATGATCTATGCAAAATCACCGTCTACCGTCGCCCTTTCTGGATTTTGCTTAAGCGGGGTTCTACTGGCTCAAGTGCGTTATGAGTCGGTGTTATTTATTATACCGGTGGGGGTAGTGGTTACTTGGACATGGTGGCGGAATCGAAAAATAGATCTTCCGTGGGTCGTTATCTTCTCCCCGCTTCTGCTACTCGGATACCCATGGCAGCATCAATTGATGAAATTGCAGCCTGGGCTATGGCAGTTAAATGACCGGGCAAGTGATCACGGTGTATTTAGCCTCGCCTATTTTTACGACAACGTCGGACATGCGTTGAACTATTTTTTGTCATTCGATCACACGCAGGCGAATTCGCATCTTCTACTGATCGCTGGCGTAATCGGCGGCAGCTTTTTCTGGCTGGTTCTTTATCGGGAGCATCGGAAGATTTTTCGAGAGGAGCCTGAACAGGCAGCCTTTGTTATATTCGGTTTGGCTTTGTTCCTCGTGAGCGTGCTATTGCTGTGCTATTTCTGGGGAGCGTTTGACGATGTTGTCACGGCACGCCTATCACTCCCGATGCAGCTCTTAATGCTTTTGCTATTCGTTTATATTTGGCCCCGATTGGTTAAGGCATCGGTAAGGTGGAAGGGGATTTCAGCGATATGCATCATCTATTTTTTTGTGTGGACGGTTCCCACTGCTGCGAAGCGCGCTTATGCTTTCGACAATGCGGCTGCGGAAACAGTTAACTGGCTAAGTTCATTTATTAAGGCTCATCATCTGAAAAAGTCGCTGGTGCTGGATTCGAACATGCTGATGTTGTGGCTCGCCTACGATGTACCGGCCGCGACCTTGGATACCGTAGCTACGCGGCAAGAGGCATTTCTTTTCCACTATCATCGCCATACGTTTGAGAACATCTACGTGGTGCAGCGGGTCGAACCGATCAACTATGACTCGGGCGGCTGGCGTCCGACCGATTACCGGGAGGGCTTCGCCAAGGCCGTAACGCTGGTTCCCGTGGATCAGATTGTCTTTAACCCAATCTATGCAGTGAGAGTCAGTCGAGTGACCGCGGTCAATGAGCAGGAGTTCAAAGCGTGGGCCGAAAGACGGAGGGCTGCGCAGAAATTGAGGGCGTCGAAGTCCGCTTCATCCGGTGAGCAAGCGGTACAGCGGTCGGATGAGCGGGAGAAAAGCAATTACATCCAGGAATGGCTGCGCAATCTGCCGTGAGCGCATGAATCTCCACCAACATTTCGAGTGGGTGGCGCGGACCATGACGGGCGGGCGCGGCGGGTGCAGCACGGGTTTCATGCCCAATTGCGCGATCACTTTCGCCGGCGGATCATGCCGGGCTCGTCCGTGTTGGAGTGGGGCTGCGGCGCCGGCGATTTGCTGGCGGCGCTGGCTCCGGGACGCAGGCTCGGTTGCGATTTCAGCGCGCGGATGATCGGCCCGGGCACGCGAGCGTCATGCCGGCGCGCCGAGCCTGGAATTCAGGCGGGCCGATGCCATGACCGATCGCATCGAGGAAAGCTTCGATCACATCGTGCTCGATTATCTGGCCGGTTATCGGGACCGGGTTTATGGTGAGACCAACATCTCCCGCTTCAGCCACGGGTGGCTGTTGTTCAAGATGACGGTGATCGGCCTCAGGAAGATCCGATTTCGGTGAGGTTTTTGCCGCGAAACGGTAGGGAGAAGGGGTTTTACCACGAAACACACGAAAGCCACGAAATGGTCGGAAAAACCATTCGGACGCGCGGGATTTGTGTAACCGTACCGGTTGCGGTGCGGTTGGAATCCTCCTCCTTTGCTGCCCTCCGCGTCTCCGCGTCTTTGCGTTTAATTAAGGCAGTCAACGCATGCGCGGCGCGGTTGAGCCCTCCCTCCTTTGCTGCTCTCTGAGAGCCGCGCGGGCTACGTCTGCCATATCAGTCTTAATTTGACTTAACGTCTGCGATAAAAGACACTAGCTCATGCCTGAGACAGCGTCCATCCCGTTGCCCGCCCTTCACGCCTTGCGAAAGCTGGGGCGCGATTTGGCTACTGCACGTCGCAAGCGGCGGATTTCAACGGCCGACATGGCTTCCCGGCTGTTTGTCAGTCGTGATACGCTCTGGCGCTTGGAGCGCGGCGATCCCTCCGTGGCGCTGGGCACGTTCGCCACCGCCGCATTCGTCCTCCAACTGCACACGCAATTGGCCAACCTTGCCGCTCCGGAGAAGGACGACCTAGGCTTGTCGCTGGACGAGGACCGCCTTCCGCAACGCATTCGTCGCGCGCGCGCATGAATGTGGAGGTGCACATCGATTGGCAGGGGAAGACCTGCTTGGCCGGCCGACTTTATCCCGCTGGTCGGGGTAGTGGCGTGACCTTTGAATATGAGCGAGGCTGGCTGGCTCGCCCCGATGCCTTTGCCCTCGATCCCACTGCGTTGCCGCTGCAACGAAACGCCCATCATGGGACTACCCTTTTTGGCGCATTGCAGGATTGCGGACCGGACCGCTGGGGACGGGTTCTGATTGACCGGGCGGTGCGCAAAAAGCTGCTGGCGCAACGTCCTTATCGCGACATAGACTACGTGCTGGCGCTGGACGATTTCTCCCGGATCGGTGCATTGCGGTTTCGCGTTGAAGCCGACGGAGCATTTCTCGCGGCCGGCAAAAAACCGCTCCCTCCGGTGGTACGTCTGAATGCGCTGATTCAAGCGGCCGATGCCATTCACAACGAGACTGAGACGGCGAAAGACCTGCGTTTTCTGCTGGGCGAGGGATCGCCGCTCGGCGGAGCCCGTCCCAAGTCGGCCGTGATGCTGGCCGATGGCCGGCTGGGGATCGCGAAGTTTCCGAAACCGGACGACACGCGCGATGTCGCAGCCGGAGAAATCCTGGCGCTCACACTGGCCCGGGCGGCGGGTGTGACCACGGCCGAACACCATCTGATCAAGGTGGGCGCGCGCAGCGTGGCGGTCATTACGCGGTTTGATCGTGCGGGGGCGGTCCGTCTGCCGTTCATCTCGTGCGCGACTCTGCTTGGACTCGGGACCGGCGAGTCCGGCTCGTATGCCCAACTCGCTGATGGCATCCGCCGGTTTGGGCACCATGTATCGGGCGATCTCAGCGAACTGTGGCGACGGATGGTCTTTTCGCTTCTGGCCAGCAACTTTGACGACCATCTGCGCAATCATGGGTTTCTGATGCGTGAACCGGGGCATTGGTCGCTGTCGCCGGCCTACGACATCAACCCGGTACCGGAAATTGATCGCGTGCATATGTCCCAAACGGCCATTTCCGAGGAGGTGGAAATGTCTTCCGTCGAACAGGCATTGGCGGTGGCGCCACGTTTTGGCCTCAAACCCGCCGAGGCGAAATCGATTCTGCGGCAGGTTTCGACGGTTGTCGCGAATTGGCAGACGGTGGGGCGGCGATTGCGACTCAAGGCGGCAACGCTGTCCGCTTATGCCAGTGCGTTCGAAAATCCCTTCGTGGCCGAAGCCAAACAATTGCTGGCCTGGTGAAGAGCGGTTGCCGTCGGGACGCCAGCCTTCCTGGATCCGCAAAAGTCTAAGCTTAAATGAGATGAACAGGATGCCGGTTCAGTGCTTGTTTCGTTTCCAAGAGGATGGAGCGGGCCAAGGAAGCGGTGAGATGCGCGGTGACTCAGCGTTCCCAAAAATTCCACCAGTGTAGTGATTCTCAAATGGCGTTACATTCCAGCCTTGGCCTACGCCTGTCGAGTGCGCTGGATTTTTTCCAAAATTGCGGCGCCATCCGCGTTCCAGCGGTGCGGCGTCTCCGCGTTTAATAATAACTCCGGAAAACAGTTCTGACCCCCCATCTTTCTGACTCTTTCTGAGGTGAACAAGGCATATGTCAGAAAAATAGGAGGACAGAAAAATGGATGAGGGTTGGTGTAGCCGGGGTCGCTGACCCCGGGGATTTGCCCACGAA
>JBEHZA010000351.1:0-5699 GCA_048497895.1 Verrucomicrobiota bacterium
GGGCAAGCCCGGCCCGAAGCCTGGGCGTAAGGGCAAATCTGCGGTGGCGTCCCTGGAGATGAGCCCTGCCGAGGCACAGCTCAGGAGCGCGATCGCCGGGTGACAACAGTTTTTACCTGCGCGGTGAGTTGGGAGAAGCGGGCCATACTGTGCCGCTGGCCCGGTTTGCTGCTACTGGTGAACGGGACGAGAACTTTTGCCTGGGACTGAATGATGGCAGTTTAATAAGTGCTCTATTGCCTCAGGCGGGCGGGAAAATATTGGTAGGCGGATCTTTATACGCACTTAACGAATCCGATGCCCCCGGTTCCATTCCAGTGCCATTACCGTCAGTGGTTCGCTTGAATACAGATGGAAGCGTAGATAATTCCTTTTCATTCACGAATGCGGGCCTTACTCAGATTAATGTAATCCTTAATCAGGATGGGTTCATTTATGTGGCCGCAGCGCAATTCGATGCGGGCAATACAAGGGCGCGGATTATTCGCCTGTTCAATGATGGTCATGAAGACTCTGATTTCAGTCTGACCTTCGGGACGAACTCGATGATCAGTGCGATGGCATTTGATTCCGCTGGTTCGCTGCTGATCAGTGGAACATTGTTCACAGAAGCCAATCTGCCCTTGTTGCCGCTCGTGCGTATCCAACCGGATGGGAGCATTGATTCTGAGTTTCAGCCGGGTATAGCCAGCAATGCCTTGCCTTCGTTCATTCTGCCGCGAGCCGATGGCGGAGTGGATTTGGGTGGCAGCGGTCTATTGCCGGGAAGTGGGCCGACTAACGGATTGGTTCGCCTCACGGAGGACGGTTTGCCGTTCGGGGGTTTTCAGTCTTGGATCGAGCGTCCACCGGAGGTTCTTACCCACGCAGTGCTTCCCGACGGCCGGATTGTGCTGGCTGGCCTTTTTGAGTTTGTGGCGGGACAAAAGAGTCCCGGAGTTGCGATCTTTCATCCGAACGGACTCTTAGACGACAGCTTTCATTCGGGGTTGGACGTGTACCCCATTCCTGTGCAAGTCAAACCGGCGAATGACGGCAGCCTTTTAGTGTTGGCCGGGCTAAAGTTAATCCGCCTGAATTCTAATGGTTCGGTGGATGCTGGGTTTCAAACCGGCTTCGAAATTTTTGCTCCCGGCAGTTCCATTATTCCGGAATCCAATGGGAAAGTGCTGGTGGGTGGATTGATTAGTCCTACTACCGATCCGGTTTTGCTTTCCGGGGTTAATGGAGTCTCATTGGTGGAACTTAATCACGACGGCTCAGTGAATAAAGATATTGCTGGTCTGGCAGGATTAAATACTTATGGCGTTTACTCGTTGACCCTGCAAGCCGACGGCAAGATGCTGGCGTTTGGGGCCTTTGAAGACAGCGACGGTCATCGACTGGCCTCCATTCAACGTTTCAAAACGGACGGTCAAATCGACCCCACCTTCAATTACGAATTGGGCGCGTACACCCAAAACTTTCCACTGGCTCTTCAAGGCGATGGGAAGATTCTTATTGGCCGGGGCAATGGCTTTCCTTCGGCGGTTGTGGGAAACGTGTTTGATGGACCGGTGCTCGACATCGCTCCGCTGCTGCGCCTGAATGGCGATGGGAGCGTGGATCACAGCTTTAACGCGCCGTTTGGCATAAATAGCTATGTGAAATCTGTCGCGCTGCAAATCGACGGAAAATTAGTAGTGGGCGGTTATCTGGAGGATGCAGATGGTAATCCATTGCCGGGCGTGGTTCGGTTGAATTCCGATGGCACTATCGATTTATCGTTCGACTCTTCGGGAGTGATGGTCATGTCAGCTGACAATATTTCATTGCAAGCGGACGGCAATGTGGTCGTAGTCGGCACGTTGCCGGTTCCTGGCGAGCTTTTTCCCCGGACCGTTGGGCGGTTGCAATCGCTTGGCCAGCCCGTTCTTTGCCCGTCAAAGCCGGGGCAAACGGGTGAGTTACAAATGAGCATGCGCGGCGACGTCAATCACAGTTATCAATTGCAGACTTCGACCGATCTCATTCATTGGACCAATCTGGAAACGATTTTCAATTCGACTGGGGCCATTCAATTCACACAATCCGGAGTCAGTGATACGCTGCGTTTTTATCGGGTAGTATTAGTGAATCCGTGATTTGTTTTCCGGCTCGGCATAACTTACTCTCCCGACTAAATTGGGAAAGCACATGACTCAAGAATTGCTTGTTTCGATTGCCAAACGATTGATGGGCTGCCCCGCCATTGCCTATCACGAAGATGCGGTGCGGGCTGAAGCGGAAACAATTTGCCGTGAACAGGGATTGGAATTTGAACGGGATCAATACGGAAATGTATTCATTCATTGGCAGCAAGGGCGTAAACAACGTCCGCTAGTTCTGGCGGCGCATTTGGATCATCCCGGTTTTGAGATTAAACGAGCGCTAGCAGGAAAAAGTTTGCGCGCAGAGTTTTTGGGCGGTGTGCCCGAGTCTTATTTTCGTCGGGGAGTGAAATTGCGGTTGATGCCGGGAGCGGTTCCGGCAGTGCTGGGCAGACGATTGAAGGGGGAGAAAGCGTATGCTTTAACGGCACAAAGAAAACCTTCAACTGCACCGGAATTTGCGGTGTGGGAATTAGAGGATTTTGCGATTCGACGGGGGCGCATTTATGGGCGGGCGTGTGATGATTTAATCGGTTGCGCCACGATTCTCACGACGTTGATCGAATTGAAGCGTCGTCGCGCGCCAACGCACGTGATCGGGGTGTTGTCGCGCGCGGAGGAGGTGGGGTTTCACGGAGCCTTGACGATTGCGGAAGCGCGCGGCCTGCCGAAAGATTCATTGGTGATTTCATTGGAGACGAGTCGGGAAATGTCGCCGGTGAAGATGGGGCAGGGGATGATCCTGCGCGTGGGGGATCGGGCTTCGGTATTTGATTCGGCAGCAACCCGCTTTTTGAACGAGTCGGCAGTCCGTTTGCAACAGCGGGAGAGCGCTTTTAAATTTCAGCGGGCCTTGATGAGTGGCGGGACGTGCGAGGCGACCGCTTATCAGGAGTATGGTTATCAGACGGCGGCGGTCTGTGTGGCCCTGGGTAACTATCACAATTGCGGTCCGGGGAATCGATTGAGGGCTGAATACGTGAGCGTTTCCGATGCGGTGGGCATGGCGCAATTGCTGACGGAGGCGGCGATACAGATGAAACACTATTCACGGCTTACCGCTAAATTGCCGAAACGACTGGCTGATTATGCCCGTCAGGCGCGTCGTCGGTTGAGGGCCGCGTAATGCTGGCGTTTTAAATTCACGCCCTGATTTGCGTGGATTTCACACCACGAAGTAGTATATTTGCGGTAATAAGACGCTGAATCCCTTGTTGGCAAGGATAAGCAGGCATTGGTATGATGTCTGCTATTCAAAGCACGCAAGCGGGTAACAACTTTTCCACGAAAGGACGCGGCCAATGGAGTATGTTCGTCAAGGAACGATGCTGGGGCGGATTTTAGACTGGTGCGAGCAGCAGGAGGCATCCGATCTGCATGCCCAGGAAAATGGCGCTTATTTTATTCGTGTCCACGGCAAACTCCGACCCATTCCCAATGAGGCATTTCCGGCTCCCAGCAATGAACAGATTCACAATTGTCTGGCGGAGAATTTTTCTCCCCCCATCTGCAAACGGATTGCGACGGAGTTCGAGACGGATTTGAGTTTTTATCACGGGACGTTGCGGTATCGCGCAAATTTCAGCAAACAAAAGGGGTTGCAATCGTTTTCCTTTCGCGTCGTTCCGCAGCAGCGGATGCGGTTGAAGGATCTGCAATTGCCGACGTCCTTGCGCAAAATTCTCGATGTTCCCCGCGGTCTGGTGCTGGTTACTGGTTCCACAGGGCAGGGGAAAAGCACCACGGTGCGGGCATTGATTCAAGAGATTAATGAGACGCGGTCGATGCGGATTATCACGATTGAGGATCCGATCGAATACGTGTTCCAACCGGTGCTTTCGCAATTTGAACAACGGGAGGTGGGCATCGATACGGCATCCTTTGCCGATGGAATTCGCAATGCCATGCGGCAGGACCCCAATGTAATTTTCATCGGTGAAATCCGTGACCGCGAAAGTATCTGGACTGCCATGCAGGCGGCGGAAACGGGGCATCTGGTCATTACGACCTTGCACGCTGATTCTTCGGCGCAGGCAATTGGCCGCATCCGTGAATTTTATCCGCAAGCCGAGCAGGATGGCATCAGCAGCCTGCTGGCGCGCAATTTGAATTGCATCATCGGGCAGCGGTTGATCCCGAATGTGATGGGCACGCGCACGCCCTGTCTGGAAATCGCCAAGCGCGATGCAGGCGTTCAGGAGGCGATCCGTAATAATGACCTGACTTTGCTTTCCGGTATTGTGGAGGCGGCCATTCATTCCGGCATGCACTCTTTCGATCAATATTTGATGGAACTCATCGCTGCCGGAGTGGTGTCTGAAGAAACGGCCCGTTACTACGCGGTGAACCGGCATAAACTCGATCTGGCGTTGCGCGGCATTTCGGTCATCGCTCCCATTCTCAAGCCCAAAGAATGATTCTGCCAATCTTACGAATTGGTTTTACCGGGGCGCTGCTCTACGTGCTGTATGGGGCGGCGACGGGAGGCGCTTTGGTGGTTGGCGCGGGGGATATGGGCGCGGCTAATTTTATGGCCCAGGCTTTGATTCTGGGCATTTTCACTGCCGTCGTTTGGGCGCCAGTCATTGGTGAACGCATTGCCGAACCTGTGACGAGTGTCATCACCGACAGCACTTACGTGGAAGATGAATATTGGGGGATTCAATTTATCCGCTGGCTCGAACAACGCAATTTTCGTCGGCTGACTGTTTTTTGTTGTTTTTTTGAAGGGCTGAATCGTCCGTGGATGCCGGCCGCCTTTGTAATCGGGTTAAAGAATGCCCAGCCGGATACGCTGTTGGAACGTCTATTTGCCCAGGAGGTGTATCGCTTCAATAACGCGTATAATTGTCTTTTGGCCTACCAGGTATTGCAACGCCACCGGATTGATCCGGGCGTTCACCGGCAGGCGGAAATTAATATTTTCATCTGCAGCCTGCAACGGCAGGAAGCGCCGGAACGTTCGGCCCTGGCGTTGCCCACGGCTGGACCTGCCGCCAAAATCAAACGTAATTCCAACATCCTCCTGTTTGAAGGGGTCGAAGAATTGCCCACGCCGGTCAACACTCCACCCCCCGAGGATACCTCACCTCATTAAGCCGCGTGTTTTACACTCTCAGAAAAATTATTATTGTGGGCATGCTGGCCTGGTAAAATTATATCTTTGACGCCTTAAAAAACCTCGGAGTACGACGTGCGCTTAAAAACACTAGAAATTAAAGGCTTTAAAAGTTTTGCAGATAAAACCGTATTGCAGTTTGATGAGGGAATAACAGGGGTGATCGGCCCAAACGGTTGCGGCAAAAGTAATATCATCGACTCCATCCGCTGGGTAATCGGCGAGCACAAGATCAGCAATCTCCGGTCCGATAACCAGGCCGGGCTGGTGTTCAACGGCTCTAAAAATCGCGCCGCCAGCGGCATGGCAGAGGTAAGCCTTACGTTTGAAAACACCAGGAATGTACTGCCTACCGAATTTACAACGGTAACGGTTACCCGCAAATTTTACAAGAATGGCGACAGCGAATACCGCCTCAACGACGTTGCCTGTCGCTTGAAGGATATTCATAA
>JBEHZA010000352.1:0-5692 GCA_048497895.1 Verrucomicrobiota bacterium
GACCCGTCTGATGTGCGGTGTGCTGCCCAAGCCTTCGGAAAAATCAATGCCGAGTGTCGGTTTCGGCGGAGTGAAACGCGAGCTTCTTTATATTTCCTGCGGTGACAAAATCTTTCGCCGCAAGGTGCAGGCGACGGGCGCTGTTTTTATTAAGCCGCCGTCGGTGGAGGAAAAGAAAAAGTAACTGTTCCCAATCCCGATTCACTCTTAATTCTTATGAAATTCAAATATCCACTAACCCTCATCACGGCTTTGTTAATGGCGGCAACCCTGTCCGGGCTGGCTGCGGATGAGAAAAAGCCGTCCCCGGACGATCAATATGTGCCGGGCCCTGATTCCAAAGAGCAACCGGGTGTGCCCAAGGGCACCGTTACGAAATATACCTGGAATGAGAGCAAGATTTATCCGGGCACCGTGCGGGAGTATTGGGTGTATGTGCCCAAGCAATACAATCCCGCGAAGCCAGCCGCCGTTTTCGTTTGTCAGGATGGCCTTTCCTATCTGGCGCCGACTGTATTTGATAATTTGATCCAGAAGAAGGAAATGCCAGTTACGATTGGTATTTTTATTCGCCCCGGCACGTTTCCACCCAAAGAAGGTGAGCAAAAATCGCGCAGCAACCGCAGTAATGAATACGACAGTCTGGGTGATACCTATGCGCGTTTTATTCTGGAGGAAATTCTCCCCGCGGTCGGAAAAAACTACAACCTTACCAAAGACCCGGAGGGACGTTGCATTGCCGGCAGCAGTTCTGGAGGCATTTGTGCGTTTACCGTTTGCTGGGAGCGTCCGAATGAATTCCGCAAATGCTTCACCACGGTGGGCAGTTTCACCAACATTAGGGGTGGCAATAAATACCCCGAAATGGTGCTCGCTTCACCTAAGAAGCCGATTCGCATGTTTCAACAGGACGGAGCGAATGATATTGTGAATCAGTTCGGAAGCTGGCCGGAAGCGAACAAGGCGATGGCGAAAGCGCTTGATGAAAAGGGCTACGATCACAAGTTCGTCTTTGGTGAAGGAGTGCACAGTGGCAAACACGGCACAGCCTTATTCCCGGAAGCGATGCGCTGGATCTGGCGCGATTATCCGAAGAATTAACTATAACCCGGTTTGAAAAGAGAAAGGCGCAAGGAGTTTACCTCCTTGCGCCTTTTGCTTTAATTAAAACTTACGCGCTATAAGCATCCATGCCCACGCACGTGCAGACCGGATTGCGGTCACCGTAAACGTTGTCAATGCGTCCCACGCTCGGCCAGAATTTATTTTCGTGGAGCCACTTCACCGGATAACCGGCTTGTTCACGGGTATAAGGACGATCCCATTTGTCGGCGATCAGCACGTCTGCGGTGTGCGGCGCATTTTTTAAGAGATTGTTTTGTTTGTCCGCAACGCCTGATTCAATCGCCTTAATTTCGGCGTGAATCGCAATCATCGCCTCGCAGAAGCGGTCCAGTTCTTCTTTCGATTCGCTTTCAGTCGGCTCGATCATGACCGTGCCCGGCACTGGCCAGGAGATTGTGGGCGCATGGAAACCATAATCCATCAGACGTTTCGCGAGGTCCTCCACCGTGACGCTCTTGAAGCTGCGTAGATCGAGAATGCACTCGTGCGCGACCCAGCCGCCATGGCCTTTGTAGAGCACGGGGAAATAGGTTTCCAACCGTTTGGCAATGTAGTTCGCATTTAGAATCGCGTATTTGGTCGCGTCAGTCAGACCATCAGGCCCCATGAGCGCGATATAAACCCACGAAATGGTGAGGATACTGGCACTGCCCCAGGGCGCGGCGGAAATGGCTCCAGAATCAGGCCGGCCATCGATTTTAATCACCGCATGTCCGGGCAGGAAAGGCGTGAGATGTTTGGCCACGCCGATCGGTCCCATGCCTGGGCCGCCGCCGCCATGCGGAATGCAGAAAGTCTTGTGCAGATTCAAGTGGCAAACATCCGCACCGATGTCACCCGGATTGCAGAGACCGACTTGCGCGTTCATATTCGCGCCGTCCATGTAAACTTGTCCGCCGTATTCGTGAATGACGCGGCAGATTTCTTTGATGCTCTCTTCAAACACTCCGTGCGTGGACGGATAGGTGATCATGAGCGCGGCCAGATCCGCTTTGTGAGCGTCGGCTTTGTTCCGTAAATCAGCGACGTCAATGTTGCCTTCCTTATCACAAGCCACCGCGACCACCTTCATGCCTGCCATCACGGCGCTGGCCGGATTGGTTCCATGCGCCGATTGCGGGATGAGACAGGTGTTGCGATGTTTGTCACCGCGACTCTCGTGATATTTTTGAATGACCAGCAACCCAGCGTATTCGCCTTGCGAACCCGCGTTTGGCTGCAACGAAATGGCGTCGAATCCGGTGATTTCCGCGAGCCATTGTTCCAATTGCTTGAACAAGGTTTGATAACCCTGCACTTGAGCCAGCGGCGCGAACGGATGAATCTGGCCAAATTCCGGCCAGCTCACGGGGAACATTTCTACCGTGGCATTCAATTTCATCGTGCAGGAACCGAGCGGAATCATTGAATGCGTGAGCGACAAATCGCGCGCTTCCAGACGACGCAGGTAACGCAGCATTTCCGTTTCCGAATGATAACGGTTGAAGACTGGATGCGTCAGGTATTTGCTGGTCCGCTCAAAAGGTGCGGCATAGCTCACGTTCACTCCGGCAGCTAAATCACCAAGGCTAAACGCAACTTCGCGGTCACCATTGAAGATTCGGAGCAACTCTTTAACATCGGCTTCTGTCGTGGTTTCATCGAGCGAAATGCCGACCGTGTTAGCGCCCAGCACGCGCAAATTGATGCGATGCGCTTCGGCCAGTTTGACGATCTCAGCGCTGGTGCGGGAACCGAGTTCAACGCGCAATGTGTCGAAGAACGCCCCATCCGCCAGGGTATATCCCAGCTTGCGTAATCCGGCTGCCAGCACGACCGTTAAACGGTGAACGTGTTGCGCGATTTTCTTCAAGCCTTCCGGCCCATGATAGCAGGCGAACATCGAAGCCATGTTGGCCAGCAGCGCTTGAGCGGTGCAAATGTTGCTCGTGGCTTTATCGCGCCGGATATGTTGCTCGCGGGTTTGCAGCGAGAGACGCAGAGCAGGGCGTCCGCGCGAATCTTTGGAGACACCGATGATGCGTCCGGGCATGTGCCGTTTCAACGCATCCCGCGTCGCGAAGAAAGCCGCATGCGGTCCACCATAGCCAAGCGGCACGCCAAACCGTTGGGCATTGCCCACGGCAATATCCGCACCAAATTCACCCGGCGGACGCAGCAGAGCGAGGCTCAATAAATCAGTGGCGACGACCGCCATGGCATCCACGGCATGAGCCTGCTCCACAAAAGTTTTGAAATCCTGAACGACGCCATCCGTATCCGGATATTGGAGCAACGCGCCAAAAAATTTGGCATCCAACGTCGTCTGGCGATGATCGCCGACGATGATTTCGATGCCCAGCGGATAAGCGCGCGTTTTGACGACATCAATCGTTTGCGGATGGCACGCAGCGGAGACAAAGAAAGTGTGCTTTCCTTCTTTTCCTTTTATGCCGTAGGACATGGCCATTGCTTCCGCCGCCGCCGTGCCTTCATCGAGCATGGAGGCATTGGCAATTTCCAGACCTGTTAAATCACACACCATAGTTTGGAAATTCAGCAGCGCTTCCAACCGGCCCTGGGAAATCTCAGCCTGATAGGGCGTGTATTGCGTGTACCAACCTGGATTTTCGAGGATGTTCCGTTGGATCACTGGTGGGGTAATCGTGTTGTAATAGCCCATGCCGAGATAGGAGCGAAACACCTGATTCTTCGAGGCAATAGCTTTCAAGGCGATCAGCACATCCCGTTCGCTGACCGCTGCCGGCAAATCCAGCGGTTTTTTTAAGCGGATGGTAGCCGGAACCGCCGTGTCCACCAATTCATCCAGGCTTTTGGTGCCGAGAGCTTTAAGCATTTCATTGCCTTCCTCCGGGCTGGGGCCAATGTGACGGCGAACAAACTGATCAGGATGAGCGAGCAAATCCATGGAGATAGGTTGGTTTAAACGGCGTAAAAATCTGGTTAAATTTTGGTTTTACCGGAAAACGATTTCCGTAACACACATGAGGGAAATTAAGGGGCGAGGGCCGCAAATCAAGTTAGTTTTGGCAAAAACCAACAACCTCACTTATCAGGTTTGCTTCAGCAGTTTTTCCTGCTACTTATGATCATGCGAAAGTCCCTGACAGGCTTGCTTATCGGTTCGTTTTTGCTGACGCTAACCGCCATTAACTCCATGGCCCAAACCACCAATAGCACGGGCGCGCGCTGGCTGGAATTTGCTCCCGCCGTGCCGGAATTCCAGATTCCAGCAGATGAAAAGGCGTGGACGCAACGCCGTGCTGAGATCCGCCGGCAATTAAATCAATGCCTCGGCCAATTGCCCGCCCGTCCACCAGTGCAAAAGGTGTTAACGGTTTCCCGCGAAGATCGCGGCGATTACGTGCTGGAGAAATTTCAATTCGACAACGGCGCCGGGGCGGTAGTGCCGGGCTATTTGCTGTTGCCAAAAAAGCCGGGGAAATTGCCTGCCGTTCTCTATTGTCACCAGCATGGCGGCCAATATGGCAAAGGCGGCAAGGAGGAGTTATTCATTGCCGGAGTCCCGGCTCCCGAAGCTCCGGGTCCAGCTCTGGCTAAAAAAGGTTACGTCGTGCTGGCGATTGATGCCTACTGCTTCGGCGAACGGGCCGGCAAAGGCCCGGGCGGTCCGGAGGAAACCGGTTCCAAAGAAGAATTAAGCGCCAGCAAGTTTGATCTCTGGCTGGGGCGAAGCCTGTGGGGCATGATTGTCCGGGATGATTTGATGGCATTGGATTATCTGGCGTCCCGGCCGGAAGTCGCGGCTGAGCGGATCGCGGTAACCGGGTTCAGCATGGGCGCTACCCGTACGTGGTGGCTGATGGCTCTGGATGAACGCGCGAAAACCAGTGTGGCCGTTTGCTGCCTCACCCGTTACCAAAACCTGATCGCGAAGCAATCGCTCGCGGCTCACGGCGTTTACTACTTTGTGCCCGGCATCCTGACTCATTTTGATACGGAAGCCATTGTCGCATTATCTGCACCCCGTCCCACTCTATTCATGACCGGCGACTCCGACGATGGCTCACCCGTGGACGGCATCCGGATGATCGAACCGAAAGTGAAAAGCATTTATGATCTTTATGGCCGCGAAGCCGAGTTCAAGAACCTGATTTACCCTGGCTTGGGCCATAAATATCTCCCTGAAATGTGGCAGGAAACGCTGAACTGGCTGGATACCCATCTGGCCCGCGATCATTGAGGGCGACGCCAGCATTCATCCGGAGACGTATCTTCTTGTTGAAATAATTATCAACCTCCACCAAGCTATTTGCGATGAATCGCTTGCGTCATTTGGGGATAGCAATGGTCATGCTCGTATTCCTGTTGGGATGCGAACAGGACAAGCCCATCGCCGCCGCACCGGTTCCGGAGCCGGATTATCCTACCGCTGCTCAGCCTAAATTGGCGACGATCGCTCTCTGGGTTGGCGGCAAACAAATGGTCGCAGAAATTGCCAAAGGAGCGCGGGAAATGCAGACAGGCATGATGTTCCGGACCAGCATGGGAGCGGATGACGGCATGATTTTCGTTTTTTCCCAGCCGCATCAGGCCTCGTTCTGGA
>JBEHZA010000353.1:0-5686 GCA_048497895.1 Verrucomicrobiota bacterium
CAGATTGAAGAAGTGCAGTCCGATGGCATTGCCCAGGAATCAAGAGACGTGGTGAAATTGCGGCCGGGCACAGAACGGGTGGAGTTGCACTACACCGCCTTGAGCTTTGTGGCTTCGCGCCGGATTCGCTTTAAATATAAACTGGAAGGTTACGACCCGGATTGGGTGGATGCCGGATTTATCCGCATGGCCTATTATCTGAATCTGCGTCCTGGTGAATACAAATTCACGGTTAAAGCAGCCAATAGCGACGGGATTTGGAATGATGAAGGGGCTTCGCTTTCCTTGATTGTCATGCCGCCATTCTATCGCACCTGGTGGTTTATCTCGTTGATGCTGCTTTTTTCGGCGACCTCGATTGGTGGCGGAATTCGCTATTTATCGATCCAGAAATTGAAACGAAAGCTGATTCTGCTGGAACAGCAGCACGCGCTTGATAAGGAAAGAGCGCGTATTGCTCAGGACATGCACGACGATCTGGGAGCCAGCATTACGCAAATTGGTTTGTTGAGTGAATTGGTGAAGCGCGAATTAAAACATCCGGAGAAATTGACCCCGTTAGCCGATAAAATCGTTGAATCCACACACGACGTCGTGGTGACGCTGGATGAAATTGTCTGGGCGGTAAATCCGAAGAACGACACGTTGGATCGTCTGGGTGGCTACATTGTGCAATATGCGGAAGCCTTCTTCGAGGTGAGCGATGTCCGTTGCCGGTTGGATGTGCCAACTGACTTGCCGATCATTCCGCTCTCAACGGAAATCCGGCACAACGTCTTTCTTGTGGTGAAGGAAGCCCTGAATAATATCGTCAAGCATGCGCATGCCAGTGAAGTTTGGATTCATCTGCAATTTAAGGATAAAGTGCTGTCCATCACCATTGAAGACGACGGACAGGGCTTCGTGGCCGGTAAAAGTGACGCTTATGGAAACGGCCTGCACAACATGCGCAAGCGCATTCAGGAGGTTAATGGAAGTTTTGAGTTGTCCAGCCGCCCGTCCAAAGGCACGACCTTGCGGGTTACGGTTAAACTCCATTAACCGTTTGGCATTGTGGTCCCCTGCAATCTGATGTATAAATGAGCCGCAGTAACCCAACGATAACGTATGGCCATAAATGTATCGATCGTAGATGACGAAGAAGGCATACGGAACAGCCTTGCCGAGTTGATCAATGAGGCGGAGGGCTTCAAATGCGTTAGCACCCACGGCTCCGCTGAAGAAGCAATCAAAGAAATTCCGGCGCTGCATCCGGATGTGGTGTTGATGGATATTAATCTTCCGGCCATGTCGGGGATTGATTGCGTGAGAAAGTTAAAGAGCCTGGCACCGGGAGTGCAAATCCTCATGCTCACGATGTATGAAGACAGCGATCAGATTTTTAATTCTTTAACCGCTGGCGCCAGCGGTTATCTGCTCAAGCGCACACCACACACTAAATTGCTGGAAGCCATCGAAGAAGTGCATCGTGGCGCTTCTCCCATGTCGGGGAAAATTGCCCGGATTGTGGTTCAATATTTTCAGAAAATGCAGGGGGCAAAAGCGGAATCGGAACCGCTTTCCAAACGGGAGCAGGAGATCCTGGATTTGCTGGCTAAAGGTTATCGGTACAAGGAAATTGCCGATTCATTGGGCATCAGCTTCGATACGGTGCGGAGCCATTTGCGGAATATTTACGACAAACTGCATGTGAGTTCGCGCACGGAAGCGGTGGTTAAATACCTCAGTAAATAGGATGCTTTAGAACTTTATTCGTTCCACGCCCGCGTAAATATTCATCGTCTCTCCGCGCAGGAAGCCCACCAATGTTTGGCCGCTCTCCCGCGCGAATTCCACTGCCAGACTCGAAGGCGCTGAAATCGCGGCCACGATTGGAATCCCTGCGGCCAGCGCCTTTTGCATGATCTCAAAGGAAGCCCGTCCGCTAACGAGCAACACATGCCGCACTAAAGGAAACGTCCCCGTCAAAAAACTTTCACCAATGACTTTGTCCACTGCATTGTGCCGGCCAACGTCTTCATGCAATGACTGCAAATTTCCTTCCGCATCAAAAATAGCTGCTGCATGGAGCCCGCCGGTTAGCTTGAAAGTGGCTTGCGATTTTTGCAAAACAGCGGGCAATCGGGTGAGTTGCTCCGCGCTAATAATGAACGATGATTTTACCGGCGGAAAGTGCTGGTGGACTGATTCAATCGAAGCTTTGCCGCAAAGGCCGCAACTGGAACTCGCAAAAACGTGCCGCGTGAGCCGGTCAAAATCCAGTGTCACATCGGGGGCGAGGAAAATATTGATGACATTGCCATAAGCAGCGGCTTCACCGGCTTGACAGGGCGCTATCTCCACAATCTCGCGGCGCTTTTTCACCAATCCTTCAGAAACCAGAAATCCGGCGGCTAACGCTCGATCTTGACCCGGCGTGCGCATGGTTATGGCCACACTCTTACCCCGCACCCGGATTTCCAGTGGCTCTTCAGCAGCCAAAATATCGTCCTGAGTCCGGGAGGGAGTTCCCGTTTTCCACCGCACTATCCCAAACGCTCTGGCTTCTTCAGGTGTCGTCGCAGATGAAAGTGGTGCAGTTGCTTTCAACTGAGCGATACGGGTCTTTTTTGGGCTAGGCTTTTTCAACGGTAACGCGGGCATTGTAATCCGGCACACCACCCGCTGGATCAATCAGATCGCGCCGGATAATATTGTTACCCTCGGGCCAGTGAATTTGCAAATTACCCGGTGCAATTGGCGCGAAAAATACGCGTCCAGAATACGTGCCCAAAGAGTTTTTCAGCACAATTGGATCGTGATTGGCGAGGTGCAAACTGGCGGCGTCTTCTTCGTTCATCAGAATCGCATCCCGTTGTGCGCCATTGATGGGATCTACTTCGGCATAGATCAAAGAATTGAACTGTTTGCCTCGTCGGGTGCTGACTTCAAATTCGGTGCTGGAGCGTTTAAGGTCGGGTAGGGGAACCGCATGAAAATGCGCTTTGCCATCGGGCGTAGGGAATTCCCAATTGGCACACAGATGTGAGCCCCCGTATTGAACGGCATCGCCTGTCGTTTTCAAATTTTGAATGCCATCATAAAAGGGCACGATGCGGGCGATTTCTTCGCGCATTTTCCAACCGGTTTCGCAGCCGAGCAAATGTGCGCGGTCTGGATCGGCCTTCGCGGCCAGTTCGCGTAAAATTTTCCATTCCGCCTTGGCTTCGCCGACTTGCCGGGGGATTTCCGGGCTGAAAGCGATGCGTCTTTCGGTCGTGGTCTCAATGCCGCCGTCATCCTGTTCGTAGCGGGTTTTGGCGGGGAGCAATATTACCTCTTCACGGGCTTCAATGAACATTTGATCTGTCAAAATGATGTCCTGATGAACCCGCATGGGGGCGTTAGCCATCGCTTGTTGAACGTAATCCGGTTCCGGCAAGGTGCGCAGAAAATTCCCGCCGAGACAGTAGAGCAAGTCCAGTTTGCCGCGCGCACAATTCTCCACCATTTCGGTTGTGGTCATGCCCGGCCAGTCTGGAATATCAAAACCGTATTGAGCCGCTAATTTACGGGTGTTTTCAGGGGTAACCGGTTTGCCGCCGGGGAGGGCGGTAGAATAAGCGCCCATTTCCGCGCCGCCTTGCACTGAGGAATGTCCGCGAATCGGCATCAGGCCGCATTTATCCCGCCCCACGTAGCCCTTGACCAGCCCCAGATTCAGCACCATTTGCACCGCGTCGGCCCCATACGCATGTTGGGTGATGCCCATGCTCCAAACGACGACTGCGGTTTTGGCGTGGTGAATCAGTTGGGCAAATTCCTCCATGCTGTCACGGTTAAGGCCGGCTGCAGCTTCCAAAGTGGCCCAATCCAAACATTCGGTTTGCCGTTTTAATTCGTCAAAACCGACCGCGAATTCTTTGACGAATTTATCGTCCTGCCAGCCATTGGCGAAAATGACCTTCAGCACGCCATAGATAAACGCGATGTCGCCGCCGGTAGAAACGGGAAACCAGTAATCGGCAATGTCGGTGCCGAAAACTGCGCTGGATGCGGTCGATGGCACCCAGTAACGCTTCATGCCCGGCTCCAGATAGGGATTAACCAGCACGATCTTGGTGCCCAGTTCCTTCGCTTCGTGGAGGTACTTGGTGGTGACCGGTTGATCGTTGGCCGGGTTCGCGCCGAAGAAAATAATCAGGTCCGTTCCATACCAATCTTTATAACTGCACGTGGTGGCCGCGACTCCCACGGCTCTTTTCATGGCGGCAGTTGAAGGGGCATGACAAAGCCGGGCTGCATTATCAATGTTGTTGGTGCCCATAAAGCGCGCCGCTTTTTGGGCCATGTAATAAACCTCGTTGGTTACTCCGCGGGCCGTCACAAACATCGCCCACCGTTTGGGATCGGTCGCCCGGATTTTTTTGGCGATCCGGTCGTAGGCTTCATCCCAGGAAATGCGGCGAAATCCCGGCGCATTCTTTTCTCTCACCATGGGAAAGGGCAGGCGCCCCAGCTCGCGCAACTGCGCATTGGTGAGGGATTGCAGCCGGGAAATATCTTCCAGCAAGCGCACGTCCAGTTCCGGCATTGTATTCAGCCGGAGCAGGTTGAGGCGGGTCATGCAGAGATGCACGCCATCGATGGTCCAGTCGTGCAAACCGGCCACACCCAAAGCGCAACCGTCGCAAACCCCGCGGGTAATTACCTTCCACGCATAGGGGAGGTTGTCCCGGTTTTTCCAGATGATGCCGGCCATATCGCGAAAGTGCTTGGGCTTTCGCTGGCCCAGGCCAAACGGGATCGCCGCCGTCAAACGGCTCTTCCAGGTTTTTTTAATGCGATGGGTCGCCATCTCAACTAGGAATTGATTTTGAAAAAGAAAAGGACGGGCCTGATCAAGCCCGCCCTTTGATGAATTCCAGGCTTATTTCTTCTTTTTCGGACCGCGACCTTTGAAGGTCAATTCAGCGATGCCGGATTTATCCAGCTCACCCAGCCCAACTTTCACCATCTTGCTGTATTGCTTGAAGGTGGCGGCTGCCAATGGCACTTCGAGTTTTTTCTCTTTGGCCAGTGAGAGCGCAATGCCGGAATCCTTGGCCGCATGTGACGCAGAAAAGAAGCAGGAGTGATCCCGTTTTTGCATATCTTCGCCGTCCGTGACGAGCACGCGGGAATTGGCTCCCGTCTGAGAAAAGACTTCGCGCAGAATATTCAGATCCAAACCGAGCGCCGCGCCAAGGCCGAGGCCTTCAGCCAGGCCGGCTGTGTTAATATTCATCACCATGTTGACGAGCGCTTTGACCTGCGCGGCTTTGCCTGCCGTGCCGACGTAACGCATGGAGGAACTGAGTTTTTCCAGTACCGGCCTGGCGCGATTGAAAGTGGCTTCCACTCCGGCGCACATGAGATAAAGAGTGCCTTCGCGGGCTTGCGTAATGCTTGAAGCCATGCACGCTTCCAGGGCTTCGGCTTTGGCCTTTTTCGCCAGTTTTTCAACGGTCACGTGAGTCTTGGGAGAAACGGTGGCGCAATTGATAAATAATTTGCCCGCTGCCTTTTTCAGCAGGTTATCCTTCTTGTCTTCGTAAATTTTTACCATCGCCTTGTCATCGGTAACGACGGTGATGACGATGTCAGATAATTCGGTTACCCGGGCCAGAGTGGTGCAGGCTTCGGCGCCCGCCAGGGCGATCAGACC
>JBEHZA010000354.1:0-5683 GCA_048497895.1 Verrucomicrobiota bacterium
GGCGATTGAGGAACAGGCCAAGAGTTTGCTCGGCGCGGATCTGGTGCTGACGTCGCGCCAAAGTTTTTCGGCAGAGAACGAACAACTGCTTCATTCGCTCGGCGGGGAGCAATCGCGTGAGGTGTCTTTTTCCTCGATGATTTATTTCCAGCGCACAGAGGGAACGCGATTGGTGCAAGTGCGGGCGTTGAGTGGCAATTTTCCGTTTTACGGCAAACTGGAAACGGAACCAGTTAAGGCGGCAACTGCGTTTCGCCAGGACGGCGGCGCATTGGTAGAGGAAAGTCTGTTGACCCAATTCGATGCCAAGGTGGGTGACTCCATTCGGCTCGGCAAGCTGACGACGCGCATCGTCGGAAGCCTGAAAAAAGTGCCGGGTGAGACGGTGGCGTTTGCGACGATTGCGCCGCGCGTTTATCTGGCGATGGATGAACTGCCGAAAACAGAGTTACTGCGGGAAGGCAGTCTGGCGCGGTATCGTGTTTATTTCCAATTCGGCCCGCTCATCGAAGTGCCGAAGCTCGTGGAGAAACTGAAGCCGCAGCTTGATAAACAACGACTGAGCCATGACACAGTGGAGGAACGGAAACGGGATTTGGGGAAATCGATGGAGAACCTGTATCACTTCCTGAACCTGGTGGGATTCATTGCCTTGTTGCTGGGAGCGGTCGGCGTGGCGAGCGCCATTCATGTGCATGTCAAACAGAAGCTCGGTACCGTGGCGGTGTTGCGTTGCCTGGGCAGTTCCATCGCACAGACTTTTGCGATTTATCTGGCGCAAGGCATGGCACTGGGATTATTCGGCGCGATCACGGGGGCTGCGCTCGGCATCGCCATTCAGAATGCGTTGCCTAAAGTATTGGCCGATTTCATTCCCTTCACGTTGCACCTGGATATTTCCTGGCTGGCGGTGGGACGCGCCATATTTATCGGATTTTCGATCTGTCTGCTGTTCGCTTTGTTACCGCTATTGGCCGTGCGCCGGGTGTCACCGCTGGCCACGCTGCGCGTTTCGTTTGAGCCGGAGGCAAATCAACGCGACCCGTGGCGATGGCTGGTAATCGCGTGCCTCGTAATGGGGATCATTGGCTTCGCCGTAGCGCAGAGCCGTAATTGGCGCGTCGGTGTGGGTTTCGCCGCCGGTCTGGGAGTAGCGTTCGTCATTCTCGCCGCCACGGCCAAAGCCATGGTGGTTATGGCAAAGAAACTGATTCCCCCGTGGCTGGCTTTTGAATGGCGGCAGGGATTGGCCAATTTGCATCGCCCGAATAACCGCACGCACTTGCTGCTGCTTTCGCTGGGGTTGGGAACTTTTCTCATGGTCAATTTGTATCTGGTTCAGCACCTATTGCTGACACAGTTAGTCACCTCGAACGGCAAAGGCCAGGCGAACGCGGTTTTATTCGACATTCAAGAAGATCAAACGAAAGGGGTCGCAGAACTGGTGCGGTCCATGAAACTGCCGGTGTTGGATGAAGCGCCCATTATCACGATGCGTTTAACTTCGCTAAAAGGAAAAAGCGTCGAAGCGATTTTGGCCGATAAGAAGAGTCTTATCCCGCATTGGACACTGCGGCGGGAATACCGCAGCACCTACAACGACCGGTTGCGCGACAGTGAAAAATTGATCTCCGGGACGCTGGTTCCACAAGTCGTCAGTGACACAGAAGTGGTGCCAGTCTCGGTCGAACAAGGGATTGCGAAAGACCTGCAAATCGGCCTGGGCGATGAGCTGGTCTTTGACGTGCAGGGCGTGCCGCTTAAGACGAAAGTGACGAGCTTGCGGGAAGTGGATTGGAAACGGGTGCAACCGAATTTCTTTGTCGTTTTCCCGCGCGGTGTGCTGGAAAGCGCGCCAGCAATGCACGTGCTGGTAACGCGCGTTCAATCGAGTGACGAATCAGCCCGCTTGCAACGCGAAGTGATCAAGCAGTTTCCCAATGTCTCCGCGATCGACCTCACGCTGATTCTCCAAACCCTCGATTCGATCATCACGAAAATTTCCTTCGTGATCCGGTTCATGGCGATGTTCACGGTGCTCACTGGTTTACTGGTGTTGACGGGAGCGTTGTTGACCGGGCGGCATCAGCGGATTCAGGAGAGCATTCTCTTGCGCACGCTGGGAGCTTCACGCGGACAGGTATTGAAGATTCTCCTGGTGGAATACTTCGCGCTGGGAATGCTGGCGGCATTAACCGGCGTGCTGCTGGCTTTGGCAGCAAGCTGGGCACTCTCGGTATTTGTGTTTCACGTTCCGTTTGCGCCGCTGACTGCGCCGTTGCTGATCGCGCTCGCAGCAGTGCCGGGATTAACCATCTTCACCGGATTTGCAATGAGCCGGGGGATTTTGAACTCACCACCGTTGGCGGTGTTGCGAGCCGAAGGTTAAGTGAACGACTAAAGAATCAGCCGTTGGAATCAAACGTCGATCACGGGACCACCGCCGCCACCGCTATCATTGCGATTCGAAGGAGGCGGTGAGGTGGGACGTGGGCCGCCCCGTTGGACATTCACGCGGGAATTACCAACGCCAGTCAAAGCGTTCAAAATAAGGGACGTAATACTAATGATAAAGGCCGCCCAAAAGGCGGAACGAAAGTCATCGACAACGAAACTTGGTTTGAGCAAATAACCAACCGAATAGAGCACCAGGGCATTGATCACAAACATGAACAAGCCCAGGGATAGAAGCACCAGCGGCAGCGCTAAAACCATCAGCACAGGACGCAAAATCGCGTTGAGAATCCCCAGTAATAACGAAGCCACCACCAAATCCAAAGGCTTCTCGTAATGAATGCCCTTCACCAAATAAACAGCCACCAGCACCGACAGTGTATTGATGACCCAACGTTGTAAAAACTGCTTCATTTTACTGACCTCACGGACCTGTGGTTTGCCGAGCTTTCCCGACCAGTGAAAAGAAAAATTCACGTTGCTCACGATGGAACAGGTTGGGCGTAAACACAAGCCCTGAGCCCAAGATATTTATTTGGGCCGGGCCAGCAAAAATGAGCTGGCTCCTGAAGAACGGAGCGTGGCGTCACTCAAACAGGCCGGCAGCAGACAGAAACCGCCCGGCAGCAAATTCACTTCCGTCTGCGCCGCACTGATTTTCAAGCGGCCTTCCAGCAAGGCAATAACCTGCAATCCCGGCAACACACCCGCTTCCCCACTGGCCGGCAGACGCGCCAGCTTGACCGTGAAAAGCTCATTATCCGTCAAGATGCGCTGCTCCAGACCGTGCTCCAGGGAGAAAGGCGAACTGACTAAGGCAGGCTCGAAATCATTAAAATCAATCGAAGCCAGGGCCTTGGCCACATGCAATTCGCGCGGCCGGCCATCCAACCCGGTCCGGTTCCAATCGAACACGCGATAGGTGGTGTCCGAGTTTTGCTGGATTTCAAAAATCACACTGCCTGCCCCCAGCGCATGCACCCGGCCGCTGGGCAGGAACATGACATCGCCCTTTTTTACCAGCAACCGGTGGAAGCAATCGGCCACGGAACCATCCTGAATTTTGCGCTCAAACTGTGCGGGTGTGACACCATGTTTGAGGCCAACAAAGATATCCGCGTCCGGCGTAGCTTGGGCCACATACCACATTTCCGTCTTGGGTTCTCCGCCTAATTCCGCCGCTTTGGCGGCAGGCGGATGCACCTGCAAAGAGAGTTTGTCCTGAGCGTCCAGAATCTTGATGAGAAGCGGAAAACGTCCAGCTTCCGTGTGGGCGCCGCCCAGCAACTCCGCGCGGTGCTGTTCCATTAACCAACGCAAATCGCGTCCGGCCAGCGGGCCGTTGGCAATCACACTGACGCCTTCGGGACGGTCGGTGATTTCCCAGGATTCTCCGATGGGCACGCCCGCAGGCAAAGGCTTGTGGTAAAGCTGCTCCAGGTGGCGTCCACCCCAAACGCGTTCTTTAAAAACAGGCTGAAACGTGAGTGGGTAGAGCATGCCCGTGATTTTTAAGGGATCACCCCGGCGTCGATCAGACCACCGCAGCGGCAGCGGGTTGCTCCACCTTAGCCTGCTTTTCCGTGTAATGACCAAACGCGCGAAACTTGCCGTAGCGTTGACGCAAGCGTTCGCTGGTGGAGAGAGAATCCAGTTTCTTGAGGTGCTTGAGCAGATGCTTTTTCAAGGTGGCCGCCGTGGCTTTCAAATCCGTGTGAGCACCACCCAACGGCTCCGGAATGATTTCATCCACGAGGCCCAATTCCATCAAATCTTTCGCGGTAATCTTCAAGGCTTCAGCAGCCTTGGCGGCGGCCGTGCGGTCTTTCCACAAAATGGCCGCACATCCTTCCGGGCTGATGACGGAGTAATAGGCGTTTTCCAGAATCAAAACGCGATCCGCCACACCGATGCCAAGTGCGCCACCGGAACCGCCTTCCCCAATGACGGCGGCAATCACAGGAACTTCCAGCAACATCATTTCGCGCAGGTTCACGGCAATGGCTTCCGCAATGTGCCGCTCCTCCGCGCCGATGCCGGGGTAAGCGCCCGCCGTGTCGATAATCGTAATAACGGGCAGACCAAATTTATCAGCGATACGCATTAAACGCAGCGCCTTGCGATAGCCTTCCGGATGCGCGGAACCGAAGTTGCGCATGATATTCTCTTTGGTATCGCGGCCCTTTTGCGTGCCGATCACGACGACCTTGCGCCCATCCAGTTTGGCAAACCCACCCACGATGGCCTTATCATCGGAATAAAGACGGTCACCGTGCAGTTCCGTAAACTCGGTGAACGTGGTGTTAAAATAATCGAGCGTGTAAGGACGTTTGGGATGGCGGGCCATCTGGACCCGCTGCCAGGCAGTCAAATTGGTGTAAATCTGCTTCCGCGTTTCCTCGAGTTTCTTTTCGATCTGGGTGATCTCCCCTTCCATGCTGATGCTCAGGGAATGATTCTCAGGATGCTTTTTCAATTCATCCAGCTTGCGCTGCAGTTCAATAATCGGCTTCTCAAAATCAAGCTGATGTTTCATGAGGCGTGTATTTTAGTCGGCAGGCGGCGCGCATGCAACGGTGAATTGAGAAACGGTACCCGGCTGTGGGTGAGCAGTTTGCCTTGCGCAACCGGCTGGTTGAGAGTAGGCTGGGGCAGAAGTATATGATTCCACCGGGATATGCTATCGGGCAGGCCGTCTTCATTCGCACCGACACGGTGGAATATATTGAAGAGACTGTCCCCTTTAAATCACTGGAGGAAATGCTCCAGGTGAGCGTTAGCCCCCGCCCCAATCTGGCCCTTGAAAAGATTGTGGTCTTCAGCATGGTCGATAATGAACCGTGCGCGTTGACCCTTGGTTTCGTCTCCGCTTCCAAAGGCGAACGTCCGGGAGATTTGGACACTCTGGAATCCTGGAAGTAAACCCGTCCCCCCTACTTTCCCGTCGGCAAAGGGACATCTGTAAAAATCACCGTGTGCTGACGCTGGCCCAGCATTCGTGCCAACGGCGTAGAATCCGGAACCGTTAAAGATTTCGCCAGCGCCTCGGCTTTGCCAGCTCCGGAAGCCAATACCCAAACTTCACGCGCAGCGGCCAGCACGCCGTAACCTACCGTCAGCCGGCGGGGTGGCGGCTTCACTGCGGTTACTACTCGAACCACCGACGGGTCATTCATCACAGCAGCCGATTCTCCCGGAAAGAGCGAAGCCACATGACCGTCTTCACCCA
>JBEHZA010000355.1:0-5676 GCA_048497895.1 Verrucomicrobiota bacterium
TGACGGTAAACAATTTCTTTCGGCAACCCAAGTTCGAGACCGAGCGAACGCACTTCATCTTTGAACAGGCACTTGAGCGGTTCCACCAGTTGGAACTTCATGTTCTTGGGCAGACCGCCCACGTTATGATGACTCTTGATCATCGCCGCCGGATTGCCCGCGATGGGCACGGATTCGATGACGTCTGGATAGAGCGTGCCTTGCGCCAGGAACTTCGCTTTGCCCGCGCGTTTCGTGGCGGCCTGAAAAACGTCGATGAACGTTTTACCAATCGCTTTGCGCTTCTTCTCCGGATCGGTAATGCCCTTGAGTTTGTGGAGGAAAAGTTTGCTGGAGTCTTCGTACTGCAACTTGATCTTGAAATTGCGTCCGAACACTTCCTGCACCACATCCGCTTCATTTGCACGCAACAGGCCGTTGTTGACGAAGATGCAGGTAAGTTGATCCCCGATGGCGCGATGGAGCAGGGCGGCGGCCACACTGGAATCCACGCCTCCGCTCAGGCCGAGGATCACCCGTTCCTGACCGACTTGCGCACGGATTTCTTCGACTGCCTGGTCGATGTAATTGCGCATGTTCCAGTTCTTGCCGCAACCACAGATGCCGTGAACGAAGTTGGCAATAATTTCCTTGCCGCGCGGGGTATGCACAACTTCTGGATGAAATTGCAGGCCGAAATATTTCCGCTTGGTATGCTCAATGGCGGCGTAATCAGAATTCTCCGATGTCGCCACGACGACGAAATCTTTGGGCAGGCGCGTAAGTTTATCCCCGTGCGAATTCCAGACCTGCAAAGCCTCCGGCAGGTTCTGAAAGAGGGCGCAGGATTTATCTGCGACGGTGAGCGTGCCTTTGCCGTATTCGCGCTTCTGGCCTTTCTCAACTTTGCCGCCGAGGAATTGCGCGAAAAGTTGCACGCCGTAGCAGATGCCGAGCACGGGAATTTTCAGGCCGAAAATCGCTTTGTCCGGCAGCGGCGCATCCTTGGCGTACACGCTGGACGGGCCGCCGGAGAGGATAAGCCCCTTCGGATTCAGCGCGGCAATCTCCGCCGCCGGCGTATCATAACGCAGGATGGTGGAGTACACGTTGCATTCGCGAATGCGGCGCGCAATCACTTGCGTGTATTGGGAACCGAAATCCAGGATGACAATTTGCTCGTTCATGCAAAAATAAGGGGGAAGTCTTTGCCTGCAATAATGAGTTTTGGCGAGCGAAAAATCGCTCCCCGACCGGTTTTCTCACCGGTTTGCTTGCGAATCAGGTGTTTTAAGCCAGCCGCGTTTACTTCGGCACAACCTTAACTTCACCCTTGGCGGCGTCATATTCGATCTTCATATTATACGGGGCTTCCGGGATGGAGTTGAGGTATTTCTGAGTGACCAGCTCTTTCAAATCCTTCGGGAAACGGCCTTCCTGCGCGTTGAACAGTTGAATCGCCTGGTTCAACGATGCCGTATCAATTCCTTTTTCGGCCACCTTCTTGGCCTTGGCGACAGCTCCGAGATAATCCACGGGAGCGGTGATCGGATTGCCGCTGGACGAATCAGCCGGCTTGGCGGCGGGCGTATTGGGAGCCGGGGCAGGGGCTTCTTCTTTGGAGCAACCAGCCAGGGCTAAAGCCACTGCGGCGAGGAGTGAAAAGTGATGCTTCATGAGCCTAGAATTAACAGTTTCAGGGAAAAAACCAAGCAGAATGCCAATCCTGCCAGACCTCCCTTTACTTGACTGGTAACGTGATCCGTGGTGATTCAAACGGGTTCACCAGTTAAGAATGTCGCTTTTTGCCTAAACATTGTCGTTCGTTGCCAATGATTTTTCCTGGAGATGAGTTATGCTCCCAGCGTCCCAGTCGCACATGATGTATCTATTACCGCCCGGCCATTCTTAACTTTCATCTTCTTCGACTCCCTGTTGATTAAGCAGTTAGTGAGACCGTGGTGAGGGGGATCATTCACCGGTGAATGGTTTAACCGGGACGTGGGATCACAGTTCGCTTTTGAAGGCCAGACGCATCGGAGGTGTGAAATGGGGCGCGTGGGACGGAATTGCAGTTGTAATCAGGCAGAACGTTATGCTCACGTGAAAATGGGGGGACTTTCAAGTCATGTGGAGCTTGAAAGTCCCTCCTTGCCTGTCATCTGACTGCAAGGGATTTTTAGGTGCTCATTTCATGCGGTCGCGAGGCTGATGCCTTCTTCTGCCAGCCGTTGATTGATCTCGGTGATGTGAGCCCGGTCGCGGGTTTCTACGGTGCACAATACATGCACGGTAGAAAGATCGGGGCCGGCAAAGGTCCGGTTGTGGACGATCTCCGTGACGTTCGCGCCGGCATTCGCCAGCACGCCCGAGAGATGCGCCAGACCACCCGGACGATCACTGATTAAGACGTCGAAACGATACATGCGTCCATCAGCGACCAGCCCTTTCTCGACGACGCGGCTGTGGGCGAGGGGATCAATGTTGCCACCGGTGAGCGGAAGAACCACGCGTTTGCCTTTCAGTTCCGGAAGTTGCTCACTTAACAATGCAGCCAGAGGCGCGGCTCCAGCGCCTTCAACCACCGCTTTTTCTAATTCAGCCAATCGTAAGATCGCCAGTGCCAGCGCATCTTCCTTGACGGTGACGACCCGGTCCACCAGTGGTGCGGCGATGGCCAGCGTTTTTGCTCCGGCCTGGGCCACGGCCAGACCATCCGCCAGCGTAAACCGCGTTTTCACCGGCACCGGTTCACCCGCCCGTAATCCAGCCGAGAAACAGGCCGCATTCTCCGGTTCTACGCCGATGATCAACACGTCCGGCTTCAAGGCCCGCAGGACTGTCGCTACTCCTGCAAGTAAACCGCCGCCGCCCACCGGTATGACCACCGCTTCCATGTCCGGCACCTGCTCGAGAATTTCCAACGCCAGCGTTCCCTGACCGGCAATGACACGGACATCGTCAAAGGGATGGAGGTAGGTAAGCTGTTTTTGCGCCGCCAGGGTTGTGGCCTGAGCCCGCGCCTCTTCAAAGGTGTCACCGTGCAACAGGACATTGGCTCCGAGACGACGACAGGTCGCCACTTTCACGAGCGGCGCAAAGCGTGGCATTACGACTGTTACCGGAATGCCGAGCGCGCGGCCATGCCACGCAAGGCCCAAAGCATGGTTGCCGGCGGAAGCGGCAATGACTCCGAGCCGCGCTTGTTCCGGCGTTAATTGACTGAGGGCATTGCGTGCCCCCCGTTCCTTGAAACTGCCCGTGCGTTGCAGATATTCGCGTTTGCAATAGATGCGGCTGCCCGTGAGTTCGGAAAGCGGAATTGATTCCGTGCACGGGGTCAGCGCAAGGGCGCCTTCCAATCGCAATTGAGCGGTCAGGACTTCATCGAGGGTGAGGTGGTGTTTTTCCAGGAGTTTCATTTGTTGGGGTGCAAAAACAAAAAAGCCCTGAGATTTTTCTCAGGGCTTGGATTTGAAATCGCGGGTTAAGTGTGCGCGGTTATCCCTGCCCCGAGGAGGAGCCAATAATAATGGCGATCGCCATAATAATTGGTTGGACAGAGACCGAACGCATATTCAGTGAAGGATGAATCGCACCAGCGCGTTAAAATGTCAAGCCGGGTCCATCGGAGCCGATTTTTTGGCTCGAGCCGGAATTACCCCGCCGGACCCGTTGCCAGCCCAGCAAACCGATGCAAAAGCAGGCAGCGACGACTCCCGGATGCACTTCCGGCATGCGGGCACGCGGGGTATAGCTGATGTCATACAGGCCGATCCATTGATTGCCGGGATTACTGGGGGCGTTAGCCGCATTGTTCCCATAGGTGAACGTCATGGAAGTAATAATGTTTGTTCCATAACCGATCGTCGCGTTGGCAGATCCTGTCGAGTCAGTCGCGCCACCTGTTCCGGTGACGACCTTGTTCGTGCCGCTGCCGGAAACGGTGTTGTCCGTCGAACCCGTCAGGGTCGTCGCTGCGATCAAGGGGCCGTTGTTATACTGGGCGACGATTTTGCTGACTTGATCGTCGTAGCCGGTATTGGAACCGCCATTGTTGTAATCGATATCGAAAAGACTGTAGGAGACACCGGTTACGCCTTGAGCATAATTGAAATTGATGATGACGGTGATCGTCTGCGTATCCGCAGTCCAGTTGACTCCCAGAAGTAGCGATTGCGCAGAACTGCCATTGCCACCGGTCAGAGAATTATCATCCACTGGAGAAGGTTGCCCCGAAGAGCCGTTGCCCGTGGACCAGGTAAAGGAACCGCCGCTGGGAATGATCGTGACCGTAACATCGATTCCCGGATTTGTAGGATCGATATCATAACCCAGGGTCATCGTCCCGGAAGTCCAGGTGACACTGTTCCAGTCCAGCACCACCGCACTTACGCTCCCGGGCAGTAATCCCAGCAGGCACACTAACAATGGCAGACAACGTTTCATTTTTGTTTAAGCTCGATAACGAATTGGAGCTGGCAAAAATATCTGTCAACCGCCGGGGAATCGCAAACTGTAACTGGAATTCGGAGTTAACGCGGAAACGTCTTATTTGAAAATAAAGAATTATTATAACTGGTTTAAAATAAGCAGTTTATATTCTTAAATTCGGGCTATTTTTACGAACCTCGCGTACGTTAACCCGAATGAAATCCGTATCCTATGGTAAGCAATAAACGGTTAAGTATGAGGGTATTCCCACCCTTTTCGGTAGTCGCGGACGAGGAGTTTGTTGGCTGCGGGGTCATTGAGGATGGTTTCAGTGGCTCCGTCCCATTGCACACTCCGGCCTAATTTGTAACTTAACATCCCCAAAAGACTCATGTTCGTGGAGCGATGGATTTCCTCAATGTCACTCACGGGACGTTTACCGGATTTGATGGCGCTGAGGAAGTCAGCCCACAGTTCCTTGATGTTTTGAGAATCCGGATCATGTAAAACGGCCTCCTCGTGGAGGATGGGCTTTTTGGCATCGACAGGATAGAACGTCCACCCCTTTTGCCAGCCCATGTGGAAAGTGCCGTTCGTGCCGTAAAAATAACAGCCGACATTCTCACCTTTCTCCGCGTTATTGCCCGCGAACATCCGGTGTTCCCACGAGACGGTAAAATTCTCGAACCCAAACGTGGCGACCTGATGATCGGGCGCGTCACTCGTTTGCTCTTCCGGAGTGAACACAGCCGGGCCTTTGATCGGGCGTCCACCGGTGGAGAAAACAGTCCGTGGATATTTCTCTTCCATGATCCAGAGAATTTGATCCAGCCAATGCACCCCCCAATCTCCGATCTGCCCGTTCGCATAATCCAGATATTGCCGGAAGCCGCGCGGATGAATCGCGCCGCGCCAGGGATTCTTGAGATCACCGCCATTGAAAGGGCGCAAGGGCGCCGGTCCGCACCAGAAATCCCAATCCAGTTCTTTGGGTGGCTCCACATTTTTAATCGACTTTTCCGGTCCACCGCCATAATGAACGAAAGCGCGGATCATGCCGATCTTGCCTACTTTGCCGGAACGAATGAATTCCCGTCCGGAAACGTTGTGTGGCGAAATCCGCCGATGCGTGCCCACTTGCACGGTTCGTCCGGTATCCCGTGCGGCTTTCACCATCGCCTGACCCTCTTTGATGGTGTGGCTGATCGGCTTTTCCACATACACATGAGCGCCCGCTTTGACGGCGGCAATCATGATGAGCGG
>JBEHZA010000356.1:0-5673 GCA_048497895.1 Verrucomicrobiota bacterium
CAAACTCCTTCGCCGCGACGACGCGATTGCCGTGGCGGAATATCCGTTCGATTCGCATGGCGTGCATAAATACGATCCAGCACATCCGGGTGTGCGGGAAGGTTATTATTACATCGATCATCTGCCGATGCCCCTGCCCTACGGCATGATCGTACCGCAACAGGTGGATGGTCTGCTGGTGCCGGTGGCGTGCAGCACCAGCCGCGTGGCCTATCAGGCGGTGCGCATGGAACCGGTCTTTATGGCACTCGGCGAAGCGGCGGGGATTGCGGCAGAAATGGCCATTAAAAGCAAAGTGACTGTGCGAAAAATATCCGCGAAGGAACTGCGCCAGGAAATCGAAAAACGCGGTGGCGTAACCTGGTATGAAGATCCGCCGACCGTAAGGAAATAAGCGAAACCCTGTCCCGCATTTACCGGACAGCGACCAGGGACGGCCGCAGTCCGGGATGGGGCTCAGTGAGTGCCGTCTTTGAGATTCTTATTTTCGGCAAAAACGAGCGAAGCGGAGTTCAGACAGTAACGCAGGCCAGTGGGCTTAGGACCGTCGTTAAAGACGTGGCCGAGGTGACCGTCGCAACGGGCACAAAGGATTTCCACGCGACGCATGCCGTAACTATTATCTTCATGCGTAGCCACATTTTCTTTGGCCACCGGCGCAAAGAAGCTCGGCCATCCAGTGCCGGAATCAAATTTGGTTCCCGAAGTAAACAGAGGTAATCCGCAGCAGACGCAGGAATAAACTCCCGGCTTTTTATGATCGAAGAAGACCCCGCAAAAAGCGCGTTCCGTGCCTTTGCCACGGGCGATCTGATATTGCTCCGGGGTAAGCTGCTTCCGCCATTCATCGTCCGACTTCACGACTTTCGGCACGGTCGTTTTCGGGCCGGGCTGGCCCTTCTCATCCAATAGACGCACTTCAATCATAGCAGTTTGATTTGTTTTACCGGCACTCGCACTTACGTTGGGCTCCGCCGCTGAGGCAGTAAAGCTCATTCCCAACAAGGCAACGGACCACAATAACCTGAACAGCTTCATGAGCCTTACTCCTTCAACCCGAGTTTCTTTAATTTCGGCGCGATCACGATCTGACAATACGGATTCCGGTTCTTGTTCAGGCGGTAATAATCCTGGTGATAATTCTCCGCCGCATAGAATTCGCCGGCCTTGGTGATCTCGGTCACAATCGGCTTGGAAAATTCTTTACCGGCGTCCGCCTTCGATTTCTCGGCAATCACGCGTTGAGCATCGGTCTGGAAGAAAATGGCTGACCGATACTGGTTACCGTGATCATTTCCCTGCCGGTTGAGCGAAGTGGGGTCATGAGCTTTCCAGAAGGAATGAAGAATTTTATCGAGATCGGTCTTTTTCGGATCATAGACGACGCGTGTGACTTCGGCATGACCCGTTTCGCCAGTGCAGACTTGTTCGTAAGTGGGATTCTTCACGGTGCCGCCCATGTAGCCGGAAGTCACGAACAGCACACCCGGTATCTGTTGAAACACGGCTTCGGTGCACCAGAAACAACCGGCGCCGAGAGTGATCACTTCCGCCCCTTCAGGAATAGTTGGCATAGCAGCAGGTTTTTTAGCTTCGATTATTTTCGCGTCATCCGCCCGTCCCGACAGGACCATCATGACGGAAAGGGCAACCAGTAGAAAGCAGGTTTTCATGAGTATTTAACTGTCCACAATTTAGCGCAACTGCCTCCGCGCACAACTGGAAATTCCAGCCGCAAGTCCGCAGTCCTGCACGTGGCACTATTAATCCGGTTCATCGAATAGTTTAAATGGTTTCAATGGTGTTTCAATCGATATATTTGACAAAATATATCGATTACCGCTCAATTCCCGCATCATGGATGTCATCATACCTCGGTATCAATGGGTCAGCGCCTGTGTTGCGCTGATGGTTACGGCGGGTTCCAGTTTCGCGCAAATCACCAATTCACCTCCGATCGAAGCCCCGGTATTCAGCCTGGGAACCACTTACGTTTATGGACGGCCAGAGAATACGGAGCCGGCCGGCTTGCTGGAGGAGCGGATCACGCCCCGGGATATTCAGCGGAAGGAAGCGCTTGATTTGAGCCAGGCATTGGATGTCCTGCCCGGCGTGACCACCAGCAACAATGGTCCGCGAAACGATGCCGGAGTATTTATTCGCGGGTTCGATTTGCGGCAGGTCCCTTTGTTCGTGGACGGCATTCCGGTCTATGTGCCGTACGACGGCTATGTCGATCTGCGCCGCTTCACCACTTTCGACGTCGCCGAAATCAGTGTTTCCAAAGGCTATAGCTCAGTCATTTATGGACCGAATGCCCTTGGCGGAGCCATTAATGTAGTGTCACGCCGTCCGCAAAGGCCGTTTGAAATGGACGCCCTTGCCGGCGGCTTCAGTGGTGGCGGCAAGGAGTTCTCCCTGAATATCGGCGGCAAGCAGGATAAATGGTATTATCAGGCAGGAGTTTCCCTGCTCGATCAGGATCACTACCGGGTCTCCGATGATTTTCATCCATTGACGGCGGCAGAAAACGGCGGGGTGCGGGAAAACTCCTACCGGCGCGATTGGAAGGCGAGTTTCAAAATCGGCTACACTCCGAATGAGACGGATGAATATGCCATTGGTTATCTCAACCAGCAGGGCAACAAAGGCACCCCACCCTATGCCGGAACATCTCCAGCCATTCCGGTGCGGTTTTGGCAATGGCCGGAATGGAATAAGCAGACGGTCTATTATGTGTCCAACACGCGCCTGGGTGCGGACAGCTACCTCAAACCGAGCATTTTCTTTGATAAATTTGACAACATCCTGAAATCGTACGATGACGCAACTTACACCAAACAAACCAAGCCATTTGCTTTCACGAGCATTTACGATGATTATACGTGGGGTTCCGCGGTGGAATTCGGCACGGAACTGGTTCCGCGCAATTTAATCAAGACGGCTTTCCACTATAAACTCGATCATCACACGGAGCACAATGTGGGTGCATCCTTCTACACATTTGAAGATCAGACCTTTGATTTTGGTCTCGAAGACACGGTCAAAATCACAGATGAACTGTCGGTCGTTCCCGGCATCTCGTATGAATTCCGCGATGTCCTGCAGGCGGTGGACACCAACACCGGCACTCCGCTCGGTGGCAAAACCTTTGATAGTCTGAACCCGGAAATCGCCGCGATCTATTTGCTGCCCTGGAACGCCTCTCTCCATGCCAGTGTGGCGCACAAAAGCCGTTTTCCGACCATCAAAGACCGTTATTCATACCGGCTGGGTACGGCTATTCCCAACCCCAATTTGCAGCCGGAAACGGCCACGCATTATGAAATCGGCTACTCTGGAACGCTCGTCACCAACCTGACCTTGCGCACCAGTTTCTTCTACAGCCAATTGAACGACACGATTCAGGCGGTTAACAATGTGCTGCCGGGACTATTTCAACTGCAAAACGTTGGCCGCTCAGAAAACATCGGCACCGAAGTGGGAATGGACTACCGGTTGTCCGACGTGCTGTTAACCGGCGCTTCCTACACTTATCTGGATCGCAAGAACATCAGCCGCCCGGACATTCACCTAACCGATGTGCCGAAACATAAAATCTACGCTTATACGGACGTCACGCCGGTCAAATGGCTGACGATCACTCCCAGTCTGGAATATGATTCAGGCCGTTTTTCCACCTCCACCGGAACGATGGCGGGCGCATTCTTTCTGGCCAACCTGGAAGTGACTTTTCATGTGGCCAAGGGTTTGTCGGCCAGTGTGGGAGTGAACAACCTGCTGGATCGCAATTACGCGCTTACCGAAGGATTTCCGGAAGCGGGCCGCAATTATTTCTTTAACCTTCGTTACAGCTATTAATATATGCGCACACTCGCCTGGTTATTGCTCACGTTCGCCCTGTTGCAGGCGCGGGCCGAAGAAACGCCGAAGCCGTCTGAAACGGTCTTAACGGTAGCTGGAGATGTTGGCACGGCTTTGCATCTGACACTCACCGATTTGCGCGCCATGCCGCGCACGACCCTGACGGCTCGTGATCACAACGGAGACGATCATGTGTACGAAGGCGTATTATTCAGCGAATTGTTGAAACGCGCCCAAGTGCCGCTCGGAGACGAGTTACGCGGACCGGCGCTTTCAACTTATGTGGTCGTCAAGGCGGTGGATAATTATCAGGCCGTGTTTTCACTGGCGGAACTGGACCCGGCCATGAACACAAATCAGGCGCTGGTGGTAGACCGCACGGATGGCCGGAATGTGCTCCACTTTCAAGGGCCCATCCGCCTGGTCATCAGCGGGGATAAACGGTTCGCCCGCTGGGTCAGGCAAGTGACGGAGATTCAAGTGGTGCGCTTGCCGGTGCCACCGAAAAAGGAAACGCCTTAATTCAACCACCAGGCGAATCACTTGCCGGGCACGGCACAATGACCGGAGGCTTTGCAGGCCAGTTTCTTTTTAATCACATAATCCACCGAGAAAACGCCCGGGCCGAATACAAACACGAGGGCGCTCACCAGGAGAAACAAGAACGGCGCGGCCGTAACAAAATTATCCGGCTCACCGAAAAGGTTTTTCACCTTGTCCAAATCCGCCGTCAGGTAGGCGACGATCATGGTAAACATGAGCGGGATGGACACCAGGCGTGAGCCCAGCCCCACCAATAGCAACAGTCCGCCAAAGCATTCCGTGGAGCCGGCCATGATGGCATTCAATTTCGGCATGGGAATATTCAGGCTCTGAAAGAAATCGGCGGTTTTATCCAGGTTCATGAGTTTACCTTTGCCAGTCTGGAAGAACTGCCAGCCCCAGTACAAGCGCAGGAGCAGCAAGAGCGGGGACTGGAATTTGGACGCAATGAGGATCAGCCATTCGTATGCCGATTCGATGATTTTTCGCATATTCCGTTTTGGCTGCGATCAGGGGAAGCAAAGCGTTGTTTGCCTCCCCTGACCGGTGTTGAATCAGCGGCGGATTACTTTTTCTCGGTATTGGTCTTGCAGCCGCCTTTGCCCTTGCAGGTGTTCTTGCCTTTGCAACCGTTGTCACCGGCTTTGCAACCGCCCTGGCCTTTGCAGTCGTTCTTGCCTTTGCAATCGTGTTTGCCCAGCTTGCCGTCCTTGGCTTCCTTGCCCGGCTTGGTGTCATCCGCGCCGTAGGTTCGATTGGCCACGGCTCCGGTAAGTAATCCGGCAACGGCGGCGACAGCGATCAGTCTTTTGGTGGTTTTGGTCATAGGATCTGGTGTTTGAGTGGTATTGGTTTTAACCGGGCGCAGCGGTTCAATAGCTCCGCCCGGTTTGCGATTCTGCCCGGGCTGGAGGATCAGGTTGATGATCCCGTGCGCCGTCGCATTAATGATGTGAAGGGGGACCCGTGGTTTTATTCTGTGCGGCGCAAAATAAATTTATTCCGGCGGTTTTTCAGGCATTTTAAATAAATCGGACGGGTCCGGGAATAAATGTGGGGCCGTCCGTTCATACCTTTGTGGACAAACTGGATTACGAACAAATTGTAGCGAATGTTTACGAGCCGCTCTACCGGTTTGCCCTGAGCCTGACGCGCAATGAGGATGAGACCTGCGAATTGACACAGGAGTCCTTTTGCCGGCTGTTGACCAAAGGGAGCCAGTTGCGGAATCCGGCCAAAGCGAAGCCCTGGTTGTTTACCACGCTC
>JBEHZA010000357.1:0-5669 GCA_048497895.1 Verrucomicrobiota bacterium
GCAAACGTCTTGCGCACACGCGTCCGCTCACCGGTGCTGCCGGAGGTGAACAATTCCAGAGCTATCTCCGTCTCTGCCCGTTCAATCACGGGTGGCAGCAATTCAAGACGGGATTCCACTATCGCTCCGGCCTCAGCTTCGTTCGATACGTGGATCACTGGAACTCCGGCCTCCGCGACCACGCGGTCGGTCACGTAACCGGCCACCAGCGGACGCAACTGCGCCAATGTGCCCGGTTGAGTATCGGGCGAAATCACGACCGGAATTCGCGCCTGCCAACACGCCAGCAACGCCGCCACAAATTGAAACGTGGAATCCACCGCCACCAGCCACGGCTCGCGGATCCCTGAAGGCAATTGCTTTTGAATCCGGCCTACTGCCCACCGCAATTCACCCCACGTCCGGACCGGCTCCGCACAGACGATGTGCTCCGGCGGATATTGAACCGATAATAGTTTTCCAAGTGGAATCGTGGACCGCATCAGTTTCAGACTTTGGGTGGAAACAGCCGGCGCAACAAAGGATCGGTGGGCAAACCGATATATCTTCTGAACCGCCAATGCCGGTAGATAAATTCTCCCGCGAAGAGCACGCCCATGATGAGGTAGGAAACCAAGCCGTTATAAAATCCCCAGGCTTCCAACGTTCCCCATCGCACGGTCCAAAAGGCAATCAATCCGTTCACTAAAAAAAAGCCCACCCAAAGCCAGGTCATCCGGCGGCAATGCGCCATCTCATCCACCGTCAAATCCGGCACGCGCATCCGGGCAAACGTTTCCACCGCACTCGGTCCCCGGAACAGCGTCAGGCCAAACGAACAAAGCAAGGCGACGGAAGTAAAAACCGGCAGGCACAAAATAAACTCACGGTTGTTGGCGATAAAAGAAATGACGCAAAGAATCAACGGCGGGACCAGCATCATGCTCAGGCGTTTTCGGCTTTCTCCGCTTTGCCGCCACATAAACCGGACCAGTAAGATCGCCCCAATCGTCAGCGCGATGGCCTTCGGAGAGTACCGTTTTAAACCGGAATAAACGATCGCGGGATAAGCTATCGCCAGCAGGACGAAAGCGACCGCCGCTAACCGTTTACTTCTCATCCGGCACGGTTGGGTTCAGCTTCGCATACACCACGTCAACAATATCGGCCACGGTGCGCATGGAGCGTAACTCCTGCTCGGTCAGAACCAGACCGGTATCCGTCTTCAACTTCACTGCCAGATCGATGGCGTCCAGACTGTCCAGGTCCAGATCCCGGTAGAGATGCGCCTCCGGCACCACCCGATTCTCTTCCAGTTCAAAGGTGCCGGTCAGAACGGACTTCACTTTCGCCAGAATGTCTGCTTTCGAGGTCATGAGGTTTTTTTGGAAGCTGCCATTTTTGTCCGGATCAGTTCCGCCAGACTTCGCACGCTGCGAAAGTATTTGGTGTTTTCATCCTGGTTTTGACCCAGTTGAATGCCATATTTCATGACCACTGCCATGCCCAGTTCCAGTGCGTCGATCGAATCCAACCCCAATCCCTCGTTGAATAAAGGCGCTTCACTATCAATGTCTTCGGCTTTAATATCTTCGAGGTTCCCAACCTCCACAATCAACTGCTTCAATTCTCTTTCCAGTGCGTCTTCTCCATTCATATCAGGCAACTGTTCTTTCGACATGGCAGCACGCCATTAAATTTGGTCACGGGTTATTTAGCAGTTAAAAGCACACACGAATTACCATCCTGCTGAGCGACACTGTGAAATTCCCGGCCAATTGTCAAACCAATGCTCTGACGCTGGCTCATTCTAAACCCAATGTCAGCAAAGTGGATACGTAGTCTGACCGAGGTTGCTTAGGTCCATTCAGACCCGCCTGTTGGAGGCTCATCGAAGCCACCCGTTCCTCACTGAATGACCGGGGCAGTCTCTGGTTGCACTGGAACTATGGCCCGCTGATCCAACTGCAATTCTCTCGCAAAGAAAGCTTCGCAATGGCGCGTAAACGCACGCACTTTCTGCGGCAGTTCCTCTTTGTTCAATACTTCTTCCGGTAACACCATCACGGGATGAAATTTCAAGGTGAGCTGAAACGCCCGTTCCGGCACTTCATACCAGGCTTGATGCTTCATCAACGTGGGCGGACTGCACGTAATCACCGCTGGCACTACCGGAACCCCGGCTCGCAAAGCGATCTGCAATGCCCCCCGGTTGAAAGCGTGCAACTCGTTTGCAGGTGACCGCGTTCCTTCCGGAAAAATCACCAACGGTTTGCCCTGGCTCAACCCTTCCTTGCAACCTTCAATGAGCTTGGGACCATCATCATTGGGAATATATCCTGCCCCTTTGACCACACCACCGAGAAAGAAATGCTCCCAGAGCGCCCGTTTGACCACGCAGTTGGAATCCGGAATCAGGCTGAACAACAACACCACATCGATCAACGTCGGATGATTGGCAATAATCACGCACGGCCCAACTTCTCGCAGGGTCTCTAATCCCTCCACTTTCGGCTTCCCCATAATTCCGAGCAAAGTCATGAACCGGATGAACGCAATGAAGGAAATCTGGATCAGCCCACGAATGCGACGGCCTTTTTTTTCCGCCGTCTGCGAACAGAAGCGGACGATAGGGAAAGCCGTAAGCGCCATCACGAATCCTCCAACCATGAACGTACTAAAGGCGATCCCGGTGGCAATCACCCGCCATCCCCGAAAGAGTTTAGCGGTAATGGTGGCCATGAGAAACTGGCGTAACCAGGCGTAATATGCGAACGGCTTTCTCGCGTCGCCGCGGAAACAGGATTTGTTTTGTTGGATGATTTGCTTTCATCAACCTGCGTCTGCCACTGGTGAAATAACTTCTCTTTGCGTCACCGCAAGGGCAACTGAATCCCCGCCACTTGTCAATGCCTGTTCTCATTTCCAGTGGCTTTTGAAATGCGTTGCTCCGTCACGGGCCTGCTTACCACCGGCAGCAAACCGTTGGTCGTTAAATTCACGCTGGCCGCTTGCATTTCGTCCGGATGATAGAATTCATCCACTGGACGGCGTTTGCCACGTTCATAGGCCCATTTTCCTCCGTGAATATCTTGAATCCACTTTTGCGTTTCCTGCCGGGCCTGCGGACCAATACCCAGCCGTTCCACCGTTTGCAGGAAAGCATCCCCGCAATTGGAACCGGTGGCGAACCACGGCAGAATCGGAATTCCCCAACTGCTGAATTTTCCCACCGTATAATCCCGCCGTTTCAGGTAGGCCAGAAATTCTTTGACCACCTTCGTATCGACCGGATAAGCGCCGGGCAAGGGATTCATATTTGGGCACTCGTCAAAAGGCAGGCATGAATTTTTCCCATCACCGCGATCTCCGAAGTGTATCCGCAGCACAAACTCCACCACTCCATCATAAACAAATAAATCCACGCCCGGATGTTGCGTGCGCGGAGCATCACTTTTCGCGGCGGAAACCCGCGCGATAATCAATGCTTGATCCCGGATCGGCGGGCATTCTCGCGGAGTGAATTGAGCCAGAATCACACGGGGAACCGGTTGAACCCTCCCGTGCGCCAACTCATTATGACCCAATTGATACCCCAAATGCCTGCTGCCTGCATTCGCTCCTGTTGTCCAGGAATTACTCTGAATTACTGCGGACTTGTGGCTTGCTTCAGAATTCGGTGAAGTGCATCCCATCAGAAGAAAAATCCCCCAGACAGCTACGGCCAGGAGATAAATCCTTCGGCTGAATGCGCCGGAAGAAACCGGCCTGCCGCCATCGGTGGCAACACTTCCAGCTTTCGTTCGAATATTGTTGAACAGCAAATCTTCCACCATGACGGATCGACGGCTCTTCCCCAATCCGCTACGCCGCCGTTTCCTGAAAAAACTCTGGGGCCAGTCAAAAATCATGTCAATGTTTCAAGTTCAGCCCGGTGTTTTTCAAGCAGAGAGCCCTCACTACCTTCGGCGATCACTCTTTCGGATTTCTCATTTTCCAATTACTACTCCGCTCAATAAATCACAGTCCTTCCCTAAAAAACTTAACTTCCATAATAATCTGTGGCATCTTACCACTTGTGATTCCCGTTCTGACCTTATTTTCAGGTGTTCTCAACGGATTTATGGCCGGTGAGCGACACATGAATGAAGTCTTAAGCCATTGGTCTCAAACCAAGGCGTATAGTTATTTCATTATTCTGTCGCTCGGTTTTGCGTGGTTCTTTATGAAGAAGGAAAAACGATAACTTCAGCCATGGCCCTGTTCAAAAAACATCACCATCTCCTGTTAGCCCTCCTGCTCACGTTCATGGCATTCTGCTGCCTCGCCGCCGAGGAAAAATCTGACCTCGTCAGCGAAGAAGGCAAAAGCACTCCCGGCCCCATTCTCGTCAAAGAACTGGCCCGCTATAATTGTAAGATTCGTCTGAAGGATGCCAATTTAAACACCGATCCCGTGAAATGGCTTGTGCAACGCGATAAATTGGGCGCGACCGTCTGGTTCGAAGGCAATTGCGGCAAGCCCATCCTCAACGATTTCCGCACTACCTTCGGCAACCCCTCCTTTCTCCATTCCACCAATAACACCGATGCGCTTTCGTTCGGCTACAAAAAGAACCAGTGCGGTGTGCTCTTTCTGTGCAACGTCGAAAAAGATCCCTCCAAAACCAACGCTCTCTACACCCGCATCAACATCATCGCCCAAATCCTGCCCGTGGAAGCAGCGCCCAAAAAATAACCCACCCTCTCGTAGCAGCGCGACGTAAGTCGGCTCCAATTTCTTCCCCTTCACTCTCCGCCTCATTCCTCATCCACTGTCGCCGTCAATTATTTAGCACCCAGAAAATTCCGCACCATCGCCTCCGGCCAGGTTTTACTGATCGCCCGTTTGCTGCCATCCAGCGTCGCCACCACCATCTCGCAGCGATTGGAACTCCCCGCCGGATGACCGGGCGGCACGGCATAGCTCAACTCCCCGGCATTGCGCCAGGCCGGCACAATCGGATTGGCCGAATTTTTGGAATTGCTCCCGTATTGTTCGATTTCGTCTTGCAACGGAGTCACAGCCCCCGTGGCCAAATCAATCAGCGCCACCTCACCGCGATCTCCCGGCACCGCTACTTTTGTATGATCCGGACTGAGCGAAAACCGGTCCACCCGTCCGGGCAGCAGCGCTGCTGCCTCGCCTTTCACTACAGCCGTCAACGTCGGCTCATTGCTCAGCGTGAGCCGATACAGCATCAGCGGTTTGCTGCTCTCCTTAATGGTGGCCGGCAAGCTCACCGGCACCGAAGCAATCAGAACACGGTCTGCGGATTCGTAAGCCACTCGCGTCTCCGGACGTGACGCCATAATCACTCCTGCCAGATCCGTGCCGGGTTCAAATTTCGGCAACACCTGTCCGCCCGGCGTGCCCACCCGCCGGCTGGTAATTGTGCCCAATTGTAAACTGTCATCCAGGGCTGATTTGGACGCTGTCGTCTTGGCATAGCACAGATCCTGCCCATCCGGCGACCAATCCGCCTGGGTCACCCCGGTATCCACCAGCACGGGACGCGCACTCGCATCCACCGGCATCACCATCAATACCGATCGATTCGGCTCCACCACGGTTAAAGCAACCAACGTGCCTCTGGGCGATGCGCGATGCCACATCATAAGCATTAAGGGTTAATTCGAAAATTTTAAGAC
>JBEHZA010000358.1:0-5650 GCA_048497895.1 Verrucomicrobiota bacterium
CGGAATTGTCGCTTGCCAGTGGGGGCGTAAAACGGCACACATGGGAGGATACACTATGAAATTACTTAACCGACTTTCTGTTCCCGTGCGTGTTGCTTTGATCTGTTTGGCAATGAGTCTCATTTCAACCCATGCGGCTGAGTCGGCACCGTCGCATTGGTGGAAAGGGAATCTGCACACGCATTCGCTGTGGAGCGATGGAGACGATTATCCGGAGATGATTGCGGATTGGTACAAGAAGCAGGGGTATAACTTTCTGATGTTGTCCGATCATAACACGTTTCAGGAAGGCGAACGCTGGAGCGGGGTGAAAACGAACAAGGGCGGCCTGCTGGCGCTGGAGAAATACCGGAAACGTTTTGGCGATCAATGGGTGCAACAGAAGGAGACAGACGGAAATGTCATGGTGCGCTTGAAAACTCTGGAGGAATTTCGCACGCAGTTTGAGGAGCCGGAGCGCTTTCTGATGGTCAAGGGCGAAGAGATTACGGGACGTTACAAAACGGCGGGCATTCATATTAATGCCACGAATTTGCGCGAAGTGATTAAGCCGCAGAATGGCGACAGCGTGCTGGCGATTCTGCAAACGGGTGTGGATGCGGTGAATGAACAGCGGCAGCGCACAGGCCAGCCGATGTTTCCGCATATCAATCATCCGAATTTTACGTGGGCGATTACGGCGGAGGAATTGATGCAGGTGAAAGGGGAGCGGTTTTTTGAAGTGTACAACGGGCATCCCTCCGTGCACAACGAAGGCGATGCTACGCACACTGGGATTGATCGGGTGTGGGACATTGTTTTAACGAAGCGCTTAGCGGAATTGAATCTGGGTGTGTTGTACGGGCTGGCAACAGACGATACGCACAATTATCACACGAATGCGGTAGGCAAGAGCAATGGTGGGCGGGGTTGGGTGATGGTGCGGGCGGCGGGTTTGAAGGTGGAAAATTTAATTCAAGCGATGGAAGCGGGGGATTTTTATGCGTCGAGCGGTGTGCGTTTAAAAGACGTGCGGCGGGAGAAGGGGAAACTTTCATTGGAGATCGATGCCGAGCCAGGGGTGGACTATACGGTTCAGTTTATCGGCACGCGCAAAGGGTATAATTCTAAAGGTGAACCGGTGCGCACGGCGAACGGGGAGATGCTGCGCGTGACGTATCGCTATAGTGATGACATCGGCAAGGTGCTTTCGGAAGTGAAAGGGACTTCGGCTGCGTATGAACTCAAAGGAGATGAGATTTACGTGCGCGCGAAAATAACTTCGACGAAGATTAAGGCGAATCCGTATGTGGCGGGGGAATTTGAATGTGCGTGGACGCAGCCGTTGGTGGGGGAAGGGAAGTAATTGGCGGAATGAGGCGAAATGAAAGGCGTGTGATAAAGCGCGTCAGCGTCATGGAGTGCGGCAGTCCCCTGGCGCTTTCGAGAGTGGACTTCGAGACCTGAGTGAATCGTTGCTGCGAAAACGTTTGAAACGATATTCGGCTAACGATTGGTTGCTGAACCAGCGTATGCCTCACAAAGCGGCAGGGGACTGCCGCACTCCATGACGCTTCGCGAAATCCGGGTGCTGCGAAATTTTACGTTACCCTTTTTTCAGCATGGCGACGCCGTAGTCGCGGTTCATGCGGGCGATGAAATCGAGGCTGATTTCTTTGGGGCAAACAGCTTCGCAGGAGCCGGTGACGGTGCAATTGCCGAAGCCGGCGTCGTCCATGGCCTTGACCATGCCCAACACGCGGCGGTCCTGTTCGACTTTGCCTTGCGGCAATAATCCAAGGTGCGAGACCTTCGCGGAAACGAACAACATGGCGGAAGCGTTCTTGCACGCGGCCACACAAGCGCCGCAGCCAATGCACTGCGCGGCGTCCATGGCGAGGTCGGAATCTTCTTTGGGAACGGGGAGGCAATTGGCATCCGGAGTGCCGCCCGTGCGCACGGAAACAAAGCCGCCTGCCTGAATGATCTTATCAAACGCGGTGCGGTCCACCACGAGGTCGCAGAGCACGGGGAAAGCTTTGGCGCGCCAGGGTTCAATGGTGATGGTGTCGCCATCCTTGAACTTGCGCATATGAAGCTGGCAGGCAGTGGTGCCTTTCTGGCCACCGTGCGGAACGCCATTGATCACGAGTGAGCAGGTGCCGCAAATGCCTTCGCGACAATCGGAGTCAAACGCGATGGGCGCTTTGCCTTGTGCGATGATGCCTTCGTTCACCACGTCCAGCATTTCGAGGAAGGACATATCCTCAATGATGTCCTTGGCTTGATAGGTTTCAAAGTGGCCGGAGTCGCTGCCGTCTTTTTGCCGCCAGACCTTTAAAGTTAAATTCATAGTAGTCAAAGGTAGAGGTGCTATTTGTAACTGCGTGTGCTCATGTGCACTTCTTCGTAAACGAGCGGTTCCTTGTGGAGCACGGGCGTTTTGCCTTCGCCCTGGTATTCCCAGGCGCTGACGTGGGCGAAATTGTCGTCGTCCCGTTTGGCTTCGCCTTCGGAGGTGTAGCCGCTTTTCACATCCTCGTCGGCCTTGGTGAATTGATGTTCCACCCGGAAATGGCCACCACAGGATTCTTCGCGGGTCAAGGCATCGAGGCAGAGCAGTTCGCCAAATTCCATGAAATCGGCCACGCGTCCAGCTTGTTCAAGGAGCTGGTTCAATTCACCGTTTTCACCGGTGACATTGACGTTTTCCCAGAATTCCTGGCGCAGTTCGGGGATGCGCTTGAGCGCTTCCGTGAGACTCTCCTTGCTGCGGGCCATGCCGCACTTTTCCCACATGATGTGGCCAAGTTCGCGGTGGAACGAACGAACGGTGCGCTTGCCTTTGATCGAGAGCAGTTTGTTCGTGAGGGAATTGACGTTGGCTTCCGCCTGCTTGAATTCCGGTGAACCGGTGTTCGGCTTGGATTGCTTGTGGGAGGCGAAGTAATTGCCAATGGTGTAGGGCAGCACGAAATAGCCGTCGGCCAGGCCTTGCATGAGCGCACTGGCACCAAGGCGATTTGCGCCGTGATCAGAGAAGTTGGCTTCACCGACGACGAACAAACCGGGAATGTTACTCATCAAATTGTAATCCACCCAGAGGCCGCCCATCGTATAGTGTACGGCAGGATAGATACGCATCGGTTGTTTATAGGCGTTTTCACCGGTGATCTTTTCGTACATATCGAAAAGATTGCTGTAGCGTTCGCGGACTTTGGCTTCGCTCAGGCGTTTGATGGCGTCGCCGAAATCAAGGTAAACACCCAATCCACCGGGGCCAACGCCGCGGCCTTCATCGCAGGCTTCTTTGGCCGCGCGGGAAGAGACGTCGCGCGGAGCGAGGTTGCCGAAGCTGGGATATTTGCGTTCCAGAATGTAATCACGATCTGCTTCGGGAATGGAGGCAGGCGGCTTGCCGCAGTCTTCTTTTCGCTTGGGCACCCAGACACGGCCGTCGTTGCGGAGCGATTCGGACATCAGCGTGAGCTTGGACTGATGGTCACCGCTCACGGGGATGCAGGTCGGGTGAATCTGCGTGTAGCAGGGATTCGCGAAGGCAGCACCGCGTTTGTAAGCGCGGTAGGTGGCAGTGACGTTGCAGCCGACGGCGTTCGTCGAGAGGTAGAAAACGTTGCCGTAACCGCCGGTGGCCAGCACGACGGCATCCGCGGAGTGCGACGAAATTTTGCCGGTGACCATATCGCGGACGATGATGCCTTTAGCGTGGCCATTGACGAGGACGACATCGAGCATTTCAGTGCGCGGAAACATCTTCACTGTGCCGAGGCCAATCTGGCGACTGAGTGATTGGTAAGCGCCGAGGAGCAATTGCTGGCCGGTTTGGCCGCGGGCATAAAACGTGCGGGAGACTTGCGCGCCACCGAAGGAGCGGTTGTCGAGCAAGCCACCGTATTCACGGGCAAAAGGAACTCCCTGCGCGACGCATTGATCGATGATGTTCGTGCTGACCTGCGCGAGCCGATAGACGTTCGCTTCCCGCGCGCGGAAGTCGCCGCCTTTGATGGTGTCGTAGAACAGGCGGTAAACGCTGTCGCCGTCATTGGGATAATTCTTGGCGGCGTTGATGCCACCTTGTGCGGCAATGCTGTGGGCGCGACGCGGGCTGTCCTGGTAGCAGAAGCATTTTACGTTGTAACCCAGTTCAGCCATGGTGGCGGCAGCCGATCCGCCGGCGAGGCCGGAGCCGACGACGATGACGTCGAACTTCCGCTTGTTGGCCGGGTTCACCAACTTCATCTCGAATTTATGCTTGTCCCACTTTTGAGCGAGCGGGCCGGAAGGGATTTTAGAATCGAGTATCATGGCTGGTGCAATTATTTAACGAGGCCGCAGAGAATCGAAAGCGGGATGGAAATGTAACCGACGTAAATCGCCCACGAGGCGACCTGAGCAAATTTGGCGATGGCGGCGGTATAGGCCTTGTTCCGGAGTCCGAGGGATTGGAACAACGCGGCGATGCCGTGGCTGAGGTGCAGGAACAGGAGCGTCATGGCAAAAATGTAAAACAACGAGACGACCGGGTTGGAGAAGCCGGTGACCACCATTTTATAAACATCATGCCGGGTGGAACCGTCTTTCAACACTTCGTTGAACGAGGAAAAGTCCTGGCCGGTCAGGTTAATGCTTTTCACCAGGGCGGTGTAGTGCAGCAGGTGGTAAACGATGAAGGCGCCGATGATCAATCCGCTCATTAACATGGTGCGGGAGGCGTAAGAGGTGACGACGGGCGTCGGGTCACCCGCGTAACCGATGGGGCGGGCGGCTTTGTTTTCCGCGGAGAGCCGGATGGCGGACCAGACGTGCAAGCCGATCGCGGCGAGCAGGACAATGCGGGCAGGCCAGATGATTTCCCAATTGGAATGGAGGAAGTGGCCGTAGGCGTTGATATGCTCGGGTGGCAGGAACATCTGGAGGTTGCCGACCAGATGGCCGATCACGAAGAGGAACATTACCAGGCCGGTAATGGCCATGATGAACTTTTTCCCCAGGGATGAACAAAAAAGGCGGGTCTTAATATTCATGAGACGATGCGCGAAATCCAAGCCGGCTGCAGAGAGACAGAACCGCGAGTGGCCACGATCGCCGCCGCGCGCACTGGGAGAGCTGGTGCGCCCGCAACGTTCGTTTGAGATAGGTTTACACTCATGGTTTGCCGAACGTGAGGAAATCTAATGACCGCGGGGGTGGGCGTCAATGGACTTGGCGCAAGTATAAGCCGCCCTTGGTGGTGAGTAACGGCGGCTAATCCAGCCTACTGAGCCCTAAATGCGGACCGACGGACGTTTAACGGGCTAAAAACGTGGTAATTTCCTTAAGGGAAGCAATGTCGCTGCCGCCCTGCCGGTGCAGATGGAGGGCATTCAACCCGGCGCGCCGGGCGCCTTCAAAATCTTCGCTGACACTATCGCCGACGTGGAGAACTGCTTGAGCTGGCGAACCGAGGTTGCGCAGGGCCTGCTCGAAGATGACGGGCGAAGGCTTGGTGAAGCCGATTTCGCAGGAAATGGTGATCGCTTGAAAATAGCTCGTGAGTTTCAACCGTTTGAGCAGAGGGCGGAGGCGTTCGTCCCAATTGGTGACGAGGCCAAGGTTAATCTCCAGCGAAGCCAGTTCGTCCAGAATGGGCAGGACATCTTCATGGATGTGC
>JBEHZA010000359.1:0-5635 GCA_048497895.1 Verrucomicrobiota bacterium
ACCAACCTCCCCACCGAAATCTATTTTCCTCCCCGCCCCTTCCGTGCCAAAATAATCCCAATGAAAATTTTGGGCATTATCCCCGCACGCTTTGCTTCCACCCGCTTCCCGGGAAAACCCCTCGCGCTCATCGCCGGAAAATCGCTGATTCAACGCGTCGTCGAGCAATGCCAGCAGGCCAAAACTCTCACCGAAGTCATTGTCGCTACCGACGACACCCGCATCTTTGAAGCCGCCCAGGATTTCTGTCGGGTGGAGATGACGTTGCCCGATCACCCCAGTGGTTCGGACCGCATTGCTGAAGTCGCCGCGCGCTGCGGTGGAGATGCCGTCATTAATATTCAGGGGGACGAGCCTTTGATCGATCCCACCGTTATCAATTCCGTTGCCAACGCCTTGCACGTCAACGAGATGTCCACCGCCGCCACCCCCATCAAGGACCTTGCCGAATACGATAATCCGAATGTTGTAAAAGTCGTTGTCAATGCTGCCGGACGCGCCTTATATTTCTCACGGCGCACAATTCCGTATTTGCGCGATGCCGCCAGTCGTTCGGTGAACGAGCAGTTGGCGGCGTTTCCTTTTTTGAAGCATTTGGGCATTTACGGATACCGGCGGGAAACGCTGTTGCGGTTGGTGAAATATCCGGTTTCACCACTCGAATCCGCCGAGAAGCTGGAGCAGTTGCGCGCGCTTGAGAACGGCATTCAAATCGCTGTGGTAAAAGTGAATTACGACAGCGTGGGTGTGGATCTGCCGGAAGATGTAGCACGGGTGGAACGACTGTTAAAAAGTTAGGCCGTTGAATTTAATGACGGCTCTGGAACTGGAAAACTTTTTAACAGTTTAACTTTTTTAACAGTTTTTTAACTTTTAACCGAATCAGGAAGACGTAATGAAATATATTTTTGTCACCGGTGGCGTCGTCAGTTCTCTGGGCAAAGGTCTCACCGCCGCCGCCCTCGGCACGCTGCTTGAGAATCGCGGGCTGAAAGTCGCCCTCCAAAAGTTCGATCCCTACCTAAACGTCGATCCCGGCACCATGAGTCCGTATCAACACGGCGAAGTGTACGTGCTCGATGACGGTGCGGAAACCGATCTCGACCTCGGCCATTACGAACGCTTCACGAACACCAAGCTCACCCGCATCAACAATCTGACCAGTGGTCAGGTCTATGCCCGCGTGCTCGAAAAAGAACGCAACGGCGAATACCTTGGCAAAACCGTCCAGGTGATTCCCCACGTCACGGACGAAATTCAAAACCGCATCACGCAAATCGCCCAACAATCCAAAGTGGACGTCGTCATCACCGAAATCGGCGGCACCACCGGCGACATCGAAGGTCTCCCCTTCCTCGAAGCCATCCGCGAATTCGCGCTCGAAGTCGGTTACAACAACGCCATCTTCATGCACGTCACCTACGTGCCCTTCATCAAGGCCGCCGGCGAACTGAAGACCAAACCAACCCAGCAATCGGTCGCCAAATTGCGTGAAATCGGCATCACCCCGCACATTCTTGTTTGCCGCTGCGAAAAGCCGCTCGACAAAGAATTGCGCCAGAAAATTTCCCTGTTCTGCAACGTCCCCTACGAAGCCGTCATCGAAGAAAAGGACGTGGACCACAGCATTTACGAAGTGCCTTTGATGCTCCAGCGCGAACGCGTGGATGACCTCGTCTGCCGCCTGCTTCGCCTGGAAACGCCCGAAGCCAACATGACCCATTGGCAGGACATCATTCGCAAATTGATCGCCCCGCAACACCGCGTGCGCATCGGCGTTGTCGGCAAATACATTGAATTGCAGGACGCCTACAAATCCGTTTACGAAGCCATTATCCACGGTGGCGTCGCCAATGACTGCGGCGTGGAGATTGAAAAAATTGACGCGGAAGACATTGAGAAAAAGGGTGCGGAAAAGATTTTGAAAGGCCTCGGCGGCATTCTCGTGCCGGGCGGCTTCGGCGAACGTGGCATTGAAGGCAAGATCATGGCCGCCCGTTACGCCCGCGAGAATAAACTCCCCTATCTCGGCCTCTGCCTCGGCATGCAGATTGCCACCATTGAGTTCGCCCGCAACGTGCTCAAGCTGGAAAAAGCACATTCCACCGAGTTCGATGCCACCTCACCGGACCCCGTGATCGCCTTGCTGGACGACCAAAAGAAAGTCACCAAAAAAGGCGGCACCATGCGGCTCGGCTCGCAATCGTGCCAATTGATCGTCGGCTCCAAAGCCGCCCACCTTTACGGCGCCTTCGTCATTAACGAACGCCATCGCCACCGTTACGAGTTCAACAACTCCTATCGCCAGGCCTTTGAAGAAGCCGGCTTTGTTTTCAGCGGCACCTCACCGGACGGCAAACTGGTCGAACTGATCGAACTCAAAGATCATCCGTTTTACATGGCCAGCCAGTTCCATCCGGAATTCCAAAGCAAACCGAATTCTCCGCACCCGTTATTCCGCGGCTTCATCGCCGCCTGCCACGCCTACATGCACCACAAGGCGCTCTAAGGCGTATCCGACATGACCGCTCTCGAAAAGATTTCCCGAGCCGCCAAAGAGCAAGGCTTGGAATTTCTGGTCATCGGCGGTTATGCAGTGATGGCACATGGCTTTGCGCGGGCCACCATGGATTTGGACCTGCTCGTTCGGGCGGGCAAACGAGCCGCGTGGCAAAAACTGATCCTTGATCTCGGCTGGATTTCCCAGGGTGAAACCGCCAATTTTTCTCAATTCAATTCCTCGCCGGAATCACCCGAACCGGTGGACTTAATGTTTGTCAACGACGCCACCTTTGAGCAAATGCTGGCCGCTTCCAAAAGCCTGCCCGTCAGCGCTATCAGTTCTCAGGTTGTTTCTCTTCTCCATCTCCTTGCCTTGAAATGCCACGCCATTAAGCATGGTCACGGTGGCCGGATTGAAAAAGATGTGGACGACGTTCTTGAACTGGTCAGGCTCAACAATTTGAGCGTGCAAGACGAAGAATTTCGTCGTATAGTGCTCAAGTATGGAATCCCGGAACTCTACGAAAAGCTCAAGCGCGTTACCGGCCTCGAATAAGCCTGCTTCCGTAGCTGCTTCACTTCCTGATTTAGAGTTTCCTGATTGGAGCGGGATGAAACCTCACAACATCCGCGTTTCTTTTGAGCAGGCATTGCGTCACAATGAGCAAATGCAGAAACTGTTTCCTCCCACCCGCCAACAAATTGCACTGAAGCAGTCCCGCGGGATCAACGTTGCTTTTGAACTCTGAGATCGCCCCCCGGTTGAGTAGTGTTTCACAGCAAGCCATGAATTACTCTTCCGCCATTCAGTTTCTTTACGATCTGCAATTATTCGGCACTCAGCCGGGACTTGAAACTACTTTCAAGCTCGCCGGACTGATGGGTAATCCGGAAAGAAATCTCCGTTTCATCCACGTCGCTGGCACCAATGGCAAAGGTTCCACCTGCGCCATGTTGGAAAGCATCTATCGTGCAGCGGGCTTGAAGGTGGGGCTTTACACGTCACCGCACCTCGTCACCTTCGGCGAACGCATCCAGATCAATCGCCAACCCATCAGCGAATCGGATATCATTCGGTTGGTGGAGAAAATGCAGGTGGTATTAAAAAAATTCCCAGCCGGGACACATCCCACTTTCTTCGAAGTCGTCACCGTCATGGCGCTGGAATATTTCGCAGAACAACGCTGCGACCTTGTCATCTGGGAAACCGGCCTCGGTGGACGCCTCGATGCCACGAACATCGTCACCCCCTTGGCCAGCGTCATCACCAACATCCAGCTCGATCACCAGAAATGGCTCGGTGATACCTACGCACAAATTGCCTTTGAAAAAGCGGGCATTATCAAACCCGGCATCCCCGCACTAACCGCCACCACCCAACCTGAAGCCCTGACCGTCATCCGTGACACCGCCGCACGCCACCAATCTCCTCTCACCATCGTCACTGCTGCGGATCTAAATCGCCCACCACTGGACACGGTGAACTTGCCCTTACTCGGCGAGCATCAGAAATGGAACGCCGCACTAGCTATCGCCACCGTGCAAACGCTCCAGGCACAAATCCCAGTCAGTGATACCCAACTTCACCGCGGACTCGAAACCGTTTCGTGGGCCGGCCGCTTGCAAGTCGTAAAGCCCAACCCACATCAAACCATTCTGCTCGACGGCGCTCACAACGTCCCCGGCATGGAAATCCTGCGTGAAGCCCTGCTGAAATATTTTCCCGGCCAAAAACCCACTTTAATCCTCGGCATGCTCGGTGACAAAGACTGGCCCCTCATGTGCCAAATCATCGCTCCCTTGGCCGACCGCATTTTCCTCGTCCCCGTCGCCAGCCAACGCACCGCGAACCCCGATGAATTATCGCAAGCCTGCCACCACGCAAACCCAACCGCCCCTATCACCGTCTGTGACTCGCTAGAACTCGCCCTGACTCAAACCTCGACCGCCGCTTTCCTTCTCCTCACCGGCTCCATCTATTTAATCGGCGAAGCCCTGGAACGCTTACATCTCTCCTCCACCAAGCCTCTCAACGAACGCTCCCTCAACGAGTGGAGCCAGAAACCCTAACGCCACCGCATAGGAGCGCGGCATTCATGCCGCTCCCCCCCTGCAAATCCACCGCACCCATTCGATCCCCGCATCAGCAGCACCAGCGGTGCGCCATGTTTATAGCAGCCAACCTGCCTTTTTAACCATCTGAAGCTCCATTCGAAGCGGCATAAATTGGCATCGATAAATTCACAGAACAGAAGCATATTCTTAACGTGAGGCGGAATAGAAAATACATCCTAACTGGCTTGGCGGTCATCGCCAGTGCCGTCTTATTGTTTGCCATAACCCAGCATCCAGAGCCGGAATACCATGGTAAACCAGTGAGCCAGTGGATTAACGATCTCCGTTATCCCCGCGGACAGGCCAATCCCGAAACGATCACAGCCCTCCATGAGATCGGCACCAACGCAATTCCATACTTGCTTGAATTAGCCTCCACCAAAGACTCCGCCCTGAAAATTGGAATCAGTGCCGTCTTGCCGCAAAGCTTATTTGCCGAATACAAGAAACCGGCTGACGACCATCACCAACTTGCTTCATTCGGGTTTTACACTCTTGGCCCGGTCGCAAAACCAGCGATACCGGCTTTAATAAACTTGTTGGAAAATCAGGACCAAACCATTCGTGAAACAGCCGCCCATTCACTCGGCTTTATCGGCGTAGACGCGAGAGTCGCCATTCCCAATTTGATCAAACATTTGAAAGATTCAGATGCCAAAGTTCGCGCCGCCTCCGCGCTCGCGCTGGGCCATTTTAAACCCTTCCGCGCCCAAATAATTCCCACCCTCGAAGAAAGCGCCCGCGACGATGTCCGGCGCGTGCGAAACAGCTCTTTTTACGCTCTCGATGCCCTCGGCGCAAGAGAGTCCGACAAGCAACGAATTCCGTTCATCTTCAGACGTCCCGCTGACTCCGATCCCAAATCGAAGCCAGCAACAAACGGACCAAACCCCGTCACCGTACGAGAACCAGCGAAACAAAAGTAGTCACCCGGTCTCACTTCAACCCACTGCATAGGAGCGCGGCATTCATGCCGCTTCACCATCTGCAAATCCGTCGGCATCCGTTTCCCCCCAGA
>JBEHZA010000360.1:0-5629 GCA_048497895.1 Verrucomicrobiota bacterium
ATCAAAACGTTGCAATTGCCGCGCGGTCTGACCGATGTAAAATGCTTTAGGCGCTTCATACTCCAGCACCGGAAAGGCATCCGATTGCACCCCGCCTGGACCGGGTATTGCATACGCGGTTCGTTGTGACGCAAATTGCCGCGCCCAGAGCAGGTCTGGCGTGCCAAGCCCGATGCGCGCAAGATCCGCTTTCACCAGCGGGCGCTCAAAGGCCCGCGCATAAATCTCCGCGGAGGTCTTCCACGGCTGGTGAGATCCCAACATCACAATGTCACCCGAACCCGTGTCCCAGATTTCCATATATTCAAACACGGTCCCAAAGGTCCGGATCACCAGATTTACGATGCCGTCGTGATTTTCGTACAAATGAAACCACTGCACCATCAAACCGTCAGGCTTAAGCCGGCTGGAAGTTAATTCGTAATACTCGCGGCTGAAGACACTACCGACCCCCACCATCCAGGGATTGGACGGTTGACTGATAATCACATCGTAATTCTGTTTGCTCAATTTTAGAATTGTCCGTGCATCCTCGTTCCAAATGTGCACGTGCGAATTCGTTAACACACCGCGATTCCACTGATTGAAGAGGTGGCCTGCGCGCAACACTGGCTCGCAGTTTTCTGCAACCACGAGCTGGTCAATCGGGTGCGCCAGCAGAGCGCCCGCACTGATCCCACTACCAAATCCCAGCATGAAAATCTGTTTGCTGTCCGGATGTGCCAGCATGGGGAGGTGCGCCACCAGCAATTGCGTGGACATATCTCCAACCGTCGAAGCCTCCGGCTTGCCGTTAATTCGCAATCCGCGTTCCAGCGGCGCTCCGACCCCATCCCCTTCCTCCACTGTCACCGTCGCATCGGCCGCATCTTCATAGAAAAGCATTTTCATGTGAGCGCGCCGCAACGGAATCGTCGTGGGATCGTACGTAATCTCGCGCGACCGAAAAACTCCGGAACTTAACACATGCCGCCACCCTTCTCCGGTGAGCGCGAAAGTCACCATCAGAAACAGCCCCAGCCCGGCGGCGCCAAACATGGCTCTGGGGCTGGCTACTTTGATCGCCAGCCAAAACGCACCGGCACATAAGGCAAACGCGAGCGTGCCAAAGGCTCCACGAATGCCCACGTGTGGCATTAGTACAAACCCCTTCAGCAACACTCCCGCAACCGCTCCCAAAGTATTGAAAGTCAGCAAACGTCCGACGCGCTTTCCCAGCCCGGCGCCATGGCTGCCGGTCGATCGGATACAAACTGGCAAGACAGCTCCTAAAAGCCCCGCTGGCAACCCCAGCACCACCATCGCAATCCCGACCGCAAAACATTGATGAAACACGTAGCCCATTTCCGAGTGCGCCAGACCAGTGCGAATATAACGGTAAACTTCCACCCAATATTCAATCCCCAAAACCATTATCCCAATAACCATTGCGCCACCCAGGATCAACGCAATCAATGTGCTTGCTTCAGCCCATTGCCGCAGTTTTTTTGAAGCCACGACCGAACTGCCCAGGCCAATCCCCAAAATAAAGGCCATTAACACAATGGCAAACGCCTGTAATGATGAACCGAAAATCAGCGCCAGCGAACGCGAAGCCAACACCTCCAGCCCCATTGAAATGCCCCCCGTCAATGTTACGATCATAACGCCCCAGCGCCAGACCGGAGACATCGGAAGTGAGGTCTCTTTCGGATTAACCACCCTGGTAACGATCTCTGATTCCGGCAACTGTTTGCGCCCCATGCCCACGGCCACCACACCAACCAGAATATTCACCAGCGCGGTGGCTTGCAGCGAGGCCACCATGCCCAAAGCAGGAATCAGGAAAAATCCCCCCACTGCCGAACCCACTACTGCCCCGAAACTATTCACCGAATAAAAGCGGGCGGATAAACGCCCCGCATCTTTCGCTTCCCGTTGCAGCCAGGCAGCCAGTAACGGAAGTGTCCCCCCCATTAAAATCGTGGGGCCTAATAATAATCCAACGCTCAATAACGCCTTCAACAGCAACAAGACCGTCTTTTGTTCGAGTACTGGAGTACCGATCACTATGAACAACAAATCGGCCCAATGATAAATCGTTGCGAAGAAAAATGCGTAAAAGCCCACCCCAACTTCCAGATAACCATACGCTACCAACGGACGGCGCATTAAATCTGAGCGTTGACCAAACCAACGGTTGCCCAACGCCAGCCCTCCCATAAAGACCGCCAATACCACTGTCTGGGCTTGCACCGTGCTGCCAAACATGAGCGACAAATACTTCGACCAAATCACCTCGTAAATCAACGCCGTGGCACCCGAACAAAAAAACAACAACAGTACAATCATACGACTTTACGACCTAACCGCATTAAACCAGCCATCTCGGCGAAAAAGCCGAGCTGGATGCGTGCCACTATTGAAAATGACAAGTCATCCGCTGCCGTGAATTCGGCGCTTTGCTTTTGTGAAAACCCCTCCGACGCGTACTAAGGAAACGACCTTGAGCACTCTCAGCCCGACTCCCAACCAGAGAGCATGCTTAACACCAAAACAGAGGATTCCACTCGCGGCAATAAAAAAGAGTTATCCCGGAACGACATAATGCCACCGAAAGAATAAAATCGCCGCAATGTAATTGCCAAAAGCCCGTAACCGGGATACTCTCTCCTTGGTTTAGCGCCAGTGGCGAACGTGGGTGCAGGGCCATCAGTGCCCGGCAAGACCGGCTTCAAGAGGGGGAAAGTAACAGGGCAAACCTTGATTTGTCGTCTAGGGTTCAACGTAACCAGATCCGAATCCGTGACCAGAATCGGGAATTGTTAATTACATTATCGACCAATTTTATCCTGCTCCTATGAATGTGTTTAAAGACGCCTTGCGTGAGGCGGTTTACTCGCCGCTGCTCTTCCCGATAATCTATCAATACAAGTGCACGAAAGGACAAACCGAACTGCAAAGGAAATTGCTCCTCGGACGGGATTTGCTCGAAGACCTGGACCCTGCCTTGCGTCACGAATGGGAGGAACGAATCCAGGACGTCTGTCAATGCCCCGATAATGCCGCCCTTCCCCGTGTGCCCGACGCCGGTAAAATTGTGTGCGGGCATCTGGTCATGCACAATGGCATTAAAGTGCATCCCCTCAGTTACGATGGTTATCCCATGCTAAAGCTGCTCATGGCCAACCGCGGTGCGCATGAACCACAAGTCGAAAAAGCGTTTCAGGCCGTACTGCAAGCGCTCGATTCCCAACCGAAAACCTGCGTTGAGTTGGGCGCCAACTGGTCGTTTTACTCCCTTTGGTTTCTTCAACGATTTCCCACTGCGCGCTGCCTGATGGTTGAACCGCGTCCCGGCAATCTACTCTCTGGCAAACGGAATTTCGCGCTTAACCAGCGGCACGGGACCTTTGTTCAATCGTTTATTGGTGCGGCCGATAATCCCGCGGAGCACACGCTGACACTTGACTCCTTGTGCGCCACGCAAAACATCGGCTTTGTGGATTTGCTGCATGCGGATATTCAGGGCAGCGAACTTCACATGCTCTACGGAGCCAAACGTCTGTTGAAACAAAACCGGATCGGTTATATTTTCATTGGCACGCACTCCCCGCAGTTGCATCAGGATTGTGAAAACTTTCTCACGCAAGAATTCGGTTTTTCCACCGTCGCTTCGGCGGATTGCTCCGAAACTTATTCGGTGGACGGCATTCTCGTCATGAAAGCGCCCGATTATTCTGGCCTCGACCGCGTGCCGCTTTCCGCAAAATCGAGCGGTCCCGACATCAGATCCCTCGTCACGAAATCAGCCGGTCATTCAAGCTAGCTGCTGCTCTCATCCCAAAGAGCCTGAAACCGGCAAAGCGCCCCGGCGTATTACGTCTCGTCCTGTTCCCGCCCCGGGTGAAGCTCGAATTGCACTAGCTTGGTCTTCATCGTCACGCGGGTAATCCCCAGCCAGCGCGCTGCCTTGGCCTGATTTCCCTGCGCCTGATGAATGGCCCGCGTAAATAATTCCCGCTCGACCGTCTGCATCAAACGTTCATGCACATTGGTCAATTCACCGCGCCGCGCGGAAGCCAGCAATTCATCCACGTAATCACCCAACGAACCCGAACCGGAATACGCCGGCCCGCCCAGACTGCTCACCGCCAGTCGCACATGGTCCAGGTTGATCGTATAATTCTGCGCCAGCAGCAACGCCTTGCGCACCGCGTTCTCCAGTTCCCGCACATTGCCCGGCCAGGCCTGAATTTGTAAAAACTCCAACGCATCCGGATGAATGGACGGTTGGGTATTGCCCAATTCCGGCCCGTATTTGCGCAGAAAATAGCGTACCAAATCGGGAATATCCTCCCGCCGTTGGCGCAACGGCGGCAGGCTGATGACCACCACGCTAAGCCGGTAATACAAATCCTCCCGGAATTCCTTCTGCCGGATCGCCGTTTCCAGATCGCGATGGGTCGCCGCCACCACCCGGACATCCACACTGATGGTTTCCTTGCCCCCCAGCCGTTGCAGGCTTTTTTCCTGCAATACCCGCAGTAACTTCACCTGGGTGGCCGGGCTCATGTCGCCAATTTCATCCAGAAAAATCGTCCCATTGTTCGCCTGCTCAAAACGCCCAATGCGCCGCACATCCGCTCCCGTAAACGCGCCCCGCTCGTGCCCGAACAATTCGCTTTCCAACAGCGTTTCCGGCACGGCGGCGCAATTGATCGCCACAAACGGCGCATTCGTCCGGTCACTGTGTTGATACAATGCCCGCGCAATTAATTCCTTTCCCGTGCCCGTTTCCCCGCGAATCAACACATTCACCGGCTTCGACGCATAGCGGCCAATTTCCTTGTAAATCGCCTGCATGGACTGGCTCTGCCCGATCAACGCATCGCGTGCCGAGCCGGATTCCCCCAGCAGAACTGATTCCGACATCAACCGGTTGCTGTCCGCCGCCTTTTTTACCAGCGCCAGCATTTGCGGAATATCAAACGGCTTGACGACGTAATCGTAGGCGCCCGATTTCATCGCCTGAATCGCCGTATCCGTAGTGCTGAACGCCGTCATAAGAATGATCGGCAGGCGCGGTTGCGCAGCGTGCAATTGCCTGATCAACTCCAGCCCGGTTAAACCCGGCAGCCGTAAATCAGTAATCAACACATTGAAAGCCGTCCGGCGGGCACAGGCCAACCCTTCATCTCCCCGCTCTTCCACTACTACTTCGTGTCCTTCTTCGACCAACACTCTTTGCAGAATGTCGCGAATGCCGGGATCATCTTCGATCAATAGGATTTTTGCGGAATTCATACGCTCACTTTAGGCAGCACAATGCCAAAGGTCGTGCCATGATCTACCAGAGTTTGATACTGCAACAAGCCGCCGTGCTTTTCCACAATGCGTGCCGCCAGAGACAAGCCCAACCCTGTGCCGCTCTCTTTCGTCGTGAAAAAAGGATCAAACAGCCGCTTTTCAATTTCCGGCGGAATCCCTTTGCCGGTGTCTTCCACTTCCAATATCACCACCTCCGTTTGCCCGGACGCCAACGGTTTATGGTCAAGCCGGGCGCGCAACGTAATCGAACCATTGCAGCCAATGCTGTCTGCCGCATTCTGCACTAGATTGATCAACACCTGCTTGATTTGCCAGGGGT
>JBEHZA010000361.1:0-5626 GCA_048497895.1 Verrucomicrobiota bacterium
TGCGGGAATTAACCGGCTATGAAGCACCCCGGCAAATGCTGCATGCACGCCGGATCACCTTTGAACATCCCATCCTGAAAAAAAATCTAACCTTTGAAGCCCCATGGCCAGAGGATTTTGCCGCGGCGATAAAGTTTCTGAAAGAGCAGAAACCGGCTACCGCTGGCTAAGCGTTTGCCAGATGCGATCCTGCGCGTCGTTATTCGCCGACACAATGGTCGTGCAGAGACTTAAATCGGCGTCGAAAGCAGGACGTTGCACCCACGCAGCCGAGCCATCCGTATAAATCACATTCACTCCGGTGCGATGCCGGCTATCCACGCGGTCCGGCAAACCAATGCTATCGGAAAGAAACGCAATGGAGCCGAGTTGATCCATTTGCGGCCAATAGGGCGGCACATCGTTGGTGCCCCAATCGACAATCGGATTGCTCGCGTAGCCGCATTGTAGATTGGTGCCGGTAATGCCGGGTGGCCAGGGATTATCGGTCGTGTTGAACGACTGCGAAGAGGCTAATTCTGCCGGACAATAAAAGACCCGCGGCTGATCGATTAATCCAGCCGTATAAAGCGCACCAAAGGTCACAAACTTGTTCACCGTGCCACTGAAGAACATCGTGTCCCATTGCTTACGACCACCCCGGTAACCGATGGGCACATCACCATCATGATCATTGGCGAAATACTGCATGGTGAGATAGACCTGATGCAGATTGTTCTGGCATGCGGTGCGCTTCGCCTTTTGCTTGGCAGTGGCAAGCGCGGGGAAAATAAGCCCGGCGATGATCGCAATAATCGCGATTACCGTTAGCAATTCAATCAGTGTAAATGCGCGTTGTTTCATTTCTTTGGCAGTGCAAAGGCCACGTAGGCATCACCCATTGGGCCACCGAGTTTTCCACCACCCGTCGCCGGAATAACCACGTATTGTCGGCCCTTCACTTCATACGTCATCGGCGGCGCAAACCCACCCCACGGCAAAGCGGCCGACCAGAGTTCCGCGCCGGTCGTTTTATCAAAAGCGCGGAATTTAATATCCCGGGTTCCCCCACAGAATACCAGCCCACCGGCGGTCACGATTGCCCCGCCGAAGTTTTCCGTGCCGGTCTTTGGAACCCCTTGTTTGGTCAGTTCATCGTATTCGCCCAGCGGCACCTTCCAGAGCAGTTTGCCGGTATTAAGATCAAGGCAATTGAGCGTGCCCCAGGGCGGTTTATTGCCGGGATAACCATCCTGATCGAGAAAACGCAGCCAACTGTTTTGCACGAAGGAAGGCCGTTCCGGTTTCGCCGCTGGCATCGTCGTGGAACGATCCCGAAGAAACAGATAATCCAACAAGGCCTTCTGTTCTTGTTCGGTCATCGGCGGCGGAATCGGCATCGCTCCCCGCCCGGTTTTCCACAGCGCGATCACCTCTTCATCTTTCATCCGGTGGCGCAAGCCCCGCAACGGCGGAGCCACTCCAACACCCATGCGGTCGGGCCCATGACATTGCGCGCAATTTTGCAGGAAGATTTTCTCACCCGGTGTCGGTGTCGCCTTGGGATTATACGGCGGCTCGTCATTCACAATGAGCGACATCAGCCAGGGAATCTCACTGGCGCTCACGTAGAGATGGCCATTCTCCGCATCCACACAGGAACCAGTCCATTCTGCGCCGCCGTGAATCCCGTAATAAACCGTTACCTTGCGATCACTCATCGGTGGGAAGAAACCGTATTGCAGGCTCTTCGACTTATCTTTCACAAAGTCATGCGCCTCCTCTGAACGCGGTGTAAGATCATCCGCCGTAAAAGTCAGGCGCGTGAACGGCTCAGGCAATTCCACCGCCGGTTGGTACGGAGCGGTTTGTTCGCCCGGAATCGTGGAAGTTGGCGCACGGCGAAAGCGGAAGGGAAAAATCGGTTTGCCGGTTACACGATCCAGCAGCAACGTATTGCCAATCTTCGTCACACAAGCAACGGCATCAATCTTCCGCCCATCACGCATGATGGTGACCAGGTTCGGCGGCGCGGGCACATCCAAATCCCAGATGTCATGCGGAATTTCCTGAAAGTGCCAGAGGCGTTTGCCCGTCATTACATCAATCGCCAGCAGACAATTGCCGAATAGATTGTCACCACGATGCCGCATGCCGAGAAAGTTAGGCTTTGGCGAACCGGTGCCGATGTAAGCAATGCCCCGCACATCATCCAACGCCATGCCACCCCAGCAATTGGCCCCTTCATCCGTCCGGTCCCAGGTTTCGTAACCCGGCTCGCCCGGCTGGGGAATCGTGTGGAACTGCCACAACAGTTTTCCCGTGTAAACATCGTAACCAAATACATCCCGATCAAAACCGGGAATCACGAAGACATTTTTAAAAATCGCTCCCACGGCAGTGCCGCCCATCGGCAACGGCACACGTCCATTCTCGCCAAATTCCGCGACGGGCTTGCCCTCTTTCGGCGTCACCGCATATACCCATTTACCACACGCAAAAAAGATGCGCGCTTCGTGACCGTTCTCACCCGGCCAATAAACCAATCCGCGCCGCGCGGGCGCATCTTCCAGGCCCAACCGTTTGGGCAATTCCGGTTTGAAACGCCAAATTTCCAGTCCGGTCTCTGCATTTACAGCGACAATAAAACGGCCCACGGTCGGCGCATACATCACTCCATCCACCACAATCGGATTGCACTGAATATTCCCCGTGCCATCGGCTGAATGGTAAGTCCACGCGACCTGCAATTGCTTCACGTTATCGCGGTTGATTTGCGTCAGGCCGGAATAACGGCGCGAGCCCGCATCACCGAGCGAACGTTGCCAGTTAAGAAAAGTCTCGGGTTTCGGGAAACCATTGGCGGGCGTGAGTTCATTCGGCTTCGCAGCGGGAATCGTTTTATATTCGGGTAGTTTGGCACGCGCGGCAGCGTCTTCCACTTGCCAATAAATACCCGCATTGGCGGCGGTCTCCGTTTTCGGTTCGGCCGGTTTCCAAAAACCAAGTGTCTGCGCGTCAGCTTTCAAGGTTTCCGTCCCACCGGAGATTTCCCGAACTCCGCGGGAAAGGCGAACTGCGCTGATTACGCCATCACAACCGATCGTGCCCTCCACCAGTTGACCGATGGCGAGACCGCCATTAATCGGGTTTCCGGCGAACGGCTGGATAGGTTGTTCTTTGACAAGTTTGCCATCGACATAGAGACGCACGCGGTTCGTTTCCAAAATGGCGGCGAGATCATGCCATTGACCATCAGTAATCCGCGCGGCTGATTGAATCGCCCCGCCGCGTCCCGGCAGGTAAACGCTGAACACTCCGCTCCCGGCAAACGAATAGAGTTCCCAATGTTCCGCCGATGCCTTGGTATCGCTGGCCACCAGAATATTAAAACCCTGCGCGGCATTCATCTTCGCGCGACACTCCACGGTAATGGGAAACTTGCGATATTCGGCTTTGCCTTCAACAACCATGCCGCCAGCAGAAACCGTTGGTTTGGGAGCGGAGGCATGCCAGCTCACCGGCACCGGCTTGGGCCCGGGTGCTTTGCCATCCAGTTGCGGCACGAGCCAATCGAGGCCCGCCAGATTGTCTTTCAACCGCGCTTCCGCATCTTCATCCGTGTGGTTCAAAATGCCAATCGGCCCGTGCCAACCGCTATCGCGCACGACTTTCACCATGGCCAATTCACGATCACCCTGGCCGATGGGCAGAATCATTTTACCGATCTTCTCGCCGTTCTCGACCATGCCGTTCAAGCAGACTGCCAGCAAATGCGGTTTCATCTTCGCGAACAATTCCGGAAACCGCGCGATGTCGCCGTGGCCGTGATGAAAATTATAAACGATGCCGACATTGGGTAAATTCAGGCGTTCAATGATCGCGAGTTGATTTTCCGGTTCCCCGAACCAGTTGCCGTGATTGTAGAGAGCGACAGTGCAACCAATCTTCGCTGCCGCTTCGGCAATCGGCCGAATACGTTTGGCCTCCGCTTCCACGCGCGCCTTTTGTTCCGCTTCATCTTTGACCGGCGTGCCACCGCCCATCACCCAGAGTTGCGTTTTGATTTTGTGGCGGGCGAGCACATCGAGGATAGTTTGCGCATCCTTGCCCATCGCCGTCGGGAACCACCAGGCGGTGATTTCAATGTGATGTTTTTGCAGCGCTTCGATTTCCGCGTCGAAAGTGGGGATATGTTCCGCGCGCCAATCATAAGCGAAACGGTGCAGACCCAGTTGTTCGAGCATTTGAGCCCGTTCTTCCGGCCCACGCTTTTTGGCGTCGAAAGGGACGATGCACCAGGCAACCAGATTGGTGCGACCAAACAGATCGTAATCAGCCGCCACGCTCGCCGCCGTGGACCAGCCAAGTGTGAGCGATATCAATAAAGCAACAGCAGTTCTCATGGGCAGTTTCAGGACGCTCAAAATGACATGACTTTAAAACGAATGATAGAACAGATACGTCACGCATTTGAACAAAAACGGCGTTGGGATTACTGACCGGAAAAGGGCCGCCGTTATTCACTTGAACCACTCCAATGGGGCAGGAAAGTGCCGCACCAGAGGCCTGAGCGCAGAACCGCGCGAAGCCAGGGTCAATGCGAATGCGGCTTACCGGTGCCGCACATGCCGCAGGAACTGGGCTTTCCTGTGCAGGCAGCAGCGTCATCACCACCGGCATTGGAGGAGGCAAAGACGGAGAACTTCTTGGTCAAGTGCGTCGAACCGCAATGCGGGCAAGGCGTGCCTTCCCAACGGGAAGAACGCACCAGCACTTCGCTGTCCCGCTCACAGTCAGCGCAATGAAATTCGTAGATTGGCATAGCTCTGGAATATTTAGAACGAACCGCCAAAAGCTCAAGCGAAAGTTACCCGCTGTTTCTTGAGCCCGCGCAGGTATTGATCAAACCAATCGGCAAACAACTGGACGTCCGGAAGCATCTCGGGCCAACCGTGTTGTTTGCCTTCGCGGACGACCAATTTGGCCGTCGCGCCCGCTTCGGTAGCTTTCTTTACGAACGTTTCCGATTGTTGAATCGGCACCAGCTTATCGGCATCGCCATGAATAATCAGCGTGGGCGGCAATTGCGGAGTGACAAAGTAAATGGGGGAAATTTGTTTGCCAAGCGCAGCACGCCCCTCTTCAGTGTCAGCGCGAGGACCGAAGGCCGCCCGAAAGTTCTTCAAAGTGCCGATGCCAACGGCATTTTCACCCGGTGCGCCGTAGTTCAGGAAGTCCGTTGGCGGAAACCAGCAGGCCACGCATTGAATAGCACTGGTTTCGTGATCGATCGGGTCTTTGGATTTCTCATTCCCCGCTTCGCCGTGCACACCCAATGTTAGCGACAAATGCCCTCCCGCGCTGCCGCCGAACACGCCCAAGTGGTTCGGATCAATTCCGTATTGAGCCGCATTGTGCCGGATAAAACGCACGGAACGCTGCATGTCCTGAGTGATTTCCGTGATGTCGAACTTGGGCTGCGAACCATGGACTACGGCAAAGATCGTATAGCCGCGTTCCAGCAACGGCTGAAGCACGGGTAACCTGGCACATTTCTTTGATGTGGCCCTGTGTCGTGCTGTACGGCCTCAACATGTATTTTCAGAGTTATGGCGCGGTCTCGATCATCAAGGTCAAGGCTAAC
>JBEHZA010000362.1:0-5572 GCA_048497895.1 Verrucomicrobiota bacterium
CGGGCGCAGGAATTGGCGGCCTGGCAGGATCAGGAAATTGTGGTGTATTGTCACCATGGCATTCGCAGCCTGCACGCGATTCAGTATTTGCGTCAGTTTAATTTTACGCACTTGCGCAATCTGAGCGGCGGAATCGATCAGTGGGCCCGCGAGGTTGATCCCTCGCTGCCAAGGTATTAAAGTAGATTCAGTCGCCGGTTGGCAGGACGTATTAGTACTTCGGCTAATTTGGGGATTTCACCACGAATGGATAAATTCCATTTTTTAATTGTCCCGGTTTAGTGTTTAATGATTTTTAATGAGCATTCGCAAAGCCCATATCAAACGGGAAACCAAAGAAACCCGCATCGATTTGAAGCTGGTGATTGATGGCTCCGGCAAGTCGTCCATCAAAACCGGCATTCCTTTCTTTGATCACATGCTGACGCTGTTCGCGAAGCATTCGATTACCGATTTAACGCTCCGTTGCAAAGGCGATCTCGAAGTGGACGCCCACCATACCGTTGAAGACTGCGGTATTGCTCTCGGTCAGGCCTTTGTGCAAGCCCTGGGCAGCAAGCAGGGGATTCGCCGTTACGGCACCGGTTTTGATCCGAAAAATCCGTTCACCGGGGAAGCCTACGTCCCTATGGATGAATGCCTTGCCCGTTGCGTCATTGATTTCAGCGGACGCCCGTATCTTGTCTGGCGCGGCTTGGATGAGCTGGCGCAGAAAAAGCTGAGCCGCGCGGAAAAACAACAGGATATGTCCTCCACTTTTCGCTTCGGTCTGGCCCGTGAATTTTTTCAGGGTTTTGCCAATGAAGCCCGCTGCAATTTGCATCTGGAATTGTTGTATGGCGGCGAACCTCACCACGTGGTGGAAGGTTTATTTAAAGCGTTTGCCAAGTCGGTAGACTTTGCCTGCCAACGGGATCCGCGAATTGCCGGTCAAATTCCCAGCAGCAAAGGCAAGCTCTAACGGGCAGTGAATAACGGCGTAATCCGCCACGTCCAACCCATGTCGAAGAAGATCGATTATAAGATCGCCGAAGACCCGATTCTGGTTCGGGCGTCCCAAAAAGGGGACATGGTGGCGTTCGAGGAATTGGTCGGCCGGCATCGCGATAAGATTTACGCTCGTGCGTTTAGCATGATGCGTAACGAAGATGAGGCCACAGATCTTTCTCAGGAAGCCTGGGTAAAGGGTTGGCAACGGTTGAAACAGTTCCAGGGTGATTCCAGTTTTTTAACCTGGATGACCCGGATTGTGATCAACCTGTGTCTGGATCAATTGCGCAAGCATAAGCGCCAGCGCGCCGAGTCCATCGAACAAATGGATGAAGATGGCGGCGGGGTTGAGCGTCAAATGCCTGTTGTTAATGTTAACCCGACCGAAGGTTTGGAACTGGTCGAATTACGGCAAAAGATCGACCGGGCGTTGTCCCAGCTCTCGTATGAGCACCGGACCGTTTTGATTTTGCACGAGTTTGAAGATTTAGAATATAAAGAGATCGCCAAACGGATGGATTGTTCGATTGGCACAGTGATGTCCCGGTTATTTTACGCCCGCCGGAAAATGGCGTCGTTATTGGCCGGACTAAGAAGAGAAGAGCAGCCATGAAAATTACGGAACAGGAATTGAAACTACAGGCTTATCTCGATGGCGAGCTTTCGCCCTCGGAAAGCGCCGCTGTGGCCAGGCTTCTGGAAACTGATGCCAGCGCCAAAGCCCTGTTCGCTGAGTTGCAATGGGCCAAAGCCGCCATTGCCGCCAATGAGTTGGAAGTCAAGCTGCCCGAATCCCGCGAATTTTATTGGTCGAAGATCGCCCGCGAAATCGAACGCTCTGAAGCGGCTGGTTCTGTCGAACGCGCCCCGCTCGGTGCCTGGTGGAAGCGTCTGCTGGCTCCGCTCGGCGCCGCTGTTGCGGTGGCCGCCTTTCTTATTTACGTTAACTTCGGCGATGGCAGCCGCGAACGTTTTGAGACCGCTCTTCAGGACTCCAACGTATTTACTTTCCATTCGCAGTCGGAAGATATGTCCGTAGTCTGGGTGCAGGCCGACATTAATTAAAAAATTTACGGCGGTCGATTTTACAGGCACTATTGCCTTTTATGCTATCCATAAGGAGTTGGTTCGTTCTCTTGCTGGCCTTTGCCTCCTCTCTGGCGGTTGAAGCCTCCGGTGCTTCTGCCTTTGCGGCCGCTACGTCCACCCCGGCGCTTAAATTCAAGGCTGTGCTCGTTTGGGGCACGAATGAAGAAAAAACCAACTATCCCGAATTGAAAGAAGTGGATGCTCACACCCTGAAAAAGCTGCGGGGCGTTTTCAAGTGGAAGAATTATTTTGAGATGAAAGCGACCGATATTTCAGTCGAATCATCCAAAGTGACTAAACAGGTCATGAGCGAACATTGCCAGCTTGAAATTGAAAATCTCGGCGATAATAAAGCCCGTTTCAAACTCTTCGGCAAAGGCAAACTCGTCGTCAATCAGGTCAAACCGATTGAAGGCACTACCCCGATTGTTCTGGGTGGCGATAGCCTCAATGATACGGCTTGGTTTGTCATCCTGACGCCCGTCGTGGCCAAATAGTCCGCCACGCCCTCGGTTCCCCCGTTTTAAGGTCATATTGGGGCATCCATTTTGCCTCCGCTTTCCCAGCCCGTCTTTGCTGCCCTCTCCGCAACGGCCTCTTTTCTAGTTATTTGCACATCTCCGCAATACGTTAGGTCTTTCTTCTGCCGCCACCACAACTAATGGTGTTTTAAGGGGGGAAATATCGTTAGAATAAGGTTGAGTTCAAGGCGCTGTTTTTGCTATTTTTAAGGGACTTAAACCGGTCCCAAATCGGGGACTTTTTTGACCCATTTTTTATGTCGAATAAATCGGACTTACTTGAGCCCTCCGACGTGCCAAATCCACTCGGATCGAGTGAGAGTTATGACGCTTCAAAACTGTCCCAGCTCAAGGGGCTGGAAGCGGTGCGCAAGAAGCCCGGCATGTATATCGGCGGCACGGATGAACGCGCCTTGCATCATTGCGTTTCGGAAGTTTTGGACAACTCCGTGGACGAACATCTCGCCGGCTATTGCTCGCGCATTGAGGTGACGATTCATGTGGATGGTTCAATCTCGGTTCGTGACGATGGACGTGGCATTCCCGTGGACATCAATAAAGATTCCGGCCTTCCCGGGGTGGAACTGGTGCTGACGACGCTTCATTCCGGCGGTAAATATGGCCAGGGCGGTTACAAATTTTCCGGCGGCACCCATGGTGTCGGCGCCAAGTGCGTGAACGCGGTCAGCGAATGGTTTGAAGTGGAAGTATCGCGCGGCGGTGAAGTGCATCACATGGAGTTTGAGCGCGGCAAGACGATGAAGAAGCTGGAGGTCATTGGCAAAGCGAAGAAAACCGGCACGTTGATCACCTTCAAACCCGATCCCGAGATCTTTCGCGAGACGGTGGAGTTTAAATCTCCCATCATTTCCCAGCGTTTGCGTGAACTGGCCTTTTTGAATTCCGGTCTTGAAATCATTTTTCTCGACGAACGCGTGACGAATTCCGAACCGGAACGCTATTTCTACAAGGATGGGGTCGAAGAATTCGTTAAGCAACTCAACAAGAGCAAAGAACCGCTGCATCCCAAGCCGATCTCCTTCCGCAAGGAAACGCATGAGAAACTCGATGATAAAGAAATCGAAGTTCACGTCGAGGTCGTGCTCCAGTACAACGACAGCTACAACGACCAGGTGCTGTGTTACACGAACACGATTTATAATCCGGACGGTGGCACGCACCTTTCCGGCTTCCGCAGTGCTGTGACGCGGGCCATCAATCAATACGCCAAATCAAACGAATTGATTAAGGAGAAAGACCCGGCCATTACCGGTGATGACGTGCGGGAAGGGTTGACGGCCGTGATTTCGGTAAAGCACAGCGATCCCAAATTTGAATCCCAGACGAAAGTGAAATTGCTTTCGCCGGAAGTTGAACGCATCACCGGCTCCGTTACCTACGAAGGGTTGATGGCTTATTTTGACGCGAATCCGCCCGTCGCCAAACGCATTGTAGACAAAGGGCTCACTGCGGCTCGCGCTCGTGAAGCAGCCCGCAAAGCCCGTGAAGCGGTTCGTAAATCGGCCATGACTGGCGGCGGCCTGCCTGGGAAACTGGCGGATTGTTCTGATCGCGATCCGGCGAATACCGAATTGTACATCGTCGAAGGTGACTCCGCCGGTGGCTCTGCCAAGCAGGGCCGCGACCGCAAATTTCAAGCGATTCTGCCCATTCGCGGTAAGCTCATTAACGTCGAGAAGGCGCGCCTCGACAAGGTGCTTCAAAATAACGAAATCCGCACCATGATCACGGCCATTGGCACGGGCATTGGCGACGGTGAGGGCGAAGGCGCTTTCAATCTCGAGAAGCTCCGCTATCACAAGATCATCATCATGACGGACGCAGACGTGGATGGTTCGCACATCCGCACGCTGCTGCTGACGTTCTTCTATCGTCAGATGCCGCAGCTCGTGAAGCAAGGCTTCGTTTACATCGCGCAACCGCCGCTTTACAGCATCACGCGCAAGAAAAAGACAGATTACATCGATGACGATGTGCAACTCAACCGCATCCTCCTGCAAAACGGCGTCGAGGAAGTGAAGTTGAAGAATCTGGCGGACGGCAAAGAATTCAATCCGAAGCAACTGGAAGAAATCCTGGCGCTCCTGGAATCGCTCGACAAGCACGCGACGCACATCAAGCGGCTGGGCGGAAATTTTGCCGACTATGTCGAGAAGCGCGCGAAAGATGGCACGCTGCCTCAGACGATGGTGAAAGTGCGCTCCGGCAATGATGAAACGGTTCACTATTTTCTCACGGTCGAGGAAGTGGAGGAATTCAAACTGGCGAACAACGACATCTTCGGCAGCGATACCGAAGTCGAGCGGAAGAAGGATGGCCCGACACGGCGCGCGAAAGTTTCCAACCTGCACCTCGAAAGCAAGGCTATTGCGGATTTGCTCGGCAAACTTTCCCGGAAAGGGCTGCAAGTGGATCATTACGCCGCGCAGGACAAACCGTTGTTTGAATTGGTTGAAGGTGAAGGCGAGCGTGCGACGGTGTTGCCGTTATTCTCCATTCCGGAAATTCTGGAAGGCGTGAAGAACGTCGGCAAAAAGGGGATTCAGATGTACCGCTTCAAAGGTCTTGGTGAAATGGACGCCAAAGAACTTTTCGAGACCACAATGAATCCGGTCAAGCGCAAGCTGCTGCGCATTGAACTCACGGACGCCGTTGAGGCGGAAGAAATGTTCGTGCGTCTCATGGGCGATGAAGTCGAGCCGCGCCGCCAGTTCATCGAAGACAATGCCTTGAACGTGCGGAATTTGGATGTCTAAGCGTTTGTTGACAAATGTAGTCACGCGTGACTACATTGAGTTATGAAAAAGAAACAACCGACGCCGCTTTACCGGCAAAAACTCAAACCGATCCCGGACCTGAACCCGGACTCATCCGGGCTAATGGAGTTGCGTGAAGTGGTTTCTTTGCCGGGGGTGGGGCTTTCCATTCCGGTGCGGGCGGCTAAGGCCAAG
>JBEHZA010000363.1:0-5571 GCA_048497895.1 Verrucomicrobiota bacterium
GTCGCGTCCCGTCTCCGGCAACAATCCCAGGCTCACCCCGAGGCCCGCAAGGATGAAGGAGAACTCCCCGATCTGCGCGAGGCTGGCCGAAATGGTGAACGCCGTCGATAAGGGATGCTTGAACGCCAGCACGATCAGGAAGGCGATGACCGATTTGCCGATCAGGATGATGAACAAGGCACCAGCCACGGCGATGGGCTGTTCGACAACGATCCTCGGATCGAAGAGCATGCCGACCGAAACAAAGAACAGCACCGCGAAGGCATCCCTCAACGGCAACGATTCCTCGGCCGCTTCATGCGCCAATTCTGATTCGTTGAGCACCATGCCGGCAAAGAAGGCGCCTAGCGCGAAGGACACGCCGAAGAGTTCGGCCGCCCCGAACGCGACGCCGAGCGCGATCACCAGCACTGCGAGGCGGAACAGTTCCCTCGACCCGTAGCGGACCGTGAATTTCAGTACCCAGGGTATGAAGCGCCGGCCGACGACGAGCATGAGCGCGACGAACGCCACGACTTTGCCCAGCGTCCAGCCGAGCGCGAGGACGATGTCTCTGGCCGCCAGCTGGGCTTCACCGTTCGCACCCGGCGCCAGAAGCTCGCCGACCGGAGGCAGGAGCACGAGCACCAGCACCATCGCCAGGTCTTCGACGATGAGCCAGCCGACGGCAATGCGGCCACGCTCGGTGTCGACGAGGCGACGTTCCTCGAGTGCCCTGAGCAGCACCACCGTACTGGCAACGGAGAGCGCGAGACCAAGCACCAGGCCGCTGTATACCGGCCATCCCAGCATCCAGCCGAGGCCAACGCCCATCAACGTAGCGGCGACGATCTGCGCCACGGCGCCCGGCAATGCGATCGCGCGTACCGACAGCAGATCCTTGAGCGAGAAATGCAGGCCGACGCCGAACATCAGCAGGATGACGCCCATCTCCGAGAGTTCGTTTGCCAGCGCGCCGTCCGCCACGAATCCCGGCGTGAAAGGCCCAACCGCAACTCCTGCGAGCAGGTAGCCAACGAGGGGAGACAGCTTCAAACGGGCCGCAAGCGTGCCGAAGACAAAGGCAAGGCTCAGGCCGATGACGATCGTGGCAATGAGGGGTGTGCTGGCGTGCGGCATCAATAGCGGGTCCGGAACGGTTGGAGAGGACCGCACGAAGGGTGAGATCCCGCATGTTTTTTAACACACCGGGGCAGGCAGCGCCTCACCCCTTTGAGGCATTGCAGGCCCGACCGTCTATTCCGCGATGGAGCGCGGTGACTGCCGGCTGTCGAGGGGGTTGCCCTTGCGACCGCCTTTCGACCGGGGACAATCGGCCAGTGCGCCACCCACCAGCAGCTTCGCCGTATCCGCACAACGCGTGACGAGTGCCGTCGCTCCCTCATGCAACAACTGCGAAGTCTGGACATGACGCATGTTGTTCTCCATGTCCTCGGCGCTCCAGCCGCGCGTGTGCGCGATAAATGGAAACGACGGAAACTGGCAACCGATTTCCGCGAAGAATCCCAGCATCTGGCCCGCTACCGCCTGCACGCCGTCCTGCCCGCCGGTGATGATCAACCCCACTACCTTGTTCGACATCAGCTGCTTGTTGTGGAGGGTGATCTGGTTCTGCACGCAGTTCAGTCGCTCAACCATCTTGTAATAGAGACTGCTGGCGGCACCCCAGCGGATGGGCGTCGAGACCAGGATCACATCGGCCCAATGGACCAGTCCTTCATAGATGCGTTCCATCTGGTCATTCGCATCCATGGTCGTGATCGAACACGGCCACGTGCAGGCGCGCGCCGATTTTGAGTAAAAGCCTTCGCAGGCGCGGAAGCCGAGATCGCGCACGCGGATCAGTCGCGTCTCACACGCAAGCGTCGTGCTCGCGTGCCGCAAAGCCGTCTCCAGAAGGTCCTCGGACGTGCTGTAGCGGGGATGCTCATGGGTCATGACCGTGGTGGAGAGCCCGAGGACACGGACCGGCCCCGGCGCGCGGACCGGATCACGCGCAAGTTCATGAGGCGGGTGAGGCAGGTGGCTCCGCCTGGCGAAAGGTTCCTTGCGAACCAGGACGCGGCCGTTCTCCACCTTGACTTCGTGAGCAGGGATCGCGTCCTTCTCATATCCCGGCTCGCCGAGACCGCTGACGCGATGGAATTTCCAGTAATGCCACGGGCAGACGATGTAGTCACCTTCGAGCCGGCCTTCCCCGAGTGGGCCGCCAAGGTGATTGCAGCGATTGGACACTGCGCCGAATCGCCCTGCATCGAAGCTCAAGGCGATGGGTGTACTGCCAAGGGTGAGCGGTTGCAGCGGTTTCCGCGACAACTCGGCCTCGGCTCCGACATCGAACCAGCCATCTTCACGCACACCGGCCTCCCGCGTTCCGTCGATTCGTTGTAGATCTTACGCAGAAACCTCGCGGCTGGCGCAGCTGCATACGCTGTGGAATGATGATCTCCAGCTGTATTTGCAGGAGGGCCTCGACATGCATCCAGACAGGAAGTGGCTGATCGTGGCGTTGCTTGGATTGATGCCCGTGCTGGGCGGCGCCGCGGAAAAACCCGTCAAGCTCAATGTAAAGCCTGGCCTGTGGGAGATTGCATCGGAGACGCAGATGACCGGCTTGCCCGCGCTTCCGAAGGAACTGCTGGAAAAGCTGACTACCGAACAGCTGGACGCGATGAAGGCAATGATCAAGGCGCAAGCCGACAAGGGGCCCATCAGCGACGTTGCGAAGGAATGCGTCACTCCGGAGGATCTCGAAGAGCCGTTCAAGACACAGGACATCCAGAACTGCGAACAGACCAGCGTGGCCAATACGAGCACGCGCCAGGAAATGCGCCTGGTCTGCATGGGCGAACGCACGGGCTCGGGATTCCTCCGCATCAACGCGCCGACACCCGAGGCCATGACGGGTGAATTCGAGTTGAACATCGGCAGCGGCGCCGAGGCCATGAAGCTCACCTCCCACCTGAAAGGCAAGTGGATCGGCAGTGACTGCGGCGATGCAGCCGGAGACAAGAAGCCCTGATCCGGAATTCAATCGCTCAGGCGCGCAACGCCTCGGTTGCAATCCGGACACGCAGCGCTTCATCCGGCATCGGTCCGCTACCCGCGCGCATGTTGTCCCTGAGGTGGGATATCTTCGACGTCGCCGGAATGGCACACGTGAGTGCAGGATGTGAAACGACGAACTTCAGCAGCAGCTGTGCCCAGCTGGTGCATTCCACTTCAGCCGCCCACGCAGGAAGCGGCTTGTCACGCAATTTCCGGAAGAGATCGCCGCCCGCAAAGGGCCGGTTGGCAATGACGGCCACGCCTTTATCCAGCGCCAGCGGGAGCAGCCGCTCTTCCGCTTGGCGCTCCCCGACTGAATAGTTGATCTGCACGAAATCCACGGGCCGTGCGGCAATCACCTTCGCGACTTCGTCGTGCGCACTGGCGGTGTAGTGGGTGATGCCGACATACCGGACGCGACCTGCCCGCTTCCACTCCGCCAGTGTTGACAGGTGATGATTGACGTCGACCAGGTTGTGGACCTGCATCAGGTCCAGCGTCTTGACCTTGAGCTTCGTGAACGATTCTTCCATCTGCTGGATACCCTGGGCCTTGCCGTTGGTCCAGACCTTGGTGGCCATGAACAGCCGGTCGTGCAGGCCCAGCTCTGTGGCCAGGTCGCCCACGACTTCTTCCGACATGCCATACATGGGGGAGGAATCCACGAGCCGGCCGCCCGTTTCCGAAAACATCCGGAGTACTTCCCGCAGCGGCGCACGTTCGGATTCACTCCTGCCGACATGGAAGGTCTGCCACGTGCCCATGCCGATCACGGGAATGGCTTCGCCGGTCGAGGGAACATTGCGGGTCAGCATGGCGGGCCTCTCCTGGGCGTGAAGCGGCAAAGACGCCCCGGCGGCTGCCATGGCTGCGAGTCTCAGGAAGTCGCGACGACCTATTGTCATTGTCATCCCCCTTGCCGCATCTTAGGAAACCTCATGAACACGACACAACCACCGCGTCAGCCTGCATGTAACGATTCGTTCGAAAAGCTTTGCAAAACTTGACCGGGACATTGCAATGCAGCGGTCAACGGCGCTGTCCAACCAAGCGTTACCAGTCCGTGAGAACCGGACTTCCAGGCCCAAAGGAGGCACCATGACGATCCCATTCGAACGCCTTGCGCTTGCAACCGCCATGACCACGCTGCTGGGTCTCGGCACATTGGCAGGTGCTGCAGAACGCAAACCGCTGGATGCCAATGGCGACGGCGCAATCGATTTCGCGGAACTGCAGGCGCGACGCAGCGACCTGACGACGGAACAGTTCAATGCCATGGACAAGGACCACAACGGCCAGCTGAGTCGCGAAGAGATGCGCGCTGCCGGCAAGGAACGCATGGAGGCCAGGGCGGCCGAACGCTTCAAGAAACTCGACGCCAATGGTGACGGTGGCGTTTCCCAACAGGAACTGAACGCGGCGCGGCAGAAAGCCGCCGATGAGCAGTTCAGGAAGGCGGATACCGACGGCGACGGCAAGCTGAGCCAGGCCGAGATGACCGCTGCACGGGAGAATGCCGCCCGGGCATTTGGCGAGCGACGCGGCAAACCCGGCGAGCATCGTGGCCCGGGAGCCCATCGTCCAGAGGCGCCGACGACTACTGGCTGATTCAGGATATGATGAAGAGACAAAATTCGCAATCTAATATTATTTTAGTTGAAAATTCATACTTAAACTTCTCTCAGCATTTTCTAATAAAACGCTTATTTTCTTAAATAATGTTAATCCATTATTTGCTCTATTAAGATTATAGTGATATTCACGCGAAGATGTTTGGCCGGCACACTCTGACTGAATACCAGCTACCGCTTGAAACATAGCATCAAAAATACCTCGTAAAGATTTACCAGCATATTTTATCCTATAGCGCCATGTTGCTGCATGACTTAAATCTAATATTCTTTTATTATACTTAGCATCATACTGAGATCTTTGACTGGGATTATCAACCAAAACTACTGCTTCATACACTTCTTTAAATTGTTTATTTTTAATTAGTTCATCAAATAACCATTGCATGAGATCTTCTCTACAGTAATATCCATCATATTCATTAGTTTTTCCTTCACTTCCTTGATTCATAGCGACAATTAAAAGATTTGCATTATTGTATGGGTGTAATAAATTAAGTAAAACACCTTCTGCATATAAAGCTTTTACCTTATCAAAATCTCCCTTAGCACAGGCATTAAACATTTCAATTTTCTTTTCTTCTGATATTTCTTTCTGTTTTTGAGTTTCACTGTGTTCATTAAGAGATAATACCGATTTTTTAGGGATCTCCAGTTTTTTCTCTTCTTTTGCTTTCTTCATATCAATTAAAGCTTTTATAGATATTTTTAGCTCATTAATTTCTTTATTTTGTTCTTCTATTTTTTTAACTAATGGTTCAAGTTTTTTTACACTTCGCCATTGGCGTATATTCTTCGCCAATTCAGGTGTTGAAATATTTTCAGGGGTTAAACCATCCTTATTTTTTAATTTACTGTCTGCGCCTGACTTTATCACTCAATCGACCATCTA
>JBEHZA010000364.1:0-5564 GCA_048497895.1 Verrucomicrobiota bacterium
GAGAATTTGGGCCTCGTCCATCTGGTCGTTGTCGAGGAAGCGATAGGCGGCCTTGGTGCTGGCCCAGTCCTGGCAGGCGAAGGGGATGCTTTGGCCGAGACCGGCGGACATCATGCCCAAGAGTTTGGTGCAGCGTCTGGCCAGCCGCAAATCTTTAAAGCTGGCATCAGCGGTCTCTTGCTTGATCCAGTCCTGAGCGGGAGTTGGACTGGCGGTTATATCCGGCTTTTGGAGCGATTGCTTGGTCGGCATTCCCAGCATTCACCATAACTGTCTCCTTTTGTACATTTTATTCGCCGGAAATCTTTCGGCGTTGGTGGAAAAGATGTGGGTAATTGAAAGGCTTCGCTTGACGCTTACGCTCAAGCGGCGGCGTGGAATACGTAATGCGCCTAACAGGATTCAAACCTGCATGTTTTGCGGCACTTCTACCTCAGGGTAGCGTTTATATTCCAAGCGAAGGGTTTTGACCGTGGTGGTTAATGGGGCTGGTGAAGCCAATTTTCAGACGATGGTTGACGTGCTTGATACATTCCAGCAATTGCAAATTACCAAGGTAGGGGTGGCAACTGAACTGGCCGACGCGCAGGCGGAACGGTAAAATGAATGCTTGGCAGAAGCTCCATAGGATGTTTCATCCCCACCAGTGCTAGCTGTTCCTTCCCTGGGTGGAGCATGAGCGCCGGCCAAGAATACGGCTGATTTGTACGGCGTCCGCATGTCGGGAAACCCCATGCAAGGCTACTTCAAACGGCGCTTCATTGTCACAAATGCAGATATGGAGCCGATAGATTCCGTCTTTCAGTGACAGCCAGCGATTGTTTCCGGGCGCGCTGGTTTTAACTTCGTTGTTCATGATACGACCAGCCAATGCCGATTACTGGGGCGAGTTGGCTTTGAAGTTAAACGCTGAAAGGTTCGATTCGATTCAAACTTTTTTACAGATTTTTGATTCTTTTTTAAAAGCGCTTACTTGTTTACATGGAGTTGGGTTTGCTTCGTTGAGATTAAATGATTAAGGTGGTGGCCTTAAACCCTGGTGACGAGGAAAAGCCATGAGCAAAGCAAAATTGTCGCGTCGTGATTTTCTGCGGATGGGAACAGCGGGCGCCGCTTTGGCAGCGTCCGGAGTGGTTGGCACGGAGGTGCTGGCGGCGGAGATTAAACGGAAGGCGGGACCGGTATGTGAGAGCGGCGGGTGTTGTCTGACGCAATCGGGAGATTTTTACAACGTCGAGCGGGGGAATCCGTTGCCGTATCAATTACCACGGGAGAAGCGGTTGGAGATCGGGATGGAACGGGAGACATGGCAGTTAGAGGTCATCGCTGATCCGCAGAGCAACTCGAAGATTGAGCGACCGTTACTCAAGGCGAATGGCACGGCATTGACGTTTGACGCGCTGATGAAACTGGCGCAGACGAAGGCGACGAGTTATTTCAAAGTTATTACCTGCAACAACCTGTCTGATCCGCTAGGTCACGGATTGTGGGAAGGAGTGCCGTTGCGGGAGGTGTTGTGGCTGGCGGGGCCGGTGGAGAATCTTCGTCACGTTTATTATTACGGGCATCATAACGAAGATCCGAAGCAGATCTTCAAGTGTTACCTGCCGATGAACCGCATTTTCGAGGAGCCACCGGGAGAATTGCCGGTGTTGCTGTGCTACAAGTTGAACGGTGAATTCCTCACAGGAGAACGCGGTGGACCAGTGCGGATGCTGGTGCCGGAGGCGTATGGATTCAAATCGGTGAAATGGCTGCAACGCATTGTGTTTACGAATGCGCACCAGTCAGATGACACCTATGCCAACGGAAATAACGATACGAACAGTTGGCTGAAGACGTTCGCGCGATTTGCGGCGTTGCCGGAGCAGATCAAGGCGAGGGAACCAGTTGCGATTCACGGCCACGCGCAGGTAGGAGTGTCCGGGTTGACGAAAGTGCAATATTGGCTACGCAACACGCGTGATCCGCTGCCGGTGAACGACCGGTATTTTGCGACAGCACCATGGCAGGAGGCGCAAATTGTGCCGTTCGACGCGGAGGCGGTTAAGGGCTTCGATACGGCGAAATTGCATCCAGTGCAGTTTGATCCGAAGACGAAACAGCCGAAGGAATGGCCATTGCGGTACACATTGTGCCGTTGGACAGCAGAGCCGCAGCAGCTCGCGCCGGGCACATATGAGTTACGTTGCCGGACGATTGATCAAGGTGGTTACGCGCAGCCGATGCCGCGTCCGTTCCCGAAGTCGGGAAAGAATCAGATTCAAGTAGTGAAGCTGGAAGTGGTGGGGTAAAGGCGATTGCGGGAAAAAGAGAGGGGATTTCCCACGGTGGGAAATACAAATGGCGATTTGTGTGTTTAGATGCAATGGCGGTAGGAAATGACGAATTACCGAATGACGAAATCCGAAAGAATAACAAAGCCAGAAGATTAACCGCGAAATACGCGGAACACGCGAAAGAGGAAAATCGATTAAACAACGGATAGACCGATTCACACAGATGGAGACAAGGACACTGGAAGGAGCCCACCCCTAACCCCTCCACGGAGGGGAACCGGATGTGGGCGTGAAAGCACATATGGACGCGGTTCAAGTTCTGTCAGGGCTTTTCAGGCTTATTCAGGAATAATTAAATGCAGAAAGAAGAATTAAGAATGAAAAATCAAAGCTTTCCGGCTGTATGGGATTGTATGGCTTCGTATGGCCTAAGAAAGGTTGAAGGAGGGGAGAAATGACGAATTTCCGAATGACGAAATCCGAAAGAATGACGAAGCCCGGAAGGGTTAATCGTCCAAAATGCGAAAACGGGGTTCTGTACGGCTTTGTATGGGATATTACGGGATAATTTGATGAAAAGCAGGAACGAAACGAATTCGCCACTTTGCTCTTTCACGGGAAATCGTGGCGGAATGGGTCTGAGATGGCTGGTTTTCGGTCTTTTGGAGGAGGGGCGGGCGGATAAATTCTCCTTGTCCGGAATACGTTCCCGCAGGATGTTTTTCCCATGAGTTTGAATAAGCTGACGGCAAAGGATATCCAGGCCATGAAAGGGCAGGGGAAACGGATTGCGGCATTGACCGCTTATGATTACCCGATGACTCGCATGCTCGATGAAGCGGGGATTCCGTTTTTGTTGGTGGGCGATTCGTTAGGCATGGTGGTTCTGGGGTATCCGGATACGACGCACGTTACGATGGCGGAGATGGAACATCATGTCCGGGCGGCGGCCCGGGCCAAGCCACAGGCTTTGCTGGCGGCAGATTTGCCATTTCATAGTTACGATACGGTTGAGGATGCGGTAGCCAATGCCCGGCGGTTAGTGGCTGCCGGGGCGGAAGCGGTGAAGGCGGAAGGCGGGCGGGCGATTGCGGCGCAGGTGCAGGCGATTGTGGAGAGCGGGATTCCGTTTTGCGGTCATTTGGGGATGCTGCCGCAAAGTGTGGTTGAAGAAGGTGGGTATCGGATCAAAGGAAAAAAGGAGGAGGAGCATCAGGCCCTGCTGGATGATGCGGATGCTTTGGTGGCAGCGGGCGCGTTTGCGATTGTGCTGGAATTGGTCACGCCGCCGGTGGCGAAGGAATTGAGTCAACGTCTGCCGATTCCGACGATTGGTATTGGGTCTGGTCCGGATTGTGACGGGCAGATTCTGGTGACGTATGATTTGATTGGCACTTTTCCGTGGTTTACGCCGCGGTTTGTAAAGCCGAGATTGAATGCCGCCGCACAAATCACGGTAGCGGTGCAGGAATGGCAGCAATCGATTGGGACACTTTGAATGAAGTCAGCGATGAAAAATGAAGGTGATTTCAAACGGAACGACCTTTAAGCTCAGTGTATGGCAGCCGAAAAGAAATTAACGCACATTGATGCGCGTGGTGAGGCGAGCATGGTGGATGTCTCGGCCAAACCGATGTTGCAACGGGAAGCCGTGGCGGGTGGCGAAATCCGTTTGCAACCGGCAACGATCAAACTGATTCAGTCGCATGAGATTGCCAAGGGCAACGTGTTGGCCACAGCACGGCTGGCGGGTATTCTGGCGGCCAAGCGGACAGGAGAATTGATTCCTTTATGCCATCCGCTGCCGATCACGCATTGTGAGGTCAATTTTGAAATTCCAGCCAGCAACGACCGGGTGGTGATTACTGCCTCGGCTAAAATCACAGCTCAAACGGGAGTGGAAATGGAGGCGTTGACAGCGGTGAATGTGGCGGCATTGACGATTTATGATATGTGCAAGGCGGTGGATAAAAAAATGCGCATTACGAACATCCGGTTGATTTCCAAGACGAAGAAGTAACGTTAGAACGAAGAATTCCATGCAAATTCAAGTTGGCATTATTACGATTTCCGATCGCGCCTCCAAAGGTCTCTACGATGATCTGGGCGGTCCGGCCTTGAAGAAAGCGGCGGAAGGTTACCAGTGGAAAGTGGCGGCGGAAGCGCTGGTGCCGGATGAAAAACGGGATATTCAGCGGGCGATCCGCGAACAGATTACCAAAGGGTGCGGCTTGATTTTAACGACGGGCGGCACGGGGGTGGCGTTGCGTGATGTCACGCCGGAAGCGGTGCGGGAGATTGCGATCCGTGAACTGCCCGGTTTTGGTGAAGTGATGCGCATGGAGTCGATGAAGATTACCAAGAACGCGATCCTCTCCCGGAATCTCGCGGTGGTGGTGGATCACACGCTGGTCATTTGCCTGCCTGGGAAACCAAGTGGGGCAGTGGAGTGTTTAAGCTTTGTAGTGGGGGCGATTCCCCATTGTGTGGAAGTGTTACAGGAAGTGCCGACGAGTTGCTAAATGATGAGAGCGGTCAGAATCAGTTTAATGATCGTCCTGATCGCGGCAGGTTCGGGTTGCGTCAGCAAATCGAAAGCGCGATTGCAGGCGCAGAATGCGTATTTGCAGGGGCAAAATCAGGGACTGCGACAAGCCCAACAATCGCAGTCTATGCAGGCTAAGTTCGTAATCGTCAACGGCCCGGTGAAGAACCATCAGGTGCCCTGGGAGCCGGAGCTTAAATTATCAAAAGCCATTTTTCTCGCGGAGTTTACCGGGCGAGGCAATCCGAAAGGCATCAGCCTGACGCGGAATGGTGAAACGGCCTTTATTGCACCGGTTCGACTTTTACAAGGGCTTGATGACGTGGAGCTTGAGGCGGGTGATGTGGTTGAAATCAAGCCCTGATTGCAGAATTCCAAGGGATTGAGAAATTGGTGTGGCAAATGTTTCCTTGCCCGCCGTGCATTTTATGCGAAACTTTTTCTATTCAGCCTCCGTCTAAGCAAGATAAGAGCCAACACTTATTGCTATGAATACTTCAAATAAAGGCCACTTTACCGCCGCGAATATACAGCAGCGTTTCCCCTTATCCCGCCGCGACTTTCTGAGCCGCTGTGGCATGGGCTTTGGCGCCATGAGCCTGATGGGGTTGATGGGGCAACAGTATTTTGGTGATTTGGCGGTTCACCGGAATGAACTCATGCGCCACGAATCCCTGGAAATTCAAGTCCGCAATCGCGCGCGCCACCGCCTTCCAGGTCACTTCCTGAGTGTCGTCCAG
>JBEHZA010000365.1:0-5564 GCA_048497895.1 Verrucomicrobiota bacterium
CTCCTCTACATGGCCGGTGGCGGCATTCAGGCGCACCCCGACGGCCCCGCCGCCGCAGAGGGCTGGCGCAGTCCAAGACGCTGGCGCGACTTATTAAGCCGGTGAAAATTTAAGCGGTGTTGCTCTAAACGAAGGCAATCGGGTTATCCGTGATGTGCGAGTCGGGCTTCGGCGAGGTCGATGTCGAGTTGGATGCGGCGGAGGACTTCGTCGCTGATGACGTCCTGGTTGCGGAGGTCGAGGATGGTCTGACGTTCTTGCAGGAGGGCGGCTTTGGAGAGGTGTTCGTATTCGGAGGAAAAGCGGCGGAGTTGAGTGCCGGCATTTTCGGGTTCGGCGCCTTCCATCTGGCGGATGTGGTCTTCGTATTCGATGCGCAGACGCTCCAGGGCGTCCGCTTTGGCGGGATCGCTTTCGGCAATGGTATTGAGCCGGGCGAGCGCGGCCTGATTGGCTTTGAGGCGGGCTTCGCGTTCTTCTTTTTCCATGGAGCCATCGTCCTTGATGCCGAGCCAGCGGATGATGGGCGGCAGGCTGAGACCTTGCACGACGAGCGTGATGAGAATCACGATAAAGGTGTCGAAGACGATCAAGTCGCGGCTGGGAAAGGGGGCGTCGCTTTGGGTCGTTAGTGGCAATGCCAAAGCGGCGGCGAGTGAAACCACACCGCGCATGCCGGTCCACGCGACGATGGTGACGTTTTGCCATTCCGGATAGGGATCGTGGCGGCAGAGCTTTTTAAAGATCAGGCGCGGCAGATAAGTGGCCGGGAATACCCACAGGATGCGAATGACGATGACGGCGAGGCTGAGGAGCAGGGCATCGCGGATGAGGATGGACATGGGGGTGGAATTACCCGACAAGGCGCGAAGGACGGCGGGCAATTGCAGACCGATCAGAATAAAGGCGAAACCGTTGAGAACGAACACGACCATTTCCCAAACGGGACCGCCCTGGAGCCGGGTTTTGAACGTCAGGAGTTCGGGCATGCGCCGGCCGAGATACAGGCCAGCAGTGACAACGGCGAGCACGCCGGAAACGTTCAGGCGTTCGGCGGTGAGATAGGCGGCAAACGGGGTGAGGAGTGAGACGGTGATTTCGATAGGGGGATCATCGACGCGTTTATGAAATTGCGCGGCGAGCCAGCCGATGCCGAGCCCGATGAGAATTCCGCCGAAACCGACGAGGAAGAATTGGGCGCTGGCTTGCGCGAGCGAAAAGGAACCGGTGGCCACGGCGACGACAGCGAAACGATAAGCGACGAGAGCAGTGGCGTCATTGACGAGGCTTTCGCCTTCCAGAATGGTGACGATGCGGCGGGGGATGCGCAGATGTTCGGCAATGGCGGTGGCCGCGATGGCATCGGGTGGTGAAATAATGGCGCCGAGCACAAAACCGGCAGCGAGCGGCAGGCCCATAAAAAAGTGCGTAAGAAAGGCGACGGCTAGAGTGGTGAACAGGACGAGTCCTACCGCGAGCAGCGAGATGGGACGAAGATCCGCGCGGAAATCGCGCCAGGAGGTGAACAACGCGGCGGGAAACAAAAGCGGCGGCAGAAAGAAAAGGAAAACGAGTTCGGGATTGAGCCGGGTCCGGGGAAAGCTGGGCAGCAGGCCGAGCAGCAGGCCGCCGATGACGAAAAAGATGGGGTAAGGAATCTTCAGTTTGCGGGCCACCAGCGCCAGCGCGGCGAGGGCCAGTAACAGGCCAACGAAGATTTCGGCAATATGCGTCATTTCAAGCAGCGAAGGACCGACCGGTTCCTTCTGCCTGATTGAGGACTGGCGACAGGGTGGGCGTCAAGGTGGATCGCTGCGCGGGAAAGGAGAATTACGGGAACTGGAATTTTGCGTTTGGGAACCTTGGACTTAACGGACAGCGACCATCTCCAGTTGCAGTAATACTCGCCGGAGTGAGCGGGTTTGAAATGTCTGACACTGTTTGGTTGGGTCACGTTGCTGTGACCGGGGATCACCGCTTCGCGGGACAGGCGGTCGCTGTCCGGGGAATGCAGGGCTGCCTTATTATGAGTCAGTGGTGACTTGTTTTGAGTGTGGGTGTTTTAGAGGCGGCGTGGAAAAACAAAAAGGCCTGAAGCGTTGCCGCTCCAGGCCCTGGGAATTAATTCACTACCTTAGAGTGAATGGCCAGTGACATTGCAGGTCGGGCTGGCGGAAACGGTGTTGATCGTGTAGGAGCCACCGCCGGGGCAGGACGGGATCACGTTGCCCTTGAGGTAAGCGGCGACTTCGGTGGTGCCCGGCGTGTCGGTGGAGGTTTTCTTGTTTTCCAACGCCCATTGTTGTTCAGCGCCATCGATTTGCTTGAGGTTGGCGATGCAGGAGTTGGTTTGCGCGGTGGTGCGTGCTTTCACGAAGTTGGGAATCGCGATGGCGGCCAACAGACCGATGATGGCCACGACGATCATGATTTCAACGAGTGTGAAACCCGCTTTATTTGAGGTTTGGATCTTCATAACTAGCCTTTTAAGTGCGGGTGGACACGACAAAGGGCGGGTTATTATGAATACTGCACTGTCGTCCACGGATTGCCCATTGTCACCGCAAGCCCCCACGTAGCACTTTAGGTGCCGTTCTCATTAATAACGTCTTTTATCTTTTGGCCCGAACTGGGCGGCGTTATTCTCACGCCGCTAAATCCAACGGTTTATTTACCGGGTAGAGCTGTACTCTTATGAAAAACAACCTGGCTCTGGTGGCGGCTCTGATGCTGGCAGGAATGAGTTCAAGCGCGGCAGAAAATCTGATGTACAACTCCAGTTTCGAGTTGGGCAGCAAGGGTTACGGTTGTTTCCATGGGGTGACGGTGGAGAGCGGGGCGATTGATTTTCCAGACAATGGGATGGCGGTAGATGTGGGCGTGCATCAATTCGGCGGGCAATCGCTGCGCCTGACCTGCACGGTTCCTTATACGACGACGCTGGCGGGTTCCGAGCTGAAATTAGTTCCGGAAAAGAAATACACTTTCTCATTCTGGGCGAAGAGTGACGTGGCCAACCGGTCGGTTAATTTGATCTTTAGTTCGCGGACGCCAGAGGGGAAAACGGTTAAGACGAATCGTAAAGAGACGAGTTTTCCATTGGGAAAAGAATGGAGCCGGTATTCGTTCGCGGTCACTCCGCAGGCGGAATATTACCTGTTTAACCTGACGTGTTCAGTGCCGGGATCATTCTGGCTGGACGGGTTGCAAATGGAAGAAGGGGAACTGACGGAGTATCATCCCGCGTCGGAAATTGAGACGGCGGTGTACCTGCCGAAGACAGTCAGCGGGACCGATGAGATTAAAGGGGAAGTGTGCGCGATCGCGTACGGGCAGACGCAGGCACGGCAGAGGGTCAAGCTGGCGGTGTTCGACAGTTTTCTGGAGCAGCAGACGGCGGAACAGGTTTTGGAGTTCGATTTACCAGCGGGAAAAATGGTGAAGCGGGATTTTACTTTCACCGGGACGCGATTTGGTGGTTTGACGGTTTTACCAACTCCGGGGGTGGCTGCTTCGGCGGCTTTTCTGGTGCATCTGCACGCGTTGCCGGATAGTCGTCACGGAGGCTTTCAACTGGGTTGTAATGGGAACTTCATTGGTCGCGGCATTTCGCTGCCGGGGAATCGGGGCGCACGGACGTTGAATACTTATGGCGGACCGGACACGCTCGCGCGGGATCGCGTAATGATCGGCGGGTTGTTTCGCGTCTGGGGTAATGACTTAACGTGGCGTTATCTTGAGCCGGAGCAGGGAAAGTTTGTTTGGAACCGCAGCGATCGCATGGTGGCGGAGGCGGGAAAACAAGGGCTGAAGCTGGAGTTCACGTTGACCGGTAATTTTTGCAACAACGAGTATCCGGGCCAGCAGTATTTGCCGGACTGGGTCATTCAACGGGATCGCAGCGGGAAGCCGGAAAAATCATTGCTGCTGAAAAATGAATCGAGCCGGCACATGACTTATTTGCCGCCGCTGGAGGATTGGCGGGATTATGTGCGCGCAGTGGCGAGCCGGTACAAAGGAAAAATCGCGTATTACGATCCGATCAACGAGTCGAACGTGGGATTTCCACCGGAAACGTATCTGGAATATTTGCGGGTGGCGTACGAAGAAATCAAAAAGGCCGATCCGGCGGCGCAGGTAGTGGCGTTGAGCACGACGGAGGATATTGGCGGACGCGCGGCGAAATTTATGGAAGACGTGTTACGCCTGGGTGGAGGCAATTTTTTAGACGCGATCTCTTTTCATCCGTATGGCTCGCGGATGGACGACACGAAGGGAGTGACGGCGATGCAGCGGATTCGTCAATTACGCCAGATTATGCAGGCCGCTGGCGTGGACAAACCGTTGTGGAATGATGAAACGTTGTACTTGAATTCGACGCCGCAGGGACATTACGAGCTGGAAAATCAGGTGCCGACGGGAGCGATTGCCCGGCGTCTGATGATGGACATGGGCGAGGGGCTGGCGGCCAATACGTCGTTGAGCTTCGAGCAGTATTTCAAAGACCCGCAAAATCCGCATCACTTAAGAGCCAACTGGGAGCAGGTGTTGCAGCCGTCGGAGATTTATGCGGAGCAAAATGCGGCGGCGAGTTTTCTGACAGGCGCGGCACCGGTGAAAACATTGGAACTGCGCGGTGATGTGCTGGGCTATTTGTTCAAGAACCGTGACCGGTTGTGCGCCGCGATCTGGAGCCGGACGCAGCAGAAAAAGAGCGTGACGATTAAGGCTGCGGGTGGGGCGAAAATTTCTGCATTCGATCTGCTGGGGAACAAGACTCAGAGTGGGCCGGAGGTTGTGTTGGAACTGGGGCGGCAACCGCACTATCTGGAGTGGACCGGAGGCAATGCCGAGGTGGCGGCGAAATCGTTGGAGGAGGCGCAAATCCGCTAGCAGACGGTTTATTTCTTTTCGGTGACTTTAATGCCGATGAGGATACCAGCGGCCAAAGCGGCAATCGCAATGGTGGCGTAGAGGAACAGGCGGGGATGTTTTTCCGCTAGTTGATTCAAAAATGGTTTTTCCAGTCGGTTAGTGCCGGGAGCGGCTGAACTGGTGGCGGTTCCGGGGGACAGAGCGGCTGAAGGATCATCGCCCTGAAGGTTGGGCAAAGGAGCCGGGGAAGGCAGAGATTCTTTCTTTATACCCGCGAAAATATCAAAAACGGGTGGTGGCGGCTCGTCATCGGCATGAGCTTCCGCGTCCGTTCTCCGTTTCATGTAGTCTCGCTCCCAAATCACGGGGTAAGCAGTGAAATAGATGGGGCGAAAATGCAATCCTGTTTTCAGCAGTGGGGAAACGAAATGAGGCAATTTGCCACGGTGGGAAAGACAAAGGGCGGTTTTTGTGATTGGATGGAGGGGGTGGAAATGACGAATTAGCGAATGACGAAATCCGAAGAAGCTCGAAAGGGAAGTTAAACCGCGAAATACGCGGAATACGCGAAAGGAAGGAAAATTAAACCACGGATAAACACTGATTTACACGGATGGGAACCTACCTCTAACCCCTCCCTAGAGGGGAACCGGATGAGCACGCGGTTAGCACACAGGGGCGCGTTTCGG
>JBEHZA010000366.1:0-5553 GCA_048497895.1 Verrucomicrobiota bacterium
ATCAGGTTCGCAAAAAAGACGCCGCCCCAGCCAATCCCCATCAATGCCAGGCCGAAAACCGGCAGGGGGTTTTTCCGGCCACGCGTACGGAGCAGGATGCGACCCAAAAGGGCGATGCAAAGGATGCCGAACACCAGACCCATAAGCCGGAGATTGAGCCTCATGTCACCATTCAGGATGTGGCTGAATTCGTGCCCGATTACCCCTTGCAACTCATCCCGTGTGAGTTGTTTCAAACTGCCTTGCGTCACGCAAATCGCCATATCCTGCGTTGAATGTCCGGCGGCGAAGGCATTGATCCCGCGTTCCTGTGGCAGCACATAAATTTTCGGCACCGGTGTGCCCGAGGCAATAGCCATTTCCTCCACCACATTCAACAGCTTCCGTTCGTCCAGATCGGTGGTGTTGGCCTGAATGGGCCGGCCTCCCAGTAATTCCGCTACCGCACTGCCGCCACTGGATAATTCCGCCGTTTTGTAAGCGCTCCCGCAGAAAATAAATAACAGGGTGCCCGTGCTTACCAGCAGAAATAATTTCGGATCCCAAAACACCGGCGCATGGGAATGTCGCGAGCTGGAACCTTGGAGAAAAAAGAGGCCGGCGACGGCTAGATAAGTCATTAAGACCAGCGTGAGAACCGCCAGCGCAAAATAAATTTGCAGCCGGCCTGTCTGTTGTCGGGCCTGCTCCTGCCGGGCAAAAAAATCCATCGTCGTAGTTTTTGGAATGGGTTCTCCCATGGCTCAATTACGCTTCAGAGAACGAAACGGTGGGCGCTGCTTTCTCCCCGGCATTTTGGATCACGAACAGTTCCGCCGCTGCAAAATGAAACCAACCAGCGATGAAGTTCGTCGGGAATTTCTCCCGGTCTGTGTTGTATTGCATTACCGAATCGTTGTAAGCCTGCCGCGCGAAGGCGACCTTGTTTTCCGTCGACGTCAGCTCCTCCATCAAACGCAACATTTCCTGATTGGCCTTCAAATCCGGATACGCTTCCACTACTCCCAATAACCGGCCCAACGAACCAGTAAGCGCCGTTTCTGCGCCTGCCAATGCCTGCATGGCGTTCGCTTCACCCGGATGCTGCGCTGCCTGGGTGTTGGCCGTCGCCGCCGCGTTGCGCGCCGCTATCACTTCTTCCAGCGTGGACCGTTCGTGCTTCAAATAACCCTTGGCCGTCTCCACCAGATTGGGGATCAAATCGTAGCGCCGCTTCAATTGGACATCGATCTGCGCATACGCGTTCTTATACCGGTTCCGCAACGAGACCAGCCCGTTGTAGCCGCCCACGACATAGAAAACCGCCGCGAGAATCACGAAAAGAATGACGCCGAAGATCATAGCCATAAATATCCTTTGCCCGTTATTGATTCACCATTTGCCAAACGTCTGGCGGACGCAATTATTTTTTGTTCCGGAATTTGTAAATGCTTCCGCTACGGAACCCGATTGACCGGTTGGATCAATCACCTTATCCTTGGCGCCAAGTCAGCAATTCACCGGTCGCCACACCGATAAGCGGCTGCCTGAAAATGGATTTACTCGCGATGAATCATTCCGCAGAATGCAAAGATGATGATTTGGCGAAGGCCGAATATCTCGGGCCCGTGAAGTTGCTTGGTCTCTATTTGGCGGTTTTCTGTGGCATGGCAATCATTGACCGGTTCGTGACCAAGGGATTCTTTTTATCTGCCGGTGCGTTGATTGTGGCGTTGGTGTTTGTAACCATCGGTTTGACGGAACTGTACTATAACCGGTTGAGCCGGGCAGCGGATTGGTGCCGGTGGGACGAGGTGTTGAGTCTAGTGGCCGGAATTCGACAGCGCGGGCTTCATTATTTCGTCAAAGTATCGCCTCTGGAAGTGTCGCGGTATCGCGCCAAAGCCCTGGCAAGCCGGGGTGATCTCTCCTCAGCTTTAGCCGAATTCCAACTCTGGGAAAATCATCCGGACTGTCCTCTCTGGTTGTATTACTCCTGCCTGGTTGGATTTTACAGTGTTGCCAAACAGCACGATCAAGCTATGGAGTTTACTTTGAAGTCGTTGACTGAGCATCCCACTGCGGACGTCTATCTGGAACTTGCGAATCGTCTGCTGCGTCATCAGAAAGATGCAGTGAGAGCGCGCGAGGCTTTACATAAAGCGGAGCAAGCAGGTTACAGCGACTTTGCCGTGCCCTTTGTCTGCCGCTGCTATGGTATTCTGCGTTACCTTGAGGGAGATTACCCGCTGGCGGAAACCAAATTAAAGGAGGCGCTTGCTTTGATGGAAGAGACTCCCCGGACGCCTTATCGAGAAGGACACATCAATGTGACCAAAGCCTACTTATGTTGCGTGTTGGTCAATCAAGGCGATGTTAATGCTGCCAAACAATATCTATCCGAAGCACGACCGTATTTGATGGCCACGGATGAGTGGAAACTATTGGAGGAATGCAATCGCGCACTCGCGGTTGGAATTGAAACGTGATTCCCAGCCTTGTGCGTTGTCTTTGTGTTCTCTTATTGGGAGTAATGTCGTTGGTATCGTGCGTTGGGCCGCAGCAGTCCCTCGCGAGATTGCCAATACTTGAGGTTTCACAAGTTCCACCGTATCACTGGGAGATCATTATCCGGTTACATGATGAGGCTGCCACTGGTAGCAGTGTGCGTTGCCGGATTTACCGGGTTGATTATGGTGAGCCTCCGGGCCAAAGAACCGAATTGAAGGTTGCGGAACTGCGTCTGGCTGAGACTAAAGAAAAGGGCGAGTTTATTGGCATCTACTCTGACGGCAAAGAATTTCCGCACGGGACGGAGGTAGTTGTGGTTTATGAATCGGCGCGAGTCGCCCAGCCAGTCCGTGCCAGCACGAGAATGTATTACCATTAAAATCCTTTTGGAAATTTACCTTAAACCCTCAGAGCAATATCCACTATTACGGCAAGAGCAAACGATCTGGCTCAAGCCAAAATATCCCGAATCACATGGCCGTGGACGTCCGTTAATCGCCGCTCAATGCCGTTGTGGTAATAGCTGAGACGTTCGTGATCGAGACCCATGAGATGCAGCAGTGTGGCGTGTAGATCGTAAATGGTGGTGACATTCTCCACGGCCTTATGGCCCAGTTCATCGGTTGCGCCGTAACTGAACGCCCGCTTTACGCCCGCGCCGGTGAGCCAGACCGTGAAGCCTTGCGGATTATGGTCCCGTCCGCTGGCACCTTTTTGAAAGGTCGGCATCCGGCCAAATTCCGTGGCCCAAACGACCAGCGTATCATCGAGCAGTCCGCGCTGTTTCAGATCGCGAATCAATGCCGCCGTGGGTCGATCAAGAATGGGGGCGTGAATATCGTATTGCTCCTTGAGTTTCCGGTGACCGTCCCAGTTGCCTACGCCTTCACCCATGGCGTAGGCACCGTTGAAGAGTTGCACGCAACGGACGTTCCGTTCCAATAGTCGCCGGGCGAGAATACAATTTTTCGCAAAGCCGCTGCGGATCGGATCGGGATCATCCGCGCCATACGCTTGCAGTGTGGCAGCAGATTCGCGGGAAACATCGCTCACCTCCGGCACGGAAAGTTGCATCTTCGCCGCCAGCTCATAGCTCGCAATGCGGGCGGACAATTCAAAATCACCCGGAAACTTTTCCAGATGCCGGTGATTCAATTGATTCAAAACATTCCGCGCTGCCAGATCGCTGCTGGACGAAACCTTTGCCGGTCGGGCGAGGTTGTAGATTGGTTTTTTGGAATTAAATGCTGTGCCTTGAAACACCGCCGGGAGGAAGCCATTTGACCAATGATTCACGCCGGCCTGCGGCACGCCACGCGGATCGGGAATGGCGACAAATGCAGGCAAATCATCCGCTTCGGAACCGAGCGCGTAGCTGACCCACGAACCAATGCTGGGAAATCCATCCAGCGTGAAGCCGGTGCTCATTTGATTCTCGGCCGGTCCATGCGTGTTCGACTTGGCGGTCATCGAATGAATGAAGCACAGGTCATCGGCCAATTCTGCGAGGTGCGGAAACAGTTCCGAAATCATCTTGCCGCTCTGGCCGCGCGGTTTGAATTCATACAACGGGCGGGTGAGATTGCCGTTCTCGCCCTGAAAGGTGAGAAAGTTCTCTTTTGTGCCGGGCATCGGCTTGCCGTCCATACGCGCGAGTTCCGGTTTCCAATCCCATGATTCCAACTGGCTGCACGCGCCCGAGCAAAAAATCACCAGAATGCGTTTGGCCTTGCCCGGAAAATGGGCGGGTCGTGCTGCGAGCGGATTTTCTGGGCGAATGAGCGGGCGGATGGGGGATCGATCCGCTGTGGCCGCCAGCAAACCGCGTTCGGATAACAAGCTGGCCAGGGCGATGCCCGCGAGACCAGTGCCTGCGTGCTCCAGAAAGGAACGGCGGTTCAGCAACCGGCGGCCCGCGTGAGAAAGATCAATCGAGTTCATGGAATAAAGAGAAATTCGTCCGCATTCAACAACACCCGGCAGAAGGCCGTCAGCCCTTGCTCCTGTATCAACTGCTCGCAGACGCGTAATTCCTGTCGGTCCGGTTGGCGATTGAAGGCGAGTTGAAAACCGCGTTGTACTTGGGCTGATATTTTCGCTCCGGCCTCCTTTTCCAATCGCCCGGCGAATAGTTCCGACTGTTGCAAAACAAAATCACTGTTGAACAAATTCAACGCCTGCAACGGCGTTGTCGAACGGGAACGCTTCGGTGAAGCCTGACCGGCATCGGGACAATCGAACGCGCCAAACGTCGAATCTTGCGCCATGCGGACTTTCGTTTGATACACCATGCGCCGCCATTCGGCCGGACCGTAATCCGTCTTGGGATCGTAAACGCGCACATAGTTGAAATTGGGTGCGAACACGCTGTAGCCCGGTCCACCCATGCGCAAGTCCAGCGTTCCGGCGACGGATAGCATTGCATCATGAATGGCTTCTGCTTCCAATCGCCGGGGTGGGAAACGCCAGAGCAACCGGCTGCCGGCATCCTTCTGCTGCGCCAGCGCCACGGGAGCCGCTGATTGCCGCCAGGTGGCAGAAAGCACGATGAGCCGTTGCAGATGTTTAATGCTCCAGCCGCTGTTTACAAATTCACTGGCGAGCCAGTCCAGCAATTCCGAGTGCGAAGGCCGTGCGCCGTTGCGTCCGAAATCGCTCGGCGTGCTCACAATGCCTTCGCCGAAGTGATGTTGCCATAGGCGATTTACCAGCACGCGGGCGGGCAGAGGATTTTGCGGATCACCCAGCCATTTGGCGAATGCCAGCCGCCGGTCGCGTTCCGGCGTGTCTGCTACCAGTTCTAAATGAGCTCCCAATGCGGTCACGGCACCGGGTGTGACTTGGTCCCGCCGTTGCAAGGCTTCACCGCGGTAAAGCACGTAAGACGCGTCCGGTTGCTCAAATCGTCCGGCGTAAACCCTCGGCGCCTCTGTGGCATCGCGATATTTGGTCCGCAACGATTCCAGCTCTCCGTTCAAGGCATGCCAGGCGGTTAAACGCGTTCCTTCCAGTCCTGGCGGCAGTCCGCCCGTTTTCTGAGCCGCTTCCCCCGGCCACGGCGCC
>JBEHZA010000367.1:0-5545 GCA_048497895.1 Verrucomicrobiota bacterium
GTGCAGAATCGCGTCCTTGCTCCAGAACCCGGAAAAGAACAGCGGCACCCCGGACAACGCCATCATACCCACTGCATAAGTAACAAACGTCACCGGCATGAATTTCCGCAACCCACCCATCCGGCGAATGTCCTGTTCCTCATGGCATCCGTGAATCACCGAGCCTGAACCCAGGAACAACAACGCCTTGAAAAACGCATGTGTAATCAAGTGGAACATCCCGACCGCCACGCCGCCGACTCCCAATCCCATCATCATGTAACCGAGTTGCGAAACCGTCGAGTAAGCCAGAATGCGTTTAATATCCGTTTGCGCCACCGCCACGCACGCGGCAAACACCGCCGTAATCGCGCCCACCCATGTCACCACGCTCAACGCCGCGGAGATGCCGAAATGGCCCGCTGCATCCGCATTCATCAACGGATAAATTCGCGCCACGAGAAAGACACCTGCCGCCACCATCGTCGCCGCATGAATCAAGGCGCTGACAGGCGTCGGCCCCTCCATCGCATCCGGTAACCACACATGCAATGGCACCTGGCCGGATTTGCCTACCGCTCCACAGAACAATAAGAGCGAAATCCCCGTCGAAACCGCCATCCCGCCCGCCACCGTCGCCGTCGACAGCTGAGTTAAAGCCGATTGCTCCAAACAGCCGTGGCCGTGATCGTAAAAAAGCAGTGTGCCCGTCCGCGAGTACAGCCACAGAATCCCCAGGAAAAAGCCGATGTCGCCAATGCGCGTCGTGATGAACGCCTTCTTCGCCGCGGCCGCTGCGCTTGGTTTGTGATACCAGAAACCAATCAACAAATACGAAGCCAGCCCCACCAATTCCCAACTGATAAACAGCAGCAACAAACTGTTCGCAATGACAATTCCCAGCATCGCCGCCGCAAACAGCGAGAGGAAACAAAAGAACTTCGTGAAGTTCTTGTCATGCTCCATGTACCCGATGCTGTAGATGAAAATCAGTGAACCCACAAACGTCACCATCACCAGCATCGCCGCCGTCAACGGGTCCAGCACCCAGCCCAATTCCAATGTCGCATCCCCCATTTGCAACCAGGGAAAATTGAAAAACTCGCGTGCCACTCCGTGACCAGCCGGATGATGCAACGTCGCCTTCAACGCCGCGCACGAAAGCAAAAAGCCAACGACCATCGCCCCTACGGACAACGCTACCGCCACGGTGCGGCTTTTGCGGTGGGCCAAAGCCAGCACCCCGGCCGCCAGTAACGGCAACACCGGTATCAACCAAAGTTTATTTATAATCCAGGGCATCAGCTTGTTTTCGTATCAAGTCCGCTGCCGTGGCTGCTTTACACCACACACTGCTAATTTCAGCACAACTTTTTGCATAGCCAGATTTCTATCCCTTCAACGAATCGATCTTCTCCAAATCCACCGTTTTGAAATGCCGGTAAATCGAAATAATCAACGCCAGCCCCACTGCTGCCTCTGCCGCCGCAACGGCAATCGAGAAAATCACGAACATCATGCCATTGATGGCTTCGGCATTCGGATTGAACCGCCAGAAAGCGATGAAGTTCAGATTGGCCGCATTCAACATCAACTCAATGCCGATCAAGACCACAATCGCGCTGCGCCGCGTCAAAGCTCCTGCCAGGCCGATGCAGAACAGCAGCGCCGACACAATCAGATAGTAATGCAATGGAATCATGATTTCTTCTCCTGCATCGCAATAATTACCGCGCCCAGCAAGGCCGCCGTCAGCAGCAGCCCCACCACTTCCAACGGCAGCACGTAGTTCGACATCAGTTCCGCTCCGATCTTTGCTACCGTCACCGCCGGCTTGTTCGTCACCCCGCGTTCCACCACGGAACTCGCAAGGATTGCGGAAATCAAACAGCCCAAAGCCAGCACGGCTACGCCCAATCCCATGAGCCATGATTTTGCGCCACGCGATTGCGTCGGAGTTTCACTGCTGCGGGTTAATAAAATGGCGAACACCACCAGGATGGCCACTGCCCCCACGTAAACCAGAATTTGCGCAAATCCGATAAATTGCGCATTCAATTGCAAAAACAACGCCGCCAAACCGGAGAACGTCAGCACCAGACACAACGCGCAATGCACCAGATTGCGCAAGGTCATCGCGCCGATCGCGCTCACCAGCGTCACCAGACAAATAAATACAAAGGCCAGTTCCATTACTCAGCAAATTGATAAACCCGCTTTTGCCACTTCCTGCCGCCGCCCAGCGCGCGGGCCAGAGTCACATACGCTCCCGCCAGCAACGCCCCGCACACCAGCCATCGCCAGATATCCGGAGCCATAAAATGCCAGATCGCCGTCGCCAGAATATTCACCAGCGCCATCGGTAGCATGAATTTCCAGGCCAGCCCCATCAGTTGATCAATCCGCAACCGCGGCAAGGTCCCGCGAATCCAGATGAACATGAAAATGAACACCATTAATTTGCCGAAAAACCAGCCATAGGACGGAATCCATTCCAGCGCTTGAATCGGCGCATGCCAACCGCCTAAAAACAGCGTGATCGCCAGCCCGCTCACGGAAAACAACCCCAGATATTCGCCGAGAAAAAAGAGCGCAAATTTAAAACCGGAATATTCCACGAAATAACCCGCAATAATTTCCGATTCCCCTTCCGGAATATCAAACGGCGAACGATTCGATTCCGCCGTCGCCGCCGTCATGAACAACAGAAAGCCCGCCAGTCCCCACGGCGTAAACACAAACCAGTTAAAGTTGCCCGCTTGCGCCTCCACAATACTCACCGTGGAAAGCGACCCGACCATCATAATGACCGTCACCGCCGAGAGAATCAGGGGAATTTCATAACTGATCATCTGCCCAATCGCCCGCATGGCTCCCAGCAGCGAGTATTTGTTGCGACTCGACCAGCCGGCCATGAACACTGCCAGTTCCGTCGCCGCGCCCACCGCAAAAAAGAACAGCACTCCCGCATCCAAATCCAACGCCACCATATTCCGCCCGATCGGCAGCACGGAATAGCCCAATAACGCGGGAACAATGATGACCACCGGCGCGAGAAAATGAACCACCTTATCCGCCGCAAACGGCACCACATCCTCCTTGATGATCGCTTTGAGCCCGTCCGCAATCGGCTGAAAAAGTCCGAACGGCCCCACGCGATTTGGCCCCAACCGATTTTGAATCCGCCCCAGCCCCTTCCGTTCCAGCAGCGTCGTCAAAGCAAAGATGCCGGGAAACACCGCCAGAATCGCCGCAATCGACAACAGCACAGAGACGAGCGGCTGCCACGCGACGGGCGCCCAACCGACCGCCCATTGCTTCGCGTAAACGAAAACCTGATCCGGATTATCTATGGCTTTGCCGAGCAGTGTTCCAAAATCCATGTCGTATAAATTCTAGGATGTCGCCGGCGGATTCACCGTCGGGGTTGCCGGTTTTGCGGGAGCCGCTGCTTCCGCCGCTTTGGCCGCAGCCGCTTTCGCTTTGGCTTCCGCGTCAGCCTTGGCCTTCGCTTCCGCCTTCGCCTTTTCCGCTGCCAGACGTTCATCGACCTCCGTCGCTTCCGTCGGATGAATCTTATGGAAATACTCGTTCGGTTTGGCTAACCGTTGTTTGTTCAAGAGCAACCCTTCAAACCGGTCATCCGTGCTCAACTCAAACGCCGTATCCATCTTGATCGCCTCAAACGGGCAAACCTCCACGCAAATCTGACAACTCATGCACACCGAAACATCAATGTCGAAAATCTTCGGTTGCACCTGCATCTTGCCGATATAGTCCGGCTTCTTAACCGTATCCTTAACGATGTAAATGCACTTGGGCGGACATTCCTTTTCGCAAATCTGACATGCCACACAGCGCAATCCCTTCATCGGATCGCTGCCATCAAACACGAGAAACGGAAAATTACGCGCCGCTTCCTTCGCCGGAAGACGTTCCTCCGGGTATTCAACCGTGGTCAGGCGCTCTTCCTTGGTATAACTCCCAAAGAAGTTCTTCGCCGTCACCGTCATCCCCTTCAGTATGCCTTCGCCCAGCATGAGTTATTTATTTTCTTTAATTAGGAAACCAGGAATACAGGAATTTATTCACAAATGACTCGTTTCACATCAAGTGTCACTTTTGCATAATTCAATAACAACCCATGTTTTTGTTTTACCGCCCGCAACTGCGATCGCACGATCGCAAAATGGATGTCTTGCAAATCAGAAATCGTTTTCAATTCGACCACTATTTCATTTTCTACAAACAGATCCAAACGATGCTTCCCGACTTCCACTTTGCCATCATACAACACGGGCACTTCCATTTGTTGCACTACCTTCATCCGCCGTTTTTCCAGTTCATAAACCAAGGCATTCTCATAGACCGATTCCAAAAATCCCGGCCCTAGTTGGCGATGCACTTCAATCGCCGCTCCAATAATCCTGCCCGTCAATTCCTGCTGCTCCAGTGCCATTAAAAATCCTGCCTTCCTGCATTCCTTATAAAGCCATTTTCATCGATCCACCTCGCCCAATACAATGTCCACACTGCCCAGAATAATCACTACGTCCGCAATGGAATGCCCCAGGCACATATCTTCCAGAATCGTTAAATTGATCAGGCTCGGTGGCCGCACCCGATAGCGATATGGATTCGGCGAACCATCGCTGATCAAATAAAAGCCCAGTTCACCCTTGGGAGCTTCGATCCGCCCATAAGCCTCACCCGGCTTCGGACGAAAACTGCGCAACTTCGCCTTCGGGTCCATAATCGGTCCCGCCGGAATATCCTTCAACGCCTGTTGCAAAATCTTCAGCGATTCGCGCATTTCCAACAGGCGAATCATCAGCCGATCATACACATCCCCGTGTTCCCCTAGCGGCACGCGGAAGCTGAACCGGTCGTAAATCCCATACTTGTCCACCTTGCGAATATCGTAATTCACTCCTGCCGCCCGCAACATCGGCCCGGTCACACTGGCATTAACTGCCAGTTCTTTCGGCAGCACCCCCACGCCTTGCGTGCGTGCAATCAGAATTTCATTCGCCGACAGCAATGTTTCGTATTCATCCAGAAAACGCGGATAATTATCGACAATGTGCTGCGCCTGTTCCAGCCAACCTGGCGGCAAATCCACACGGCAACCGCCGAACCGCATATAATTGCACATCATTCGCGACCCGCTCAGTGCCTCGAACAAATCGAGCACCTTCTCGCGTTCACGAAACGCATACATCAACGGTGTGCCCAGCGCCCCCATGTCCTGCACGAGAAAACCAATCAGGCACGTATGATTCAATACGCGCGTCAATTCCGCCGTGATGATGCGGATATATTGCGCCCGTTCCGGCGGTTCCAACCCCGCGAGCTTCTCCACACTGAGCGCATACGCCCAGTTGTTCGTCATGGAACAAAAATAATCCAGCCGGTCCGTGTAAGGCATGGACGCCAGATAACTCGTATTTTCTGCAATCTTCTCATGATTGCGATGCAGATAACCGAACACTGGCTTCAACTTCACCACGCGCTCGCCATCGAGCACTACATCCATACGGAACACCCCGTGCGTCGAAGGATGATG
>JBEHZA010000368.1:0-5536 GCA_048497895.1 Verrucomicrobiota bacterium
ATGCGGCACAAGCGGGAGCGGATTGATAAACGTCAGCAGACACCCGGCCAGATCTGGGTGCGCATTCCCCTGGAGTTCCAGCATGACCGGTTCGGCGCGTTCTGCCACCCAGATTTTACCGCGCACGATTCCTTTGACGCGATTGTCAATTTCGCCGCGGACCACACTGTCATGAATCCGAAAGGCCATAGTGAAAGTTCAGGTAAGTTTCCGGCCAACGACAATGGCTTCGTGGTCGAGGTTCACACCGTTGATATTACTTTTTACCCTTCGCTTCAATCGTGGCCACCGCTTCCTTGAAGGCTGCTTCGTCCATCGCCACCAGATGGCCTTTTTCCGGAAAACGCCCGTTCTTAACATCGGCCGCATATTCTTTGAACGCGGCGATGCGTTCGTCCTGCAGCCGTTGATATTCTTTCAGGAAATTCCGGTACGCCTTGGCATGGCGCGGAATGCGCTCATCATAATCTCCCAGAATGTCGTCTGAGAATAGGAATTGTGAATCACACCCGTTGCCGGAACCGAGCGACATCAAAAATAAAGAGGTGTTTTTGCAGAGGTACGACGCCAGTGGGTGCGGCACCAATTCCAGTTCTGCCGCATACGCGCCCGCATTTTCCAGCCGCTTCATTTGCTCGTAAAGCTGTGCGGCTTCCGTGGCGGTTTTGCCAATCGCGCGAAAATTCGTCCACGTCGCATGACGCGGCACCATGCCCAGATGACCGACCACGGGAATGCCCTCGCGCGTCATCGCTTCAATCAGCTGCGGACTCGCTGAGCAATAGACGGAACTCGCGCCCAGTTCCAGCGCCCGGAACGCGATGCGGATCGCTTCTTCCGCTGAAGCCATGCCATGCGGTGTCGCGCATGAAATAAAACTCTTCGGAGCCGCCGCCACGAGTAACGGCAGCCGGGCTTGCGCTGCCGGTGAATCGAAACTGCAACTCAATAAATCAATTCCCGCCGCTTCCGCCGCCGCTGCTTCCTCCGGCGATTTAACATGCACATGCGTCAGGCAGCGTTTGCCTTTGAGTTGTCGGAGATCGTAAACGGAATATTTCTTGTCCGGTCTGAGCATGCCGGAACAGTGTCCCGTCATTGAAAACGCAGCAAGCCGGAAATCGCCGGACTCAATCGCATTAATGGGTATCGTCCAATCGCTATTGCACCTTTGGACTGGTGCCGTTGCTGCCAAAAATCAACGTTGGCCCCGTTGTCTTCACCGGCTTCCAGCCATAATCCAGTCCTGCGTCCAGGGTCGCTTGCTTCATTTTTCCAAACGCCGAGAAGGAATCATCAAACACGTAATACGCGATGTAATCGCTGTTGCGGTCCAATTGATGAAAGAGCGTATTCAAGGCCGCCGCATCCCGCACCGGGTCATATCCCATTCCCAGTTTAGGACGGGGGATCGCATTATCATTGGCAAAGGTCCAGTCAATCGTCCGTTCGTTAATCCCCGTTTTCGGAAAACGAAGCGGATAAACCCGTCCGTATTGAATGATGATATTGAACACGTCTTTGCTGGTGGATCGTTCCTTGGGCAGCCGCAGCTTTTGCACGGCCACGTCCTGAATTTTGGCGATTTGCCGGGCCAGGTCTTCCAGCCGGGCCTTGAGCCGCGTCACATTTTCTTCTGCCGTTCGCAAGGCATTCTCCTGATCGACCTTGCTGGCCGCGACCATGCCCATTTCGCTTTTAATTTGTTTTAAACGTTCAACCGGATTCGATGTTTCGGCCGGTGGCAGGTTCACCGGTTTGCCATCCGCTTCCTGCTGCGCTTCGTTCAGCAACGTTTGCAGCCGCCGTTGTTCCTGCAACAGGCGGAGCCGTTCCTGAAGTTGGGCGTCTTTCGTCGAAGCCAACAGCATTGTGTGTTCCTGCATGGCCGTGGCTAAATTGGTTTCCGCCATGGAGATTCGGCGTTGCAAAATTTCACTGGAGTCCGTGGCCGCTTGCGAAGCGCTTTCGTTCTGGTGATTGGTCAACACCGCCAGCAACACCGCGATCAGCACAATGCCCCCGAAGGCATTGCACATGGTGTCTAACAGCATGTTCAAGCTGTCCACGGGTACTTGACGGCGAAAGCTCATAATCTCATAGCCCGATAAATCTTAAGAATCGTTGCCACCACGATAACGGTTTCTCCACCGGTGGTGGCAGCGGTTGGGGTTTGGCGGGTGCCGGGACTCCTGTTCCCGTCCCCGTTGTCGGCCCCGGCTTCACGTTTGCGGGCGCGATGGTTTTTGCCGGAGCGTTATTGGTGGCTGGCGCTGGAGCATCCCAATCAACCGGCTTGGGCGCGGCGAAGTGTACCACTTGCTTTTCCTCCACCGCATCAAATCCCACTTCAAAGCCACTGCTGCGCGCTAATTTTGACGCATCCTTGAACAAGTCGATGCCCGAAGGCCGGATGAGAAACACAAAGTATTGGTTGGCCTTCGCAAATTTGGTTAACTGTTGCTGAAAGCCGTCCAGGGCGGAATCGTAATCAAAATTGGTCCGCTCGTTTGGTTTGTCAAACCGTTCGATCACCAGGCCGGAATTGGAAACCTGCACCAGCACCGGCTCCTTGGTGGAATTATCTTTGTCTGGCACCAGCCACATTTGTCCCTCGCGAGACTTGGCAAGTAATAGCTTTGCCTGCGCCTGCCGCACCTGTTCTTCCAGCGATTGCATCTTTGAACGGGTCGTCCGGTTCCGTTCGGTCAGGGCGAGCGTCTCCTGCTTCAACTTATCCAGACTCGAACGCAAATCGGCCAGGCCCAATAAAGCATCCTGCTGGCGGACGGCTGAATTTCTCGCGTTCTCCTCGGTTTGCAGTACGCTGATTTTTTGCCGCAGGGATTCCAGCCGGTCGCGCAGCATAGCCACTTCGGCGGCTAGCTTGCGGGTGTCGGGTAAGGCGCGGGCTACGGCAATCATTTCGCGCAATTGCGCCAGCTCTACTTCCAACTGCGCCTGTTGCGCGAGCATTTCGGTCAGTTGATTCTTTAACTCCGGATGCGACTCTCCGGCGCTGCTCTCTGGTGAACGCCCCAAATCCGCCGCCAGCATCAACACCACCAGGATTACAATCCCGCTCGTGGCGGTAATGATGTCCTGAAACGCGAAGAACGATATCTTCGGTCCCGTGGAATGTCGCAGGCGGCTGCCCATGTTAACGCTAAATCGCTTACGGTTGCTTCCGGTCGATCAACCGGAGTTTGGAAACCAGATGGGAATGGCAATAGTCATTGCATTCATCGAGAAAGGTCATTTCCCGCTTCTGCTGAAAGCTCACGAGCAGTTGCAACAGCAACGCGTAAATCAACGCGACCAGCGTTGTTTCAAACGCATTGGCCAGGCCGCCGGTAACGCCTTGCAGCGAGGTGCGGATAATGGAGAGATCCGCCGCCGCTTGCAGCGTGCCGCCGAAACGTCCCATGGCATGGCTCAACCCCTGCACCGTGCCGATAAATCCCAGCACTGGAATCGCCCACACGAAACCATTGAGCAGCGTGTAACTGGAAGCGACCTGATCTTCATCATTCTCCGCCTGTGCCCGCAGGATTGAGGACACGTCGTTCACCTGACCGATGTTCTTGAGGTTGGAGAGCGCGCGATCAATCCGGTTCAACAACACAAAATGCCGGGGATGATCCACCAGCGTATGAATGCGCGTGAGCACCGAAGTTGCGGTCGTTTCCGTGAGCACAAATTCCGGTTGATCCGGCACGGCGGCGAGCTTCAGGGCCTTTTCCTGATATTTCAATTTGTAGTGTTTGAGCAACAGCACCGCGAGGCCCCAGGTAAACAGGAACGTGCCCGGGATGACCGTGATTTGATTTCCGGATCGTAGAAATGTTTCCGCCGCAGACGCGGTCCATTTGAGGTCCTTAAAAACAAACGTCGCCAGCAAATAAGCCGCGGCTGTAAACAGCACGGCTCCCAGAATGGCGCACGCGTTGTTCACGTCTGTGAAGCGCCCGCCTTTGAAGCCGATGCGGTTCTCGATGTCCTGTTGAGTCCACGCCAGGAGCATTTCATCCGGGCCTTTGGGAGCGGGAGCAGTAGTAGAGGTCGTCATAGCGATAGATTAAAATGTGCAGGGCTTACGGGTTGAAATCATAGTTGGCGCTCACGCCTTTTTGGATTTGCCTCCCAGCAGGGCCATCAAGGTGCCCAGGATCGTCAGACCAATGCTTGCGGTAATGCCGACCTGCCGGTCCTGCATCAATCCGAGGTTATTCACCCGCGTGGTTCCGGCGGCTACGGTCTGGTCGAAGAATGCGAAAAAGTAAATCGTCATCCCCAGTCCAACCGCCAGTAGAATAATCCCGAGCACATGGGTGCTGGAAACGGGGCTGGAAGCTGAAAACGCACCGGTGCTTTTCTTTTGCGATTCCACGGCTGCCGCGAGCAAATCATTCTTGCGCTTCTCCTCGGCGAGAAATGCTGCGCGATCCTGGGCTTCGCGTTCGCGGACGTGCCGATCCAGTTCCTCTTTAGCGCGGCGTTCCGTTTCGCGCTGCCGGCTTTGCTCGGCGGTTGTCTGGGCGGCGCGCCACTCCAGAAATTCCCGTACCGAAATCCATTTGCCGTCGAGTTGGATTTCGTGCAACAGGCCGATTTGATGGCTATTCAACCGGTGCTCGATTTCAGGCAACGACAGCGGACCTTCCTCCCGTCCGCGCCAGCGCAGCAGGTAACGATCCGGAGCCGGGTTGGGAGGCAGTGGCGCCATGCTACGGGGTTTCCTTAAAATCGGTGAACAACGGCGGCAGATGACCGGCGAAAACCTTGCTCTTGAAATCAATCTCTGCCCGGGCAAGCAATTCCGCCCGGCTTTTCGCCAGGGTGAACAAAGGTGAAAAGGGCAACGGCGTCCGGACACTTTTCCACTGCTGCTGCACCGCTTTGAAAAGCACCGTGGGAGTTTTATCATTGGCCGCGCACCCCATCAGTTCACCGAACGGCGAATTGACCAGTAGCTGCGGTTGACCATCCAATCCGACAAATCCGGCATAGGTCAGTCCGGCATCGACCGTCTGCTTGGACAAGTGCACCAACCCCCGGGCCTGAGTCCAGAATGAAACTGGACGGAACGCCGCGAACGTTTTTTCCAACGGGCCGCTGAACTTCTGCACCCGCGCAGGCGCAAACCAATCGCCGCTGACCAGTTCGTTCGCCCCGGCCTTGCGCAAGGATTCGCGGTAATCCAACAACGCCGGTGCGAATGGCAATCCCCAGACTTCTGGTTCCAGTTCCATCATTTCCAGCAGCCGGAGCGACACGTAAGCGCGGAATAAAGGGGAGCCGTCCGTTGAGTTTTTAATCTCCTCCACGGTTAGTATCAATGGGAAGCGATACTCCTCGTGATTCGGCGCGATGAGTTGATCCAACTTCATCTGAGTGAAGGCCGCCGTTTCCGTAGCTGGCCCCTGATCCTGAATTTCTTCGATGCCTTGCGTCGGTGTCAGTTGGAATTTTTCATCAAAGAAACCGTAATCGGCCGCTTGCATCACAAAATGATCCGGGGATTGGTCAGGTTGAT
>JBEHZA010000369.1:0-5530 GCA_048497895.1 Verrucomicrobiota bacterium
TTAAAAAAGGCCGGCGCCAGAGTGCGCCGGCCAATAATAATGGACTGGTTTAGTTCGCCGTGACGGGAGGTTCGATCGTCATGTTATTGACTACGCTGATCACGCCATTGATGTCGGTGACCAGTTTGGTAACCAGGCTTTTTTCGGCCGCGTTTTTGGCCACGCCGCTGACGGTGACAACGCCATCAGTCGTTTCAACCTTGGTTTTTAAGGCGCTGGTGGAGCGATGAGCCAGCAAAGTTGATTTGACCTGGGCGGTAATGGAGGCATCGTCAATTTTATCGCCTACGGTTTCCTCCGGTTTAGCCGGGGTGCTGGCGATTGTCATTTCGTTCTTCACGGCTTTGACGTTATCGACATCTTTGGCGTACTCTGCCGTCAGGTCCTTTTGGGCCGCGCTGGCGGCTTCACCGCGGAGGGTGACAACGCCATTTTTTACAATGACTTCCGTTCCACTGGAACTGACGTTGCGGTGAAACAAGAGCGCGCTTTTCACTTTCATGCTGATCCAGGTATCAGAATGTTCCGCGGGATTTTCACCTTTGACTTTGAGTTGATTATCCACGCTTTTGACGCCGGGCAGACTCTCCACAGTATCTTCTGCCAACGATTTGTGGGAAGCTTCCGCCACAGTTCCGGTGAGGGTCACGACCCCGTTTTTTGAATCGGTCTTGATGGAGTCATTCTTAAGGTAGGTTTTAAAGACGTATGATTTTTTCGCCGCAGACTCGATGCGGTCATCCAGATCGGAGGCATGCAAAGAGAGATCGGCAACGAACAAAGTTCCCGTGGCGATTAAAAGGGCCAGCGAGTAGGAGTATTTCGATTTCATGGTGAGTTTACTTTCGATAGGTTTGCTAAGGTTGGTGTTAATACCGGAATCAAGCTAATGGAGGTTTCCTGGTTAAACGAGGTGGGGATATCCCCTACGGTGAATTGGCTCTATTGGTGTCAATAAAGTGCAAAATCAGCCGGTGCGGCAGTCAGACCTATTGCACTGAGCGAATAAACAAGGGAGGTGTTTCCCCCATCGACAACCCGGAGCAATTGCCGGATGGTAACCCTATCCGCTGGTTCGAGGGCGGACACTCCAGCAGTTTGGTAAAGGGGTACTATTTTCCGGAACATCTATTTGGCATGAATTCGGGATGTATAATGAAACACAGGTTGATCAGGTTATCGCGACGAGAGGCGATGGCTGAAGCGTGGCCACACTACGCGATCTCCAAATCCGTCGCTCTCCGTAAGCGGGCGGGAACAGGTGGGGATGGTTAATGACTATTTCACCGTAGAATTCTGGCGCAAATCCCGTTGAACCGAATCGCTTCGCGGCCATTGAGAAAGTCCCTGAGCAGAGTCTGTAAAAATGGAGTTAAAACCTTATGAAAAAAATAACTGTCTTGCTGGTGGAAGATCACCGGATTGTCCGGGAAGGATTCCGGTCATTATTGAAGCATGAGCAGGATATCGAAGTCGTCGGCGAGGCGGAGACCGGGCGTCAGGGGGTGCAAATGAACCGGAAATTGCGGCCCGACGTGATCGTCATGGACATTGCAATGCCGCTGCTCAATGGTTTGGAAGCCACCCGGCAGATTCGCAAAGATTTTCCTGCCTCCAGGATTATTATTCTCTCGGCCCACAGTGAGGACGCTTATGTTGAACAAATAATTGAATTAGGCGCCGTCGGATTTTTGCTTAAGCAAACCTCCTCAGATATTCTGGCCACGACCATCCGGGAAGTGCAGCAGGGGAAAACCTATTTCAGCCCGGCCGTTTCCAGGCGATTGAATGATCGCAACCAAAAATCGCTGGATCGAAACGGGATGCTCAAGAAGAGCAACCGGTTGAGTTCGCGGGAAATGGAGGTTCTCCAATTGATTGCCGAAGGGCAGCCCAATAAGCAAGTCGCAGCGGAATTGGGCGTCAGCTTTAAAACGATCGACAAGCACCGGCAGCATCTCATGGCAAAACTCAATATTCATGATATTGCCGGACTCACCCGCTATGCGATCGCGGAGGGAATTATTGAGAGTGAGGTGCGGGTGTAACTATTACGTGAGCCCGGAGATAGACAGTTGCCGGTTGGAAAAAACTTCAAATGAGGGTAACACCCCAGGGCAAATCCGCAATAGCGGGAGTAGGGTAACACGGATATGGTTAGGAAGTGGTTAAAAGCGAAGTTCTGCAAAGTTGGAGGTCTGGCACGCTGCAATGGGGAAGCCCCTGGCCGGATCAACGTCTTTTTTGGAAAACGGGCGGGGAGTATGTTCCTCCGCTGGCCTCGCGTGCATTCGAGACCAATTGGCAATAACACCCGCCCGTAGCTTTTAAGCCGCCCTGGCGAAACTCAATTCCAGAGGTCCATGGCGATCACCATCCTCAATCATCCATACTATGGCTTTAGCCTTACACCGGGGCGCTGATATTTTTCCGACCTCGATCCTGTTCCAGGCATGGGAAATTGGGCTGATTGGTTTTCCGGACCACGAACTTAATGTCGCACGCGTTCCTCCTGGCTTGCGTCCTCAATCGTTATGAAAGCACCACGAATGATTCATTGCTACCGGTTGGATGCCGTTCCGCCCATATCCACGAACAACCGAACCAGTCTGCCTGTCCGCTGGACGGAAGGGACCGTGGAGGCAGTTTTAATCAAGCAAGGTTTGTCTGTGACTCGCAGCAGATTTTCCCGTCCTCATCCGCTACGCACGGATGAGCCCGGCAATGACGTTGGGCTCGCTTTCTTATACGAAATATTGAAGGGAATTATCTCCGCAACCCCAACGGTTCCTCGCGGCCCGGTGCGATCACGCCGGAGTCTTCGCCATCTGGCAGTGATCTTTTTATCCGTGTGGTTGCCTTTATTTGCCCGTGGGCAGGACCCGGATGCCAATCCCAACCCGGCCCAGCCAGCCGTGGTGGAGAAGGTCATCCTTCCGAAATCTGTTCCCGATCCGATTGAGCCGTTAAATCGAGCTGTGTGGGCTTTTAATAAAGGGCTCATGACGGGTGTGATCAAGCCGACGAGCAAGGTTTACCGGTTTATCGTAGTGAAACCAGTGCGAACCAGCATCGGCAATTTTGGAAAAAATCTCACTTACCCGGGCCGATTGATTAATAATTTGCTTCAGGGAAAATGGAGTGGCGCGCGCGATGAATCCTACCGGTTTTTTTGCAATACCACGGCAGGAGTTGGCGGCTTGTTTAATGTAGCGGACAAATGGAAAATTCCGAAATCGGAAGCTGACTTCGGGCAGACATTTGGGCAATGGGGCTGGCGGCCGCACTGTTTCATTATGTTGCCGGTTTATGGTCCCAGCAACGACCGGGACACGGTTGGTCTGGCAGCGGACACGGCCACGAATCCGTTATTTTATATTTCCCCCTACAAATTTGACGCGAATGATCCGCTGACGTATTTCGGTCCTTACACGTACGTCAATTATGGAATCATGTACAATGATTTCACGGATACGGTGAACGAAACCGTGCGTTTCAGTCAGGCGGAAATGGACCCGTATTCCGAGGTGCAATATGCCTGGACCTTTGCGCGGGCCAACCGGGTGGCGGATTTCCAAGTGAAAGGAAAACAGGATGAAGCTTCTCTGGAAACGCTGGAATCGGTCTTTTTCACTTACAAGGATCTGGATTTTCCGGATCACGGAAAAACCCGCGAAGTGCTGATTCCGACGACGGGCCGGAAATTGAAATTCACCTTTTGGTTGCAACCGGGGAACGCGCCGATCGTTTATATCGTTCCCGGTTTAGGCTCACATCGGTTGTCGCAGCCGTCATTGGCGCTGGCGGAACTTGTTTTCAAACATGGCTACTCCGCCGTGTGTGTGAGCAGCGTGTTCAACTCCGAATTTATGGAACACGCTTCCTCGGTGGCGCTGCCGGCTTATCTGCCGGTGGATGGACGGGATTTGCATTCGGCGCTGACGCAAATCGATCACCGGTTGAATGCGTCTTATCCGGGCCGGTTGGGCGATAAATTGCTGATGGGTTATTCCATGGGCGCCATCGAGTCCTTGTATATTGCTGGCACAGCTTCCACTAATCAACTTCCCCTGCTGAAGTTTAATCGCTACGTGGCTATTAATACCCCGGTGCGCATGGTGCAAGGGGTGAACAAACTGGACGAGTTTTACCGGGCGCCTCTGGGATGGCCGGCGGCAGACCGGGTAGCCAACACGGAAAATACTTTTTTGAAAGTGGCCGCATTGAGCAAGGGGACATTGACTCCGAACACCACCCTGCCCTTCGATGCCATCGAATCCAAATTTCTCATCGGATTGGAATTTCGATTGCATTTGCGGGACATTATTTTCAGCAGTCAGCGGAGAAATAATCAACGGATTCTCCAACATCGAATCGTGAATTTGAGGCGCGATCCGGTGTATCAGGAGATTCTGGAGTATTCGTATCACGACTATTTTGAGAAATTTGCCACGCCCTATTACCAGGCCCGGGGAATGGCTGTGCCGGTGGCAGAGACGCTTGAAAAAGCCGGTGATTTGCGAAGTTATGAGGCCGGTCTGCGCGCCAATCCCGAGGTGCGCGTTATCGTGAATCAAAATGATTTTCTGCTTACGAAGGAGGATTTTACGTGGCTCCACGCGACGTTTACTCCGGAACAAATGACGGTCTTCGCGCAAGGCGGACATCTGGGGAATCTCTTCAATCCCTCGGTGCAAAGGACCATTTTGAATGCGCTGGCCGGGACTAAACCCGTCGCGCCTGAAGCAAAGTAAACCACGTTTTCAGCGATTCATGAAATCCGAGCTTCCCGTGAATGTTACTTCCGGTGAGCGAAGCCCAAGGCCCCAGCGGAAAATCCCGCTCCCGGCTACCTGGGCGGTGACGGCCTTTTTAGCTGTGTTGATCCCGGTTTATTGGCATACCTATGGGCCGACGAATTTCTTATGGTTCTGTGATGCGGCGCTCATTCTCACCGTGATCGGCATGTGGACCGAAAGCCCTTTGCTGATCAGCATGTGTGCGGTGGGAATTTTGCTGCCGCAAGGTCTTTGGGTTCTGGACTTCCTTGGTCAGTTACTGGGAATTCATCTGCTGGGGTTGACGAACTATATGTTTGACCCTCATCTGTCGTTGTTCATCCGCGGTCTTTCCCTTTTTCACGGCTGGCTGCCGGTGTTGTTGATCTGGCTGCTCGTTCACGTGGGGTATGATCCGCGAGGAATGATAGCGTGGAGCGGTGTAGCTACGGCGTTGGTGCTCAGCTGCTATTTTTTCACGCCACCGGCGGGCGTTCATTTGGCAAATCCCAACACGCCGATCAATCTAAACTATGTTTACGGTTTTAATGACCAGCAGCCGCAAACCTGGGTCAATCAGAACCTGTATGTGATCCTGCTGTTGAGTGGACTTTGGCTGGTGGCCTTTCTGCCCACGCATTTACTGTTGAGAAAAATTTTCGCTGTGCCTGCATCCAGGAATGGCCTGAAAAAACTCGCGATTCGATTTCATTGATGGCTTTGGATGGGTCGCCGGAGCCGGTAACTGGGGT
>JBEHZA010000370.1:0-5521 GCA_048497895.1 Verrucomicrobiota bacterium
CAGCGCTCTGGGCTACCAATCACCTGTGGACTTTGAATCCAAATCCAACTACAAACATAACTAGCTAATCCACTGTCCACTTTCTCGGGGGAACTCCAGATATCGCAATAGGGTAACTCTCTTAATTTTTTAAGAAAAGGCCCGTTATCTTCCAACCAAAGATTTGCGATCTGTTCGATTTCTTCCTGGCTTAACGGGAGGATTTCTAGAATTTGAAATCCCTCCATATTTGAACGATAATCTCCGGAACGGCATGTTAATATTACTTTACTCGTCTTCAACCGCAAAGAAAGTCTCTGGGTTTCATCTTCAATAACTGCCTTGCGAACTCTGCTAACCTCATCCAAACCATCAAGAATCACGACCGCTTTCGTCGAATTGAGCACTTTGGCTAAAACATCATCAATTTCATACTCATTAATTTTAATATCATAAGATCGGCGAGCGTATGAGCCTTCGGTTCTTTCCTCACCTTTTTGTCTTTTCCGTTTAGTTTTAGTGTATTTTAACCCTAAGACGTTTGCGATTGCTTCACAAAGAAATTGATCGTCGGAAAGGTCTCGAAGTATCAGTACGAGAGGAAACTGGTAAACATCGCTTTCCGATAGCGGAGATGAAGTTAAGAGTGCAAGCGCCATGCGCTTGAGCGTGGTGGTCTTGCCAGTACCAGGATCGCCTAAGAGCATGAAGCTTCCAGGATGCAGTAGAAGTTCTTTTTCGAGTGTTCTTTAGCTTGAGCGTAACCACGGTATCGACGGGGAGTAGGGTCGAAACGGAGAGAAACGGTTTCATTGCGAACGCTTTTGGGCTTCCCGAGCCCGATAAAATTGTAACTCGAACACCAATTGCTGACGTAGTTGAGATGAGTTTCGATGCGAGCAACCAATTCCCGTTCTTCCGCTTTGCCATCGTTAGCAACATACTCCTTTGCAGCTTTCCATAAATGGTCAGCCAATTCTTCCGCAATGGTTTTAAGTATCGTCATTTCGCATCATAATTTTGATTATTCACCTTTAAAATCCGTTCGATTGGTAACAAGGACGCAACTGACACGAGAAAGACAAAGAACACCAAGCAAGTTTGTCGGCGTGAGTTGACTTTCAACTCCCACGGATAAAGAGTATTTCCGATTATAGCCTTCCCTATTTCCTTTGGCATATGGATTTCCTTGAAATTAAATCTTAGGCCAAACTATTCGTCCCGCAAGCTAGATTTCCTTTCGAATGGAACCGGAACTCAAGATCCGTTAGTTATCACTTCACTCGTCTTGCATCTTGCATACACGTTTCGACAGCCAAATATCGCATCTAATTCGCGCCTTCGTTGTTTCCCACCCCCACAAATTCACTTTCCAGCAGTTGACATACCGCGCTCCCCAGCTACATTGCGCGACCATGTCGAAAGTGTCGTCATTGCCGGTCATCCGGTTGCGCGGGGTCCGGCATAATAATCTGAAGAATTTTGATCTCGATCTGCCGTTGCACCGGCTCATCGTCATCACCGGCTTGAGCGGTTCCGGCAAGAGTTCGCTCGCGTTCGACACGCTGTTTGCCGAAGGCCAGCGGCGTTACATTGAGACTTTTTCGCCCTACGCGCGGCAATTCTTCGACCGCATGGACAAGCCGCAGGTCGATAGCATTGAAGGCATTCCCCCCGCCATCGCCATCGAGCAGCGCAATTCGGTCAAGACCACCCGCTCAACCGTCGGCACGATGACGGAAATTTGCGACCACATGAAGCTGCTCTGGTCGCATGTCGCGCAGCTTTACTGCCGCCAATGCGGACGGCCCGTGCGCAAAGATTCACCCAAACAAATCTGGGAAGCCGTGCTCGCTGCTGACGATAATACCAGCGACGTCCTGATCACCTTCACGCTGCCACTCTCAGATAAAATTCCGCTGGCCGAATCGCTCGCGCTGATTTCCAGGCAAGGTTACCAACGACTCCTGCACGGTGATACTATCCTGCGCGTGGACGAAGCCCTCGCCACATTGGAACAGGCGAAGCCCGCCGCACTGGTCATCCTTCAAGATCGTTTGAAACCGGCGACGGCCAATCGCGCCCGCTTCATTGAAGCGTGCGAACAGGCCTATCATTTCGGTAAAGGCAAAGTAACGCTCTACCGCTGGCAGGAAAAGCCGGTCGCGCCGCTCCATTTCTCAAATCGGTTTCACTGTGCGCCGTGCGATCTGGAATATCGGGAGCCGTCACCGGCACTGTTTAGCTTTAATCATCCGCTCGGCGCGTGTCCGATGTGCCGCGGTTTCGGTCGCACGATCACGATCGATTATCAAATCGCCGTTCCGGACACGTCCAAAACGCTCGCGGAAGGCGTCGTCAAACCGTGGCTCACCGGTCACGGCCTCGAGAGCCAGGAAGACCTCACGAGGTTTTGCAAGAAGCGCAAAGTGCCGATGAACGTGCCATTCCGTGATCTGCCAGCCGATATTCAGCGCTGGGTAATTGATGGCGATCCGGATTACGGCATCGACGAAGACCACAAATGGCCGAAGCTCTGGTATGGCGTGAAAGGTTATTTCCGCTGGCTGGAATCCAAGGCGTACAAAATGCACGTGCGCGTGCTGCTGTCCCGCTATCGTGCTTATGTCCCCTGCCCCGCGTGCCGCGGCCAGCGTTTCCAACCGGATTCGCTGCTATTCAAACTGCCTTTGCCGAATACAGCCGCAACGTCCATAGACGCCAACGCTCCGGCTTCTTCTCCCTCTCTTCCTGAAAGGAGGAGAGGGCTGGGGAGAGGAGGCCAACAATCTCTTACCTCCGATGCTGATGTTGCAAAATCCGCCATCACCCTCTCCGATTTCTACACGCTCGCCATTCGCGATGCCTTCGCGCTCGTCACTCAACTCGCGGAGCAATATCAGCCCAAGGCCACCGATCCGCTCGGCCTCGTGTTGAACGAAGTCCGTTCGCGCCTCGGTTATCTCGTGGAAGTCGGCCTCGGCTATCTCACGCTCGACCGCCCCACGCGTTCACTCTCCGGCGGCGAAACCGAACGCGTCAACCTCACCTCCTGCCTCGGCACGCGCCTGGTGAACACGCTCTTTGTGCTCGATGAACCGAGCGTGGGTCTGCATCCACGGGACACTGACCGCCTCGTGCGCATCCTCCAACGCCTGCGCGATCAGGGCAACACCGTCGTCGTCGTGGAACATGAGGCCAGCGTCATGCGCGCCGCCGATCAGATTGTTGATATTGGTCCCGGCCATGGTGAATCCGGCGGGCAAATCGTTTTCCAGGGTCCGTTCGCGGAAGCCTTGAAGTCCAAAACCTCGCTCACCGGCCAATATTTGAGCGGACACAAACGCGTAGAAATTCCGTCGCGTCGCCCAATTACTTTATCAGAGCGCGGCGCGAGCATCTTAAGCCTCACTCACGCCACGTTGCACAATTTGCAGGACGTCAGCGTGGAGATTCCGCTAGGCCGCTTTATTGGCATCACCGGCGTGAGCGGTTCCGGCAAGACCACACTGATCCGCGAAGTCCTTCTGCCCGCGCTCGAAGCCAAACTCAAGGCCACCGGTCCCGCGCTCACGGAATCATCCGCGGATGACGACGCCAGCGACAGCAGCGAGGAAACTGGCGAAGCCCAGCACGCTTCCGCCACCGTCACCGGCTGGGAAAAACTCGGACGCGTCGTGCTGGTAGATCAAGCCAGTCTCGGCAAAACGCCGCGTTCCAATCCCGCCGTTTACATCGGCGCGTTTGAGGATATTCGCGATCTCTTCGCGCAATCCGAACTCGCGAAGCAACGCGGCCTGAACAGCAGCGCGTTCAGCTTCAATTCCGGCCAGGGCCAATGCGAACGCTGCCGCGGTGTCGGCTTCGAGAAAATTGAAATGCAATTTCTCAGCGACGTCTTCATCCGCTGCCCCGAGTGCAACGGCCGCCGCTATCGCCCACACATCCTTGAAGTAAAAATTTCCAGCAGCTCACCTTCGATCATTCCGCTTTCGGAAAATTCCGCAGTCCGCACTTCGCATTCCAAATTTAAAGATTGGAGCATCGCCGATCTCCTCGAAGCCACCGTGGATGAAGTTGTGCAATTCCTCGCGGGCTTCGCGGATTCGCGCCCGGCAAAACGCGCGGGCGAAAGCTTGAAATTATTGCAGGAAGTGGGTCTGGGTTACTTGCGGCTCGGTCAGCCGATTAACACGTTGTCCGGCGGCGAAAGCCAGCGTCTCAAGCTCGTTCGTCATCTCGCGGAATTTACGCAGGCCGAAACCGCACAGGCCAAACCCACCCTCTTTCTCTTTGATGAACCGACGACCGGCTTGCATTTCGATGACGTGCGCGTACTGTTAAATGTGTTCCAACGGCTCGTCGATGCGGGACATTCCGTGCTGGTGATTGAACACAATCTGGACGTAATCAAATGCGCCGATTGGATTATTGATCTCGGACCGGACGCGGGCGACCAAGGTGGACGCGTCATCGCGCAAGGAACGCCAGAACATCTGGCTGCCGTGCCGGAGAGCCACACGGGGCAGGCATTGCAAAGCGTGCTGGCGGTCACACGGTGAACCAATACAAGAAAGGACAGTAAATGAAAAAAGCAATGGGAGTAGCGCTGCTCGTCGGTGGAACCGTTCTGCTGGTTTTCGCTTATCAGGCGCGGCAATCCGTGGAATCCAAAGTGACGCAAGTCTTCAGCGGATCACCGAGCAATAAGACCATGTGGTTGACGGTGGGTGGCGCGGTTTGCGGCGTGGCCGGACTGGTAATCGTCGCCGGAAAATCCAGTTAAAGTGATTTGATCCGGGGCCAAAGCTCCTTCAGATCATCGTCGCACAATGCCATCTTTTTGATCAGCTCTACGTCCCCTGCCGCTTCCATGGCGCGATGCAGCCAATCCCACGCTTCTACCGGGCGTCCCAATTGCGCGGCGTAACAGGCCAGATTGTAAGGAATTAATTTTTCGTTGGGAAAAAGTTTCACCGCCGGGAGCAACGCCTCCCAGGCACGATCCAACCCGCCACCCGGCACCCGCCGCAAACTGTAAGCCTGATGAATCCAACCGAACGAACGTTTGGGCGCAACTTTCATCAACTCCTGCGCCACTTGCAGCGCCAGTTCCCAACGCTGGCCCGTGGCGTAAATCTGCCACTCCAGCTCCAGCACTTCCGGGCGTTGCCGGGAGATCAGTGAAAGCCGGTTTAATTCCACCAACGCTTCACTGCTGTCACCCAGCATCAACCAGCCTTCGACGGCGGATAAATGAAAATGATCCGGATACGGCAATTCTTTCTTCATACAACACCCCATGACTCATTGCCGGGGTACTCACATAAAGAATATGAAGCAACCAGCCACCCCGCGCAACCCCCGGACAGCGACCGTCCCGGTCGCAGCAATGTAATCCCGTCAAACGATGTTGGATATTTCAAACCCGTTCAATCATGCAGACCTTGCTGCGACCGGGGACGGTCGCTGTCCGCATTACCAAATCGATTTCATACTCCACACATCTAACGTTTTCACCGTCGCGCCGCCACCACTCGCG
>JBEHZA010000371.1:0-5512 GCA_048497895.1 Verrucomicrobiota bacterium
AGGCGCCATCGCCGCGAAAATGTCACCGCGAGCGGCCCACAGGAGATACGTGAACCCACCGCCGTTTGAATGGCCGGTGCAATAAATGCGTTTCTCATCCACCTGATAATCCTGCTTTAGACGTGTGAGCACCGCGTCGAAAAATTTTACATCACGATCACCTTGATCGCCCATCGCCGATTGCCAGCCCGCTTTCTTCCCTTCCGGGTCGGTCAATTTTCCGGGCGTGTTCAAGCCCTGCATATAAACGGAAATCGCTTCCGGCCAGTGCCGGTTCAACGCAAAGCTCCGCACGGCATTCAGCGAACTGCCGCCGTGTCCGTGAAAAACAAATACCAACGGGGCAGCCTTTGTCTTCGCAGTAGCGGGCGTATAGACCAAGGCTTCCCGTGTCACGCCGTCCACGGTGAATTCCATTATCTGAAAACCTTCACCCAATCCGACCGCACCGGAACTGCACGCGGAACTGAAGATCAGAAAAGCCAGCAAGCTGAACGTCAAAGCCAAGTATCGAGGAAATGTTTTCATCACTGATTTTAAAGACGTTCGCCGATGGAATTAGTTACGCCAGGCCCACGCGTTCAATCGGTTCCTAAAAAATCTTTAAAAAGAAGTTGCGTTTTATTCTGTTACTTTTATAGTAACAGAAGTGGCAGTAAATACACAGTTCTCGATTGCGGTGCATATTCTAGCTGGCCTGGGTTGCCAGTGCGGAAAGGATGTGACCTCCAGTGAGCTGGCGAGGAGTGTGAATACCAGCCCCAGTTTTGTCCGGCGCATTCTGTCGAAACTCTCCAAGGCCGGGCTGATTAACACCGCTACCGGCAAAGCAGGCGCTTGCTGGCTGGCCCGCAAACCAGAGGCTATTTCCCTGTTGGATATATACCGCGCCGTCGATGCCCCCAAGGCCTTTTCGATCCATACATATGCCGAGCAAAAGCCCTGCGCGGTGAGTTGCCACATTAAATCCGCGCTGGAAAAAGTTCTGGGAAAAACCCAGCAGGCCATGGAAGAAAGCCTCGCTAAAATCAGCCTCGCTGAAGTGATCACGGACCTTAAACCGGACTAAAAAAATTTTAACAATTTTGTTACTTTTTGAGTAACAATAAAAACAACAACATCTAAACGAAACAGCATATGAGCAACAGCATCACCAAAAAGTTAGCAGGTAAAGTAGCCGTCGTCACCGGAGCCTCCAAAGGTATCGGAGCGGGTATCGCCAAACATCTGGCTGCAGAAGGGGCCGCTGTCGTGGTCAACTACGCCTCCAGCAAAGCCGGCGCTGATCGCGTCGTCGCGGAGATTACCAGTCAAGGCGGCAAAGCCATCGCCGTGCAAGCAGACGTCAGCAAACAAGCCGAGATCGAATCACTCTTCGCGGAGACCAAGAAAGCGTTCGGCAAAGTGGATGTCCTGGTCAATAACGCAGGCATTTACGAATTCGCCCCGTTGGAAACCGTAACGGAGGAACATTTCTACAAGCAATTCAATCTGAATGTACTGGGCTTGATCTTCACTGCCAAGGAAGCGGTGAAACATTTTCCGGCCACGGGTGGCAGCATTATCAACATCAGTTCCGGGGTGACCACGATTGCTCCGCCGAATTCGACTGTTTACACGGCAACCAAAGCCGCCGTCGATGGGATTACTCGGGTCTGGGCCAAGGAATTTGGCGCGCGCAAGATTCGCGTCAACGCGATTAATCCCGGCATGGTGGATACGGAAGGCGTGCATACGGCGGGCTTCATCGAAAGTGATTTCCGCAAGCAGTTGGAAGCGCAAACCCCGCTAGGCCGCATTGGCCAAACTCAGGACATCGCTCCGGCAGCGGTCTTTCTCGCTTCTGAAGATTCGGCCTGGATCACGGGTGAAACCTTCCTCATCACCGGCGGATTGCGTTGAACGTTTAACCTCAACTCAAGGAGGGAGTTCGCGATTGAATTTTCAAGCAGTTGGAGCATGCTCTGACGCTGGTCAGGCAGTTGAAAATCGATGGCGGATTCCCCCTTTCAAAAATCTTATGCTTAAAATAAATACTCACCGGCTGGCCGAAGAAACCTGGACGTCGCCCAAAGGAAAATTTATTGGCGCAGGCAAGGAAGTCTCTGAAGCATTGGGACGCAAACCACAATCAACCGACCTTCTGGAACGGCATCCGTTTGATGTGGAGATTGTCCGTATTCCAGCGGGGAAAACGCCCTACCCTTATCACTCGCACAGCGCGCAGTGGGAATTTTATCATGTGATTTCCGGCACGGGCAGCGTGCGACATAGTGAAGGCACGACGCCCATTGAACCGGGCGACGCGTTTATTTTCAAACCGGGTGAACCGCACCAACTCATCAATGACAGCACGCAGGATTTAATCCTTTACGTGGTGGCGGATAACCCGTTCGGAGAATCCACGTATTATCCCGACAGCCAAAAATGGGGCGTGCGGATGCCGGAACGACGCATCCTGCGTTCCGAACCGATCGAATACTTCGACGGTGAAGAGTGAGCCCGTAAGGCGCGATTGACGAAGCGCGCCGCGTAGAGCAACTTTGGGCGATGAAAATTTCCGGGTGGCTCACTGTCAGCATTAGCCTATGCCTGCTCTCCTCTGGCTTCGCTGAAACAGTCAAAGATCGTGAGGGGGCGGTGCGCAACGATCGCGCCGCGCTGGAACATGATACGCGCTGGATTTACAACGATTGGCAGCGCGGTTTTGAAGAAGCCAAACGCACCGGCAAACCGCTCCTCGTCGTGTTACGGTGCATCCCCTGTCTCGCCTGCGCCGGAATCGACTCACGCGTGCTGGATCGTGAAGCGGATTTTGCGCCGCTCCTGAATCAGTTCGTCTGTGTGCGCGTCATGAATGCGAACGCGCTCGACCTGTCGCTCTTTCAATTCGATTACGATCTCTCTTTTTCCACTATTTTCTTTAATGGCGATGGCACTGTCTATGGACGATACGGCTCCTGGCGGCACCAAAAAGATCCCTCGGATAAAACGACCGCTGGTTTCACGCGAGCCCTGGAAGCTGCATTGGAAATTCACCGTGATTATCCGGCCAATAAGGCCACATTGGCCGGAAAGCAAGGACGTCCTACTCCTTATAAAACCACCGTTGAAATTCCCAGCCTCGTGAGCAAATACAAACTTGATCTGGATTGGAATGGCAAGGTCGTGGCGAGCTGCGTGCATTGCCATCAAATCGGCGATGCGTTCCGGCTCTCCTATCGCACCGAAGGCAAACCCATCCCGCCGGAACTCATTTACCCAATGCCCGCCCCCGAGACCATCGGTTTCACCCTGGCGGCCGATCAAATTGCGCACGCAGAATCGGTTGCAACCGGTTCCATCGCGGCGCGCGCGGGTGTGCAACCGGGCGATGATCTGCTTTCTATGGCAGGCCAACCGCTGGTCTCCCTGGCTGACGTAAGCTGGGTTCTGCAACAGGCCCGTGAAGCCGATACTCTGCCGGTGGTCATAAAACGAAATGGCAAAGAAAAGACCTTGCAACTGGAATTACCCAACGGCTGGCGCACGCATTCAGATATCTCCAAACGGGTGGGCGTTTGGGGCATGCGCGGCATGGTCACCGGTGGAATGGTGCTGGAGGATCTGACGGACGAAGCGCGGCACGCGGGAAAAATCGAACTCACCGCGCTGGCGCTGCACGTCAAAAGCGTGGGCCAATATGGCAAACATGCCGCCGCGAAGAATGCCGGATTTCAACAGGGCGACGTCATTATCGCACTGGCCGGAATGACCCAACGCCTGACCGAAGGCGAATTAATGGGTCAACTATTACAAAAGCATCCGGCGGGCGAAAAGATCACGGCTACCGTTTTACGGGGAACCGAGCGGGTAGAATTGTTTTTGCCGATGCAATAGTCCACCGGATTTATTCCGCTACGGAAATGCCACGGCTGAGCACCACTCCGGAATATCGCCAACGGTTCCCGAAATCGGCATACGAATAATGCACCCTGCCCTCCAGCGGGTCGCCCACGATCACCTCGCGATCGGTCACTTCCAGAACCGTGACGTAATGGTCCAGCATGAAACCATACTTAACGACTGCGAGTGTCAGACCGATCCCTTTCAATTCCTTAATTGATTGGAAAGCCCGATACTCCGCGCGCAGCCCGTTTGTTGAGTAATGCTGGCGCAACGCTTCAGCCAGAACATCAGGCTGTGTGCCGTTGAACTGCGTGGTTCCCGCGATGACGGCCAGCGAACCTTCCTCGGCTGACAGGCCAAGCCGGCGCAAGGCCGTTACAGCCGCTGCCGGGCCACAGGTGTATCCCGTGCGTTGCAGGCAAACCCCGTCTTCATCCACATCCGTTTTCAGGCTTAATAACTGTGCCCGGTTAAAAATCGGGAGCACGACGGGCAGAAAGCAAAACTGCAGGAGAAACGCGCCAAGAAAAATGATTCCCAACCATTTTAACCGCCGGTTTTGCACCCGCTCTAATGGTGTGACCAATAAGACCGGAGTGGCAAAAGCAAGCAGTAGCAACTTCGTTTTACTGCCAGCAATCCAAGAAAACGGAGCAACGAAATCAAGCCACGGATAATGTTTCTGCAGACCAATGATTCCAATGACGCTTAACGGCAGAAGATAACCCAAAATCCAACAGGGTTTGACCATTCGCGCGCAAACGCGCCCCGTGAAAACGCCAACCGTAGCAAGCAGGAGGATAATGGTGGGATAATATAATGCACTCATAGGGTATTTTGCGGTTTAAATGCGCCTTTCAAAGCAGAGGATTTCCATCCAACAGACTTGTTGAAAACAGGTTAAGAAATTGAACCTCCGACAAATCACCTTGGCTTTAAGCTAATACAGGAAGTTTTAATTGTATAGTAAATGATAGTTCTTGACATTAAAATCAAGTTTATATACAAACACTTTTGTCAGGTTTAAACCTCAAATTAAGGAGCGAATATGGAAGCAACCGAAAATCTATCAGACTCACCACAACCATCTGAACCATTACCAGTGCCCCGCTCTTACCTCTCGGAACCACCAGTCATTATGAGTCTGGCCGCCGTAGCTGCGGGTGTATTTTTCCTGATGCCGTCATTGGGGCACAGCCATTGCAGTCAAGGCACGACGCGTTCGGAAAAAATGATTCAGGAGCAGCGGCAGTCGGAAATACGGCAAATCGTCGAGCAGACTACGGCAGTTTCATCACCATCACATGAGTTGCCTGGCAACACACCCTAGACAAACGCGAACGCAACTACGGTTCATTTGTCATTGGATCGAGCGGTGCCTGGCCATCACCGGCCTTTATTTCATTATCTATCACACCTGTTTCGATCTCTCGGTGATGGTTTCGCCGTCCATGAGCCCAACCCTTCGCGGCACCTCGCAACAAAACGGGGATTGGGTGATGAGCGAACGGATTACGAAACATTGGCGTGCTCCACGCCGGTGGGAAATCGTCGCCTTCCAGAATGAAGAAGGAAATCAGGTCATGAAGCGGGTGGTGGGCTTGCCGGGTGAAACGATCGCACT
>JBEHZA010000372.1:0-5511 GCA_048497895.1 Verrucomicrobiota bacterium
TTCGACGGAGTCTCACCCCACCAGTGGTGTCAGGCTTATTCAGGGCTAATTTAAGTGCGGATTTCGGAATGCGGAGTGCGGAACTGAGAAAATGCCCGTAAGATTGAATAGCTTAAGACGGAGTGAAACCGAAAGAAGGATCAAATTTAAACCATGGATATACGCTGATTCACACGGATGAGGACGACACCTTGCGGGAGCCTTATATCAGGGTTCGACGGAGTCTCACCCCACCAGTGGTGTCAGGCTTATTCAGGGCTAATTTAAGTGCGGATTTCGGAATGCGGAGTGCGGAACTGAGAAAATGCCCGATTGAATAGCTTAAGACGGAGTGAAACCGAAAGAAGGATCAAATTTAAACCACGGATACACACTGATTCACACGGATGAGGACGACACCTTGCGGGAGCTTATATCAGGGTTCGACGGAGTCTCACCCCACCAGTGGTGTCAGGCTTATTCAGGGCTATTCAGGGATAATTTATGTGCGGAATTGAAGGCAATCGAAGCAGGCAGGATGCCTGCGGTACGGCAGTCGGGACAACTGCGCTACATTGAAGGGAACGGAGGTGGTCAGGGCTGAAGGTTGTGGATTTGACGGTTTGTTCTTTGAAATATGAATGATGGGGGCAAGAAAATGCCCCGACAGGCGTTTCGTGTCTGGCGGGGCGGGAGTGTTCGTGAGCTGGTTCAGGTTGGGCGTTGGCCGATTAATAAGGGGCGGCTGTCTTTGGCGTTGCGCATTTGCACGATGCTGTTGACGAACGCGACGGTTACTTTATCGCCGTCGAACTGGCAGGTGACGGTGTCGTGATGGGGCGTTTCGTAATAGCGCCAGGCCATTTCAAAGGTGGTGTCATTCTTCCAGGCGCCACGGGCGGCAACTTTGGCCGGGGTGCCGCGTTTGGGCATGCCGCCGGAGATGAGCCGGGGTGGAGTGCCGGGCAGGGTGGTTTCACCGCGTTGCCAGTCGCTCAAACCGCAAAGGACCGGATAGGTCTGCTGGGCGTCCTTGAAGGTGACAGTGCAGGCATTCTTGGTGAAGGCGAAAGAAACGGATTCCAAACCGAGGGCGTTGGGCTCAATCTGATAAGTCTTACCGGCGACGCGATTGAGGGCTGAGGAAGTGCTGGCTCCGACGGGCACAGGCAAGGCGAGCGAGGTCAGGGTTTGTTGCAAGCGTGCCTGAGTCAGGAGATTAGCTGGCAGTGCTTTGAGTTTCAAGGCGGGCAACAGGTGTTCCCAAACGAGATCGAGTTCGCCCTGCATGTTGGAGCTTTCGCCGGTCATAATAATGACGGTGTCTTTTTCCGGGAGGACAATGGTGTATTGTCCAAAAGCGCCATCACCGCGAAAGCCGTTGTGCTGGCAGCGCCAGAATTGGTAGCAGTAACCTTGCAGCCAATCGTTCTGAGAATTAGGTCGCGCAGGTTTAGCGGGGAGAGGTTGTTGAATCTTAAAGGTGGTGGCTTCGTTCACCCATTTTTCGGAAAGAAGCTGACGGCCTTTCCAATGGCCTTTCTGGAGATAGAGTTGGCCGAACTTGGCAAGGGCTTCGGTAGGAACGCTGAGTCCCCAACCGCCGGTGTTGATGCCCAAAGGACAGGTTTCCCACGTCGCTCCTTCAATGCCCAGCGGGGTGAAGAGTCGCGGTGTAAGATAATCGACGATCTTTTGTCCCGTAATTTTTTGCACGATGGCGGACAGCATGTAGGTGGCAACGCTGTTGTAAACGAAGAGGGTGCCGGGCGGTTTAGTAATTGGCGTGGCGAGAAAGGTTTTAACCCAATTCTCCGTGGCAACGACGGGACCGGTGGGGTCTTTCTCATGGCCAACGGACATGGTTAAAAGATGTTTCACGCGCAGCGCAGCGAGATTTTCGCTGATCGAAGGCGGCAGGTCTTGCGGGAAGAATTTGGTGACCGGGTCTTCGACGGTGAGACGTTTTTCCGCGACCGCCAGTCCGACAGCGGTAGAAGTAAAACTCTTGCTCATGGAATACATGGTGTGCTTGAACTCCGGTCCGTAAGGAGTCCACCAGCCTTCGGCGATGACTTTGCCGTGGCGCACGAGCATGAAGCTGTGCAACTCGTGTTTGCTCTTTTCCAGAGCGTCGAAAAAGGCGAGGAGGCCGGCGGAGGAAACGCCTTCGGCTTCGGGCGTGCTACGCGGGAGTCCGTAAGTGGAGAGTGAATGGGAGGTTTGGCAACCGGGGAGAAAAGTTACCAGACTGAGAGCGGCACTGCTCAAGCCCACTTGCTTGAGAAAGGTTCGGCGATTCGGTGTCATGCGGTGAGCATTTCTCGGTCACGGCTTGAAATCAAGCTTGAGAAATGGGGTTCTTAAGAATCCCGGAACTGAAAGGTTGACCCGCCGCCAAGGGCTGGTTTAATCGGCGCATGATTTCCTGTGCACGCAAAGTTTCGGATCGCTTTTATCAATGGGCCGCAGCGTTAACGCTGGTGGTGTCGATGGGGTCGCTGGTTCGCGCGGCGGATTATTTTCCGCCGCCGGACAGTCAAGGCGGCTGGCGCACGTTGAAAGATGCGAAGGCGATTCGCGACGTGGCAGGGCTGGATGTAAAGAAGCTGGATCTGGCGTATGAGATTTGTGAACGCGGCACGCAGAACGGCGGCTTGCTGGTGGTGCGCCATGGTTATTTGGTGTACGAAAAGTATTTCGGCCGCGCCCATCGAAACGCCAATCCGGACACGGCCTCGACGGGCAAGGCGTTTACGAGCATTGCCTGCGGGGTAATGCTGCACGAGTTTCACGACAAGATGCCGGACGGTTTGAACACGAAAGTGTTCACGGAAAAATTCCTGCCGGAGGCGTTCCCGTTGGATGATCCGCGGCGGGCAGAGATTTCGCTGGGGCAATTGCTGTGCATGACGGCGGGCTATTGGGGTGAGGGACAAACGCCGATTGGCATTGTGCAAGGCAAGGTGCAGCAATTGAAGGCGGTGCCGGGACAGAATATTCGTGATCTGGATATGTCGTCGTTGAAGGTGCCGTTGTGGACGAATCCGGGCGGTGGATTTTCGTATTCGTCGCCTTCGCCACACATCGCGTCGCTGGTGTTGCGGCATGTGACGGGGATGGAATTGCAGGATTACATTCAGGAACGGCTGGCGAAACCGATGGGCTGGGGAGCGTGGGGCTATTGCCTGCATCGCGGTGATTACACGATGCCGCATGCGAATGGCGCGGGAAGCATCGCGGTGCATGCGACGGATGCGTTGCGCTTTGCGTATTGTTTATTGCACCAGGGCAAGTGGGGTGAGAAGCAATTGGTGCCAGCGGATTACATTGCGTTGTGCAGCCAGCAATCGCCCTTCAATCCGCATACTCCGTGGACGCTGCAATTCGAGCAGAACTCGGATGGTCATGTGATTGGCGCGCCGCGCGATGCGTTCTTTAAATCGGGTGCGGGCGGGTTCGGAATTTTTGTGGTGCCTTCGCTGGACATCGTGATTTACAAACTTGGCGGCAAAGATGGCCAATATGACCCGGCGTTGACGGGCATTCCGCAACCGTTCGATTACAATCACGCGCGCGATAGCTGGCAGCCGATTCCGCGCGCGCCCTATAATGAAGGCAGTCTGGGCGGTGATGATGGTTTGCGGCGGGTGCTGGAATTTGTCGCTTCGGCGGTGCGGGATTGAGCGGAAGCGGCGTTCCGGCAGTGCGAAACAAATTTCGTGCTTTGTGGACGCGTGTCCAGTAAGGTGCGCACGATGGCAGAATGAAAATTCTGCAATGCTGTATGGGTGTGCATTATTGGGCTGGGCATAAATTAAGCCGGTTCGGGGTGATTGTTGGGTGTGTGTTTGGGCTGATAGGGAATCTGGCTCGATTGCACGCGGCAACAACGCCGGTGTTGCAACAATGGGTGGCGCGCTACGATGGCCCGGCGGGTTCTTCGGATATTGTGCGGGCGATGACGGTGGATGCGCTGGGCAATACCTACGTTACCGGAGCTTCAGTGGGAGATAGTTCTTCAGCAGATTACGTCACCATCAAATATGATGCCAGCGGCAATCAGGTGTGGCTGGCCCGCTATAATGGACCGGGTAATGGGGGGGATTTTCCCGTGGCAATCGCAGTGGATGCGAGTGGCAACGTGTACGTGACCGGTACCTCGGCGGGGATAGGAACTTTCGACGATTACGCCACGATCAAATACGGAGCTAACGGGCAACCTTCGAACACCTGGGCAGATGTCGGGTATGGGGTAGGGGTGAGGCGTTATGATGGTCCGGCAGGCAGTTATGATCAAGCCGTGGCGATGGCGGTGGATGGAGCGGGGAATGTGTTTGTCACGGGTAATTCGGTGGGTGCTTCTTCGTTCAGCGATTTTGCGACGCTTAAATATGATGCCGCCGGAAATCAGGTTTGGGTGGTTCGTTACAATGGGCCGGGGGGCGATTCGGATCAGCCTACGGCCATCGCGCTGGATAGTGCCGGGAATGTTTACGTAACGGGAAGTTCGGTGGGGACGACGTCGGCGGAAGATTATGCGGTGATCATGTATAGCGCCAGCGGGACGCCTTCGACAACCTGGGCGGATACTGGTTTTGGGGTGGGGGTGAGGCGTTACAACGGTTCCGGCAATGGCGCGGATATTCCACATGCGCTAGCGGTGGATTCCGCAGGGAACGTTTTTGTTACTGGTTCATCGTTGGGAACGAGCACGGCGGAAGACATCGTTACCTTGCAATACGATTCGTCGGGAAATCAGGTCTGGGTAGCGCGTTACGATGGTCCGGCGAGCGGTTCCGATATGGGGGTGGCGTTGGTATTGGGTGGTTCCGGAGAGGTATTCGTGGCGGGCAGTTCAGTGGATTCCGGAACGGTAGCGGATTTTGCGGTGTTGCGATATACGAATGGGATTTTGTCAGCAGCCTGGGCAGATACAGGATACGGCGTTGGAGTTAGACGTTATAACTCGACCGGCAGCCGGTATGATATTCCGGTGGCGCTGGCCGTTGACGCCCTGGGTAATCTCTACGTGACTGGACAAACAGGCGGTGGGGCGAAGGATATTAATTTCCTGACCATCAAATATGACACCTACGGTTCGTTGATTTGGAGCCAAACGTATAATAACTCTCCCGGAAACCTTTTAGATCAAGCAGTTTCCATAGCAGTGGACTCCTTTGGCAACGTCGTTGTTTCAGGCAGTTCTGCTGACGCGAGTGCGGGATTTGACTTCGCTACCATCAAATATCAACAAGGTCCGCAACTGCTGGCAGTAATGCCTAATCAGCAGACGCTGGTGGCAGGACGAAGCACGGTGTTGTCATTTAATTCCAGTGGAACGCAACCGGTGAGTTATCAATGGCAGTTGAATGGAAATGACATTCCAGGGGCGAATTCGATGACGTTGAATTTGACCGGCTTAGGAATGGCACAAGCCGGGCACTATACTTTGTTGGCCAGCAATGCTTTAGGCACGGTCAGTGCCGCTACGGACATTTCCCTGTATCAGTTAAGCGTAAACGTCGGTCA
>JBEHZA010000373.1:0-5486 GCA_048497895.1 Verrucomicrobiota bacterium
CTCAATATCATGAGCCGGTCATCCCTTACGTAGTTAAAATCGGATTCGGCCTCATTGAGCTGGTGCTCTTGTATGCCTTCCTGACCCGGTCTGGCCTGGACAAAAACGAAAGCGAGGGCCGTCGCCGTGGCTGAGGGTAAAACCAGCACTCTCCTGATCAAGACGCCGGAAGGGATTGTCTTCTCTCTCCTGCTGGCCGGGCCAGTAACCCGCTTTCTGGCGTGGCTCATTGATGTCACCTGCATCTCGGCTTTGTCAATGTTGACGGGAATGGTGCTGGGACTGCTGGGGGTGATCAGCGCGGATATAACCTTCGCCATTCTGACCCTCGCCTATTTCCTGATCCAGATCGGCTACGGCATCGTGTGTGAATGGTATTGGCGCGGGCAGACCGTCGGCAAACGCGTGCTGCGTCTGCGCGTGATGGATGCGAGCGGCCTGCGGCTTCAGTTCAGCCAGATTGTCATTCGCAACCTGCTGCGCTTTGTCGATCTGTTGCCGACCTTTTATTTGGTGGGCGGTCTGACCTGCCTGCTCAACCGGCGCGGCCAGCGGCTCGGCGATCTCGCAGCCAACACCATTGTCATCCGGACCCCGCAGGTCTTTCAGCCCAACCTCGACCAGTTGCTCGCGGGAAAATTCAATTCCTTGCGGATGCACCCGCATCTGGAAGCCAGATTGCGCCAGCGCATTTCCCCCGTGGACGCTTCCGTCGCCTTGCAATCATTGCTCCGGCGGGACGAATTAGACCCGGCTGCCCGCGTGGAATTGTTTCGTGAAGTGGCCGCTCATTTCCGCGCGTTGGTGGAATTTCCGCCGGACACCGTCGAAGGCATCACGGATGAGCAATATGTTCGCAACGTCGTGGATACCATCTTCCGCTCCCGCCGTGAAGAAGCGCAGCAGATGGTGGCCACCAAAGCGTAACGGGCATTTCAATTCTGCGGCACTGACACTGGAACCCGTCTGGCCAACGACAGCACCCGCGGACAAAGGGGAAAATATTTTTGCAAAAAGACGACCAGATAAAATAATTCCATCCGCCACCAGAGCGAGAAATCATTGCTCAGATTGCCTGCCAGCACCGTATTAACCGTGGCGGGAAGTTGAAAGCGATCGACCGGATGTGTAATGACCTCACCAAAATGCGGCAAATACCAGTTATTCACGAAACGCAGATAAAGATTCATCACCCGGTTGACACTCCGTTCATACTTGGCAAAAGCCGCCCCGCGTTGTGACGGATTTTTCAGTGCTTCAGCCAAAGCATCCGCTGCACCTTCGCCAGAGCGAATGCCTAAAAACACCCCGGTGCTGAACACGGGATCAATGAAGCCCGCGGCATCACCTGCCAGCAGCCAGCGTTCACCGGCTAAACTGGTATTGCGATAGGAATAGTCACTCGCCGAATGCACAGGTGTTACCCGGGTCGCCTGTTTCATCCGATTCCAAATCGTCGGATATTCGCGCAGACTCTCTTCCAACGCCACATCCGGCGTTTGCTTCGCCTCTTTGAAGTCGGCGATATCCATGACAAAACCGATGCTCATTTTCGTGGGCGACAGCGGGATCATCCAGAACCAGCGGTCATGCGCCCGGATGATGCGGATAAACGTGCCGGCCTTGCCTTCATCCCGCGCCACATTCTCGTAATGGGCGAAGACGGAAAATTTCTTAAGCGTTTCGTAGTTGCGCTTGAGCTTGAAATACTGGCCGACGACAGCATTGCGCCCGCTGCAATCCAACAGATAACGGGCACGGATCTTTTGCGTCAGCCCCGCCGCGCTGAGCGTCAGGCCAACCTCCTCCGGGCCGAACTCCAGCTTTTCAACCAGCGTTTCTTCCCGGACTTCCGCGCCATTTTCTGCCGCGTTATCAAGCAGGATTTTGTCAAACTCGGAACGGGTCACCTGATAGGCACGCTCGAAACCAGCTTTATAACCGTCCTTGAATAAAATTTTTACAACCTTCCGGCCACACGCAGTAGAAATCTCTGCGCCGTATTTATGAATGAATCGGGCATCGAGCTTTTCCCGCACGCCCAACCGCTCAAACGCATCCATGCTGTAAGGCAGGAGCGATTCGCCAATATGAAACCGGGGAAATTTCTCCCGCTCCAGCACCACAACCCGATGCCCCCGGCGCGCGAGGAAAGTGGCGGCGGTGCTGCCCGCCGGACCACCGCCAATAATGGCGACGTCGTAAAGCGATTCCATAATCGCGAAATATTAAGGGCTGATTTACACCGCAGGCAATGGCTAAGTAGGGGTGAGACCAATCAAGCGAGTCCCGTTATTCAGTCGAGGCGCGTATTTTAACCGGCGCTTAAACTCAGAAGCGCGCCTGCCAAGCAAGACAAATGGAAGATACAAGGGCTACCGCACTCCAAGACGCTGGCGCGAAGTCAAATGTTTCATGAATTTCGCGAAGCGCCTTGGATTGCAAGCGTCTGCCGTTTTCTAAAATTTATTTTAACTCCGCCGCGATGTAAGCCCGCCAGCCGCCAAATTGAGTGATCTCTTTCTGCCCTTCACACAGCGCCGGTTCACCAAGCACGCCCAACACTTCTGCGCCATCAGCCAGTTTAACTTTGCCAATGCTCAGACCGGGCGGCTCTTGCAGGAGAATTTTCGCCAACCCGGCGGCAGGCACCGACCAGACTTCCACGGCTACCGCCACGCCACCACTGAGCACGCGTATCATCGCGGGATGCCGATCGTTAATCGTCCATAACCGGTACGCCGGAACGGTCGTGGTTTCGCGCACAAAGGTGGCATTCACCGCGAGGAGATTGGGATTTAGTTCGAGGCCGCGCATCAACGTGCCGTTGACCGCGAGTAAAACGTCGGAGACAGATTGGCTCATGAAGAGGTTGCTTCTTTTTGAGCCACAAATTTCACCGGCTTCTCATAGATGGCAAGCACAATACAACCATTCTCACTCAACACACTGTGGGTAGTGCCGGGTGGATTAATGATCAAAGAGCCCGTTTCGGCACGGCTGTTTTCATCCACCTGGGAACCGGAGAGCACAAAAATGTGCTCGTAACCCATGTGTTCGTGCATCGGAACGCGGCCACCGGCCCGGAAGCGCAACAGCGCCGCCGTTGGTCCGGTCTCGCCATCGCCGTACAACCGGTAAATGTCCACGCCCTCTTGAAAGGGTTTCCATGACAACTTTTGATGCCAGCCAGAAATCTGGAGAAGTTCGTTAAATTTAATTACCTGCGACGAATCATTTACCATGAAGTTATTTTAGCACCTATTTCCAGACGTAGAAGCCTGCATTTGCACTTCCAACATCACTTTAATTTTCGACTTCCACGTTGAACAACACCCCGCAGCGTTCTTTCGGAACACTGCGGGGCAGGTCAACCACAAATCAGACACCCCATTAAGCTGGCACACTCTCCGCTTCGGGTTCGGCATGCTCCTCGGCTGGTTTCGGCGCCACCACCGCAAACCGGCTGCAACCCATGAAGAGAATCGAAACCATGAGATAACTCGCGGCGACCACCGGCGTCTGCGCAATGCCGATCCGCTCGCCGTGCATGAAGCCGAAGAACGTCAGCACTGCGCCCGCCAGCGCAAATCCAGCCGCCTTTTTAAAGGTCCGGTCAATCACACACACTGCGACTGCCCCAAGAATCAGCCCGCCCAGAATCGAGCCGCCGCCCAGAATATGCAAACCATGGTAGAGCACCCCCTCGTTTTTCATCTTGCCCATCAAGGTCTCATAATCGGCCGCACTGAGCGCCGGGATGATTGTGCCCGCTGCCGCCAGTGCGCCGTTGATCAAGGTAATTGCCCAACTGGCCAGATGTGGCACCAGTGACAGGATAATCGCTGGCGCATGGCTCTTGGGTGTTTCTTGAAATGCCTGTGAACCAATCAACATGGCGATGTAGAGCAGAATTGGCAGAATGGCCACGCTCGGGATCAAGGCCAGCATCACTGAGATCGTGCCGAACCAACAGAGCAGAATGACCATGATGCCCGTGGCCGCAGAGTAACCAATGCGTCCGCCCATGGCTTTCCAGCCGGGATGACCGATGTAAACGGCGTTAATGAACGGATTGCCCATCATGCAGCCAATCAAGCTGACAATGCCGTCCGCCGTCAGCACGCGCGTCGTGGGAAAACTGTCCCCCGCCACCGCCGCGCTCTCGACGTTGTCGATCGCCTCGACCAGATCATAGATGCCGAACGGAATCGCCGTGACCAGCAGGATGCCTAAATATTCAAACCCGGAAAATACATGACCGACCACCGGCAGGGGCACGTGAAAACCGAAGTTGGTCACCGAGTCCGTCAATCCTTTGAGACTCATCCCCCCATAATTTAAACCGAATGCAGTGGAACCCCAGGCAATGCCTGTCCCGACCGCAATCGCCACCAGCCCCGCCGGAATCCCGCGATACTTCACTCCGCCGAACCAGCTCAGCAGGATAATCGCAAAACACGTTACTCCCACCACCGGGTTCAGAAACATTTCCAAAGCCGGCTTCATGGAGATGAACGTGATCGAAACCCCCGCCAGCGTTCCCAACAACGCAGCTCGCGGCGTGATCTTGCGAATGAGCGGCGCCACAAAACCGCCGATCATCAGCACAAAACTTTGGATGAATACCCACGTCAACCCCGCCTCCCACCCTTTCACCGGGTTGCCCGTCTTCAGCGTAATTGGCAGCATGATAACGAAAGTCACCACAAACATATGCGGCACACTGATGCCGGATGGCAACGCGCATACATCCGTGCGACCGGTCTTTTTAGCGACCCCATACGCCAGCCAGGCGTAATACAACGTCGAGAGGCACATCATTAATCCGGTGGCAGGCAGGATTCGTCCGAAGACCAGATCGTCTGGCATCTTCAGCACGAAGCGGAGCAGCGCGGTCAGCGTGAGCAGGTTAACGAGGATGTTGGTGCCGAATCCGAAGAAGGCGTTCCAGTCTCCGGGCACCCAGATTTTGGGCTTTTCATTAGGGTTCATGTTCAGTGGGAGTTGAGGGTGGGGATGTTAGGTTGGGGAGGAAATCGTCAGCCCAGAGCGGCAAGAATATGGCTGGAGTGGGTGACCCAGCCGAAAATACCGCCTTGCGCTTTAATCATTCGCAAGCCCATTTCCTGAAACTCCGGGAAATAGGAACCGACACAATCCGAAGGAACCAGACACTCATAACCGCGATCATTCGCCTCGCGCACCGTCGTGTTTACGCACACCTCCGTCGTCACCCCCGTGACGACGAGTTGTTTAATGCCGCGGTTTTGCAGGATCGCGTGCAAGTCCGTGGCGAAAAACGCGCCCTTGCCGGGTTTATCAATCACCGGCTCCGTGGGCAAAGGGTACAATTCCGGAATGATGTCATGCCCCGCTTCACCGCGCACCAGAATGCGCCCCATGGGACCAACATCCCCAATGCACGTTTTGCTGCGGCCCCGCACTTTCTTGGCTGGAGGCAGATCATTTGATCCGTCTGATTG
>JBEHZA010000374.1:0-5481 GCA_048497895.1 Verrucomicrobiota bacterium
AGAACAGCTACTGCGAGTTCTGGATCGAGGACACCGCCACCGGCGATCCGCGCCGGGCACAGGGGTTATTGGTGATTGCGCTGGCGCTGGCATTGGCGGGCACGACCGGAGATTACCGGGTGGGAGTGCGGCAGGTGAGAAATGCGAAAGGGTGGGCGGGTTACGCGCTGCATCAGGTGGCGCAGGCGGCGGCTGACCAGATTCCGCCGGAACACAACTCGGGGCCATTGGCGTGCTTGCAACAGCTTTTCGTGATCGAGTCGGGACGGTTCGCGCCGTATCCGGAACTGGCGTATGCGCCGTTCACGTATGTGATTGCGGACCGGTTAACGGCGGAACAGCGGGCGCGTTATCATGTGGTGGGGCCGGGGAGTTTGGAGGCGCTCTTGACGAAGCATCCACCGGCGGCGGTGTTGACGGGGATTTACGTGCAGATGGCGTGGAGTGATGACGACTTGATGAAGTGGGCCAAAGCGAATGGTTACGCGCAGGATTTGAAGTATCCGTTTCTGAATTTGTATGTGCCGGAGCGGAAATGACGAAGCGCGAAAGCAAAAAATCCGAATGATGAAATCGCTGCCAACACGGGTTTTGGAGTGCGGAATGATTTAAAAATCGACCAGTTACATTGTCCGATAAAGTGAAAGACAATCCCCTCACCTCGTCCCTCACCGGTGGAGAGGGCGAAGACGCCAGAACGTTCGTGTTTGGTGTTTTGTAGCGGACAGCGACCGCCTGTCCCGCGAAGCGGTGATCTCCGGTCGCAGCAAGGTGGCCCAGCCAAACGGTGCCGGACATTTCAAACCCGCTTGCGGATGGAGATATTGCTGTGATCGTCCCGGGTCGCTGTCCGGTGAAGGAGATGAAAACTCGTGGTGTTTGGGGGGTAAATCGGGCAGGCTTTGGGCATGAGAGCTTCAATTGTTTCGCGGCGTTCATTTTTAAAAACTTCGGCGACTTTGGCTATCGGTGCATCATGGGGCGCCGCGATGACGAGAGGAGCGGAGGCCAGGGGGCCGTTGATGGCGTATGTGGGGACATTCAGTGCGCCGTTGCAGCATATGCTGGCGACGCAGGTGGATTTGCCGCCGGGCAATGGGCGCGGGATTCATTTGTTTCAGGTGGATCGTCAAACGGGGGCGTTGTCGCCAGCGGGGGTGTATGAGCAGCCGTTGAGCCCGGATGGGCTGGTGATCAATGCGGCGGGGACGCACTTGTATTCCACAAATGAAACGGATCGCGGTGGCGCGGATGGAAAATCGGGTTCGCTGAGCGCGTATGCGATCAATCGCACGAACGGACAACTAACGCTGTTGAATACGGTGAGTTCCGGCGGGGCAGGGCCGACGAATCTCAATATTCATCCGTCAGGAAAGTTTTTGCTGGTGGCGAATTATTTTGGGGGATCGGTGGCGGTGCTGCCGATTTTGCCGGATGGCCGGCTGGGGGCAGCGAGTGATGTGAAAAAGGATGCGGGCACGGTGGGACCGCGCAAGGCGACGAATGCGCCGCCGGGCAGTTTCGCCTTCAGCGGACATGATCAGACGCACGCGCACATGGTGAAGGCTGATCCTTCCGGACGGTTTGTGATTTCGACGGATTTGGGGCTGGATCAAATTCTCATCTGGAAATTTGATGAGCGGGCGGGGGTGTTGTCACCGAATGAACCGGCGGCGGTGGCGTTGCCGCCCGGTGATGGGCCGCGGCACTTTTCGTTTCATCCGAATGGGCGCTGGTTTTATTCGTTGCAGGAGGAGGGATCGAATCTGGTGTGGTTTGATTACGACGCGGCGCAGGGCCGGTTGACGGCGCGGCAGACGATTTCGAGTTTGCCGCCGGGTTATGCGGGGAGCAGTTTTGCTTCGGGAATCATGGTGTCGGAGGATGGCCGGTTTGTGTATGCGGGGAACCGGTTGCATGACGGCATCGCGGTGTTTGCGATTGGCGCGGACGGGAGGTTGACGTTTGTGGCGGAGGAATGGACGCGCGGGGATTATCCGCGCAGTTTCAGTTTTGATCCGACGGGAAATTTTCTGTATTCGTGCAATCAACGGGCGGACAACGTGACGACGTTCCGCGTGGATCGCAAGACGGGTAAACTGAGTTTTACAGGGCAATACACGCCGGTAGGCAATCCTTCAGCGATGGTGTTTGTTGATCTGGCGAAGAAGTCCTGATTCGCCACGAGAGAACGCAAAGGACGCAAAAATGAAGGGGTAGAAGAACCCGCTACCATGTGTGGCCGGGGAAATGTCGATGATATTCATCAATGAGTGAGCCGTCTGGCTGTACTTCCACGGCAACCACGTATTCCTCGACGGAAATGGCGTCTTCGTATTCTCGCTCGCCGTCGAGAAATTGCTGGAGTCGGGTCATTTGGTTGTCCACGATTTCCTTCTGCGCTTCCAACTCTGTCTCGAATACGACAAATTTTCCTTCACCCTCGCTCACGACTGGAACTGCCCCTTGGCAAAAGGTGTCGATGTAAATGCAAAAGCCTTTGGTGTTCATGAAGCTCCTTTCTCTGCTGCGTTCGTTTGCCAACCGTCCCTGAGGTCAAGGTTGGCGAACGTGATTTGAAATTGTTTGCCCATATCTGGGCATTACTACCTGGCCAGGTTTGGGAGTTTTGGCAAGTCATTTGTTCTATACTAGAACAGACAGCCGGAAAACGGATTTGGTAGCCTGGCATTTACCAATGGGCCAGATTTCCCAGAATCTTGTAGGCAAGCGAGTGAAAGTAGCGCGTGGTTTAGCGAACCCCCCGCTGACTCAAGACGGGCTTTCGATTAAGCTTTCCAAACTCGGAGTTTCCATTGACCGCGCAGGCGTTGCCAAGATTGAGACGGGTATTCGAGGGGTGTTGGATTTTGAGTTGGTGGCACTTGCGAAGGCTTTGAGCGTCAAAGTTACTTGGCTGTTGGGTGTGAAGGAGTAGGACATGCCTGCTTTCTTTCGAGCAACAATAGCGGGTTTCCTGAGAACCCCCGTTGCTGAAGGTCTTGATCAGTTAACTGAAGGCCTGATAGCGCAAGGTTTTGACGTCACACCTGATCAGCGTATTGCGTGGGTTAAAGAATGGCCATGGCTTCAAACCGCATTTCGAACTCTTGCGGAGGTTCAGCCGGAAACCTTGAATTGGGTGATCTTGCTTGAATACCCGATTCCAGGTCGCCAAAAGCGCATTGACGCCGTCTTGCTGACGCCAAGAGGTATTATCGTAATTGAATTTAAGAGTGGTGCGGAGATAACGAGTGCAGCCCGCTGGCAAGTTCGTGAATACTGCTGGAATTTAAGAGATTTTCATCGGGAAAGCTGCGGAGTGCCTGTAGCTCCAATTCTTTGCGTAGCTGAGTCGATACAATCCGACAACGTCGACGCACTTGAATTCTCGGACCGTAGTAAGCTAGTGCTGGATTTGTTTATCTGTAACTCCAACAACCTCACCACCGGGCTAGTCCGCGTATTCAAAAACCTTCAATCCCAAAGCGAATGGGATTTCAAACCTGAACAGTGGGACAACTCACCCATTCAGCCAACGCCCTCGGTTATTGAATTCGCACAACAGATATTCGGAGGGCATGACGTCCGCGAAATCTCTCATGCGACCGCAGATAATACTGATTTTGCACTAGACTGCATACGCAACGCTATAGCTGAAGCCCGAAGTGAAGCCAAACGAATCATTTGTTTCGTAACGGGTGTTCCCGGCGCAGGTAAAACATTAGTCGGGCTAAACGCAGCTTATCGTAAAGAGATGGTTGATACTGCTGGTGGCCCCGTGTGTTTTGCTAGTGGTAACAAACCTTTGTTAGAAGTGTTGGAGAAAGCCCTCGTCAAAAACCATGTCCATAGCTCCCGGCACCGGCATGAAATCGGCCATGATTTAACGGCCCCCGTTCAGGACGTCCATGACTACGTCCGGGAAACGCTAAGCGCCGAAGAAATCCAAACTCCGCCTTTTCAAGTCATCATATTCGACGAAGCGCAACGCGTTTGGAATGCAAATAAACTTTTAGACGGACTTGAACAGAGAAAACAGCGAGGTCAACTCAATCAGCTAAAGATTGACCGCATTATTAGTCAGGGTAAATCAGAACCGGAGTTGTTATTGAGTCTGATGGAGAGGTGTGCAGACTGGTGTGTCGTGGTAGCTCTTGTTGGTGGAGGCCAAGAAATTCACACTGGAGAAGCGGGCCTTGGCGAATGGGGGAAAACCTTAAGCGAAAGGAAATCTCCTTGGACAGTTTGGGCATCAAGTGATGCGCTTGAAGGTGGGGTCGGTAATGCCGGGCAACGGCTTTTCAATGTGAGCACGCCCAAAAGCCTCAGCATAGTTCGCCACAACGATCTTCACCTGTCCATTTCCAAACGTTGCTTACGGGCAGAACACTATGCTGAATGGGTAAATCATGTCGTCAAGGGAGATGACGAATCGGCGTCGAATGTTGCCTCGAAGTTATCCGAATTTCCAGTGCTAGTTGCGCGCGATTTAGCTAAAGCTCGGGAGCTTATCCGAAAATACGCCGATGATGGCCTTCGTTATGGATTGCTGGCAAGTTCAGGTGCGCTTCGCCTCCGTGCAGAGGGGATTGAAGTTTCAAAACTGTTTCGAGACGGTATCAAGTATCCTGATTGGTTCCTTTGTCCACCGATAGATACGCGCAGCTCGAATCAATTGGAAGTAGCTGCGACAGAATTTGAATGTCAGGGTTTAGAGTTGGATTGGGGTTGCATTTGTTGGGGAAGTGACTTCGCCATGAGGCCAGACAACTTAGTTTGGCAATTCCAGCGCTTTCGTGCATACGGCAGTACAGCGCCCAAGTGGTACGAAGAAAAAGACCCTATCGTTCGTGAATTCATCCGCAATAAGTATCGCGTCCTTTTGACTCGAGCCCGGATTGGCATTATTATTTTCGTTCCTCGAGGTTCCAGTTTTGATTCGACCCAAAATCCTGACAATTTCAATGCAACGGCTCAATTTCTTCGCAAATGTGGCGCAGTGCTCTGCTAATTCTGTTTTGCCAGTTATTTTGGTTCTACACTTTTTCGCGGTAGCCAAAAGCAGTCAGGGCACGGTGTCTAATCGCCATGCCTACACTCCATGCTGGCTTGGACTATAAGTCTATGGACTATGAGTCAAGTTGTGGGCTGGATATTGGCGCAAGGGTGTGCAACCCACGTTGGGGTTGGAGGTTTTAAAGGGACGTTACCCCGGGTAGGTTCGCCGGGGCCGGTGAGACGAACCAACCCGGGGCTAATTTCTGGTATCCTTTCAGGATAGCGGGCGGGAAGGGGCGGGGAAATGCAGAAGTAAGAATTAAGAATGTAGAATTCTGAACGGAACCCACCCCTGCAACCCCTCCGGTGGAGGGGACTGGCGAAATGCAGAATTCTGAACTGATGAGAACCCACCCCTATACCCCTCCGATGAGGGGGCTGGCGAAATGGGGCGGCGCGGCAGCGCCGCCCTACAGGGGG
>JBEHZA010000375.1:0-5470 GCA_048497895.1 Verrucomicrobiota bacterium
ATCAGGTAATTGATGAAGTTATTATGGTAATTTACCAGGTTGACACCGCCGCCCGGCTGGTTCGTGGCGCAATAAATAAAAGCCGACCCATTGTAGCTCTGGTAATTATTAATATCGATTTGCTCCGTGAGAAAAATCGTCCCCACTTGATCCTGCAAAATACTGTTCCGGACAGCCGGCTGATTGAACGGATACGGCCCGCCATTAGAGCCCGTCACCAGATCAGCAGAATTCCAATTGCTGAATTGCCCCGCCTGCTCCGTCGCCCAATATAATCCCACCCCGCACTGGTTCACCGAACTTGGCGGCCAGCTATTGGCGCCACTCGCATCGTAACTGAAGAAAAAGCTGCCGGAAATCCCCGCATTCCCTTGCTGATGCCGCGGCATCGCATAGCTCCGCTTGGCCACCGTATTCGCCGCGAACACTCCATACCCCGTGTTGTCAGACGGGCATTGCAACACTTTCAATGTATTCGCGTACGGAATCGAAGGCCCGTTCAACTGCGCCCAGGTCAGCGATCCACCTAAATACGGATGCAGCAAATCATCCCACGACCAGATACAACCGCTCAGGTTCCAGCGCACCGAGGCAAACGGAATCTTATCCTTGTTATCATCCTCATAGATACGGCTGCTCACCCCCATCTGCTTGAGGTTGCTCATACACTTGGCCGCCTGCGCCTTCATTTTTGCCTTCGCCAGCGCGGGCAACAGCATGCCGGCCAGAATGGCGATAATCGCAATCACCACCAGCAATTCAATCAACGTAAAAGCCGCCGCCGCTGGACGAGGCAGCCTCGGGGAACGCAAAGTTAAGGAGGTAGGCATAAGCATTTGAATAGTTAAGGATTGATTTCTTTACGGCAGCCCATGCGTGAAATCCCGGCCGGCACACACTTTAAATCACACCCCGAACCATCAGGATTTGGCGCAGTCTTCTGAGCGCACGAACATTCAGGTTTGTCCTGTTGTCAGGGGAAAAACTACTCCACTCACGGCCCCGCTACATCCCTCTTTGGAGTGGTTATCCTCGCTTCTTTTGCAAGGCTAACCCGGAGGTCACGGAGTCGATTTCCGTCATGAGAAGACCGTCTTTTGAAGCCAACGAACCGCAGCGAACGGCTATTCCGGACGCACAATTCCCTGTTGAATCGCCACCGTGGCCGCACCCGTGCGATCCCGCACATTCAATTTTCCCAGAATGTTTTTCAGATGCGACTTGGCCGTGTGTTCCGTGATATGCAATTGATCCGCCAGTTCCTTGTTGCTCATTCCCTTCACGACCAGTTGCAAGACCTCCAGCTCGCGTTGACTCAAATCCGAACACGGCGGACGCTCCGCCAGCCGCCGCGCAATCGTGGTCGGAATGTAACGTTGACCCGCTTGCACCGCTTGAATAGCGCGCACCAGATCTTCGCCCGGCGCATTCTTCAACACGTAACCCAGCGCCCCCACGGACAGCGCGCGGTGAATATCTTCATGCCCGTCAAACGTCGTCAGCATAATCACCCGCGCTGACGGAAACTCCGTGCGAATCGCCGCTGTCGCTTTGATTCCGTCCATACCGGGCATCCGCAAATCCATCAGCACAACGTCGGGCTTATACCGCCGGTAAAGTTCAATCGCCTGTGCCCCGCTGTCCGCCTCTCCCACCACCTGCAAGCCCGGTTCCATTTCAATAATCGCGCGCAATCCCATGCGCACCACATAATGATCATCCACCAGCAACACCCGGATCGCTTTCACGTTTTTCCTCCCTTAAAACGAGCGGGCTCTTCCCCGGTGGTCGCGGCCATTTCCTCTAAGGGCGTCGTTGCTTCCCCGAGCGAATTTTCCAGCGCTGGCGTTGAAGCCCCGCCGCCCTCTGCAAACAGCGATACCTCGATCGAAACCTTGGTCCCCTTGCCCGGCAGACTTTCAACCGTCAGCCAGCCCCCAATTCGCGCCGCCCGTTCCCGCATGCCTTGAAGCCCAAAATGGCCTTCGGATGCTGAAGCAGGATTCTCAACATCAAATCCGCAACCATCATCCGCAATGCTCAGGTGAATGACTTTGCTCTGATAATTTAACTGCACCAGAATTTCCCGCGCCTGCGCATGTTTGTGGGCATTCGTCACCGCCTCCTGGCTGATGCGCAGTAAATTATTTTCCACCACCGCCGGCAGACTCCGGACCACTCCCAGAATTTCCACCCGCACCCGCGCTTGTACCCCTTCATCAAAACGTTGTTCCAGCGAAGCCAAAGCGCGCGGCAGATCGCCACTATCCAACGCCTGCGCCCGTAAATCCCAAATCGAACGCCGCACTTCTGTGTGACTCTTGCGCACCAGCCGCAACGCCAGGTTCAAATGCCGCGCGGCAACTTCCGGCACCTTCATAAACGCCCGCGTCGCTGCTTCCAATTGAAACGCAATCCCGACCAATCCCTGTTCCAGACTATCGTGCAGCTCACGGGCCAGCCGGTTCCGCTCCGCCAGCACCGCTTCAAAACGCGCCTGCGCTTCCGCCCGGCTTTGAATATGCGCCCGCAACTTCTGCTTGGAGCGCAAGGTCACCCATGCCAGCAACCCGGCAAAAACTCCCGTGACTAATCCAAAACACCAGATAATGCGGCGCACCGTCCACCATGGCGGCGCTTGTAAAACCACCATATCTCCCGGTGATCGCAACAATAACCGGAAAGACTGCGGCACACTGGCAATGCCATCATACGAAACTTCGTAAATGGAACAGATGCCGGTTAATCGCAATTGGCTCCCGATCAGCAGCGGTGCCGGACTCACCCCCGCCATCCGGGGCAGGCTGGCGCTGAAAAGAGTTTTATCCGCCTGTAACAAAAGCGTCCGTCCATTCGTGCTGCTAGCCTGCTCCACCAGCCGTGCATCCAGTGAAATCAGTTCCGCATCATGCTTGCCGCTGAGAATTCCTCCCACTGTCGTCCGGACCGATGTGGGAATCGGCTGACTGCCGATCTTCCGGCACACCGCATCTTCCAGCATCGGCGCATAACGTCCCATGACCGGAAAGCCCGTCACCTCCACCAGATCGCCTGCTTGCAGATGCGGATCTTCCGCCGTGATGATTTGCAGCCCTTGAGATTCATCCCGCAGAAACAGCCGGTCCGCATATTGGTACAAAACAATTCCCCGGACTTTAACCCGGTGATCCGCGGGATTTTTCGCAGAGTACTGAAACAGTGTTCGTGTGGCTTGGAGCGGAATCGCAAACGGATCGTTCAGCGCTGGTTCTGTAATCGTCACTGCCTCCACTCCGGCCGCTACGATCTGTCCCGCCACAATTTGCCGGTTGCGATTGAATACGCCCGTCGCAATTCCGCGCAATCGAATCGTCGCATCTACCATCCACAAATAGTTTGTTGTGGGTGCATCATAGATGCGCGCTGTAATTCGCTTGCCCTCCGCCGCCAGTTCCAGGTCCAACCGGTGATAAGCCTTGTGATATCGCACCGAACGCACCACGCCGCTCGTCTCCACCGGGTTGCAATCCTCCTTGCCCGAAGCCAATTGCGTGAAACTGATTTTGTGAGGTTCCTCCACCGGTATGAAACCCCGCTTCTCCACCTGCCGCTCGCGGATCAGCGGCGCAAAATCTCCTGTATCCGTAATCCCTTCCAGCGTCACCAGTTCACCGGGACGCAACTCACTCCGGGCTCCTTTCCGATCCACAAAGATTGCTCCCGTCGCATCTTGAATAAAACAGTGATGAAACGAATTCTGATACGTAACGACCGCGGGTATTCGCACCGGGTAATGACGTCCGGCCTCTTCGGGGGTGAGTTGCTTGACTTGTGCGATGTTGGTAAGCACGGGCGTGGCTGCGCCGATAGCCGTCACCAGATTGCTCGCGCCCTGCATCGCCGCCATGGAGATAAACCAGCTCACGCTCCCTGCGATCACGGAGAGAAGTTTCAGTCGATCAGCGGCCAGAGACTTCATCACAACAAAATTTAACTACAAATAATACCGGACGCCAAGCACACAAACCGGGCGCATTGAAAGTGGTGGACACAAAAACTGGCCGACGAGTGCTAAAACCACCGCGTCATATCTTTTCTCCTCCGCCGTGGAGGAGAAAATTAAAAAGAGGAGGCCAATGATCGATCCTCCCGGCCGTTCTTTTCGCTTCCGCACATTCATCTGCATACAAACCAGCCCCCGCCAACTCGTCACCCACAAAATCGTCGCTCATCTCATTTTCTTCAATGCTTTCCCAGCAACAAGCGTGTTCTCGCTGCTTCCGGTAAAATGGAATTCGCCAGCCAGTTGCGCGCCGCTGGCGCGTCCTGGTCCAGCCACTTGCGTGCCGCGGCTTCCAGCCGGCTATCACGCAGCTCTGCATCCTGAATCGTCCCCGCCCATTGCACCGCTGCGTCCGGCTGAAGTTCCTCGATCAAGCTGCAAAATAAATTTATGACGCCATCCCGCGAATCCCCTTCCGGCAAACTTTGCAACCAGTTCGCCACCCCCGCTGGATCGCGTCCGCTCCAGACGTTGATCACGCTCTCCAAAGCCTGCTCACGCAATCCGCTTTCCGGAAACGCCGACGCCCACTGTGCCGCTGATCGTGGATCAGCCTGTGCCCAATTTGAAATCACCCATTGCGCCGCCCGGCTCTGCATCTCTCCGGCTGGCAAACCAGCCACATACTCAGCCGCTGCCACCGGCGTCGTTTTCGCCCAGGTGGTCATCAAATTCTCCATTACCGCCTGCTGTGTTCGGTCCGCAGGCATTTGCGCCGCCCACGCCATCGCTGCCGCTGGCTCGTGTGTGGCCCATTGTCCCGCCAGCGTCGCCATTAACTGCCGGTTGTTGCCCGGCAGGCCCTGCGCGTAGGCCAGTGCGCTCTCCGGATCGTGCTCGACCCATTGTTGTAATACAGTTGCTTGCGCCGCCCGTTTTATTTTCCCGTCCGGCATTTGCTCCAGCCACTCCGTCGCGCCTGCCAGATCCGTCTGTGCCCATTGCCTGACGACGCTCGTTAATAATTCATTGCGCATGGCATCCTCCGCCAGTGAAGCCACCACTTCCGCCGCCGTTTGCGGCGCTTTTGCCGCCAGAGCTTTAACCAATGAACTTGCCGCTTCGGTTTGTCCCGCGGGCAAATGGCGCACCCATTCCATCGCTCCGTCCAAATCCACCTCTCCCCACCGGCGCACCCATTCGCGAATCGTTTCCTGCCGTGCTTCACTCTCCGGCAACATCAGCGCCACCCGCAACGCTGCCGTAAATTTTTCCCGCCGCCACTGAATCAACTGGTCCCGCGTCCGCGCTCGTGCACGGTGATAATCATGCTGGCCCGTTCCCTCCGCAGCATCTCTTTGCTCTGCCAGAGGTGAAGATGAATCTGGCGTTTCTGGTGCATGCAAGCCCCAACCGATGATGACCACAACCAACGCCGCCAGCCCTTGCAGGATGAAGGCCAACTTCTGGATCGGCCTGCTGGCCGCC
>JBEHZA010000376.1:0-5455 GCA_048497895.1 Verrucomicrobiota bacterium
CCACCCGTGATTGAACGGGCAGAGACGGAGATAGCTCTGGAATTGTTCACCTCCGGCAGCACCGGTGAGCGGACGCGTGTGCGCAAGACGTTTGCCCAACTGGATCGTGAAGTGGCAGCGTTGCAAGCGTTATGGGGTAACGACGGGGCCGGGAAAGCGCCGTTTGCCACCGTCTCACACCTGCATATTTACGGGTTATTATTCAAAGTGCTCTGGCCGCTTGGTTGTGGGACGCCGTTTCACGAACGCAGTTACTTTTTCTGGGAGGAGTTGCTGGAACGGTTGCCGGCTGGGCCGGTTACCATTATTTCGTCGCCCGCGCATTTGCGCTACCTGGCCTCCGCCGCACAACGGTTTCCCCGGGATTGGAGTCAGACGCGCATTTTTTCCTCCGGAGGATTGTTGTCGGCGGAAACTGCCACCGCAGTGTTTACGGCATGTGGGCAGATGCCGATTGAGGTTTATGGCTCCACGGAAACCGGTGGGATTGCTCACCGTCAGCAAGTGGCCGGAAGCCAGGCGCCATGGTGTCCGATGCCAGGAGTGGCAACCCAAATTGAAAATGATGTGTTGGCTATCCGGTCTCCCTGGTCACCAGAACCGGAGCTGTGGTTTGTGACCAGTGACCGGGCCGGGCGGGAAGGCGAAACAGGCTTTCATTTGTTGGGGCGGGCTGACCGGATCGCCAAGATTTCGGAGAAGAGGGTTTCCCTGAATGAACTGGAGGCGCGGCTCGCCGAACATCCAGCCATTGCTGAGGCCCGCGTTATACTCCTACCTGAGGGGCAGGGGAATGGACGCCCGATGCTGGGAGCAGTGGCGCAATTAACGGAATCCGGTCAAGGGATGCTGGCGCAAGGCAAATTAGCATTGGTGAACCAACTGAAACAACAGCTTCAGATTTATTTTGAAGCGGTCACGCTGCCCCGCCGCTGGCGTTTCGTAACGGCATGGCCCAGAGATGCGCAGGGGAAAATTTCTCAAGCGGCGCTGACGGAATTATTCGCGGCTTCGGCGCGGCCTGAGATTCCGGTTTTGCTGCAGCGGGAACGGAAAGAGGACGGCTGCGTAAGCCGTTTATGGGTGCCGGAAAATCTGGCTTATCTGGAAGGGCATTTTCCTCAACTCGCCGTGGTTCCCGGGGTTTGCCAATTGAAATGGGTGGTCGAAGAAATTGAGGTGTTTCGTGGCCGGAAATCGGCGGTGACCGAAATGTCGGCGGTGAAGTTTCATGACCTGTTGCGTCCGGGGCAGGAGTTTTTTCTGGAATTTCATTTCAATCCCAGGACGACGAATTGGAATTATCGTCTTTATTTTGAGCAGCAGATCTTTTCCTCCGGGAGACTCCAACTCGCGCCATGAACCGGACCAGCATCCTGATTCCGAATTATAATCACAAGGATACGATTGCGTCGTTGCTGGATCAATTGGCGGAGTATGGGCTGCCCTGCCTGATTGTGAATGATGGCTCGAATCAAGCCACGCGCGAGGTTCTGGAACAACAGGAACGCACGCGCAATTGGGTGAAAGTGCTGCACTTGCCAGAACGCCGGGGCAAAGGTGGAGCGGTGCTGGCTGGACTGCATCATCTGCACGAAACGGGATTTACTCACGCACTGCAATTGGATGCAGATGGACAACATAATCCGGCCGATGTGCCGAAATTTCTGGAGCAGTCGGAAGCGCACCCTTCCGCTTTGGTGCTGGGCCAGCCGATTTATGACGCAGACGTGCCGAAGTCGCGGCTGATTGGCCGGCAAATTACCCGCTTCTGGGTGTGGGTGGAGACTCTCTCGTTTGATATTGCTGATCCCATGGTGGGCTATCGTGTTTATCCGGTTGCTTCCGTGGTGGCGGTGGCGCAGCAGCAGCGGCTGGGCACACGGATGGATTTTGATCCGGAAATTGCAGTGCGGCTTTATTGGAGCGGAGTTCCCATCCGCAATGTAGAGACGCGGATTGTTTATCCCGCCAGCGGGACTTCTCATTTTCAATTGTATCGGGACAACGCGCGCATCAGTTGGCTGCACACGCGGTTGTTTTTTGGAATGCTCGCGCGCCTGCCCCGTTTATTGGGAAAGGAGCGGGGATGAATCCACTTGCATCCTGGGCGAAATTGCCGGAACGCGGCTCGATCTGGGGCATTCGCTTTGTCTTGTGGGTGCTGAATTTGCTGGGGTATCGCATTGCTTCCATCGTGATCGTGCCGATTGTGGCTTACTTTTATTTGACGGGAAAAAGAAGCCGTCAGGCGTCCCGTGATTATCTGGCGCGATTGCATCGTTTGCAGCCTGCTTCGCCTCCACCCACGTTCCGGGAAGGGTTTCGGCATCATCTGGAATTTGCCCAGGGCATGCTGGAACGTTTGTTGATGTGGCAGGGAAAAATGGATCAGTTCCAATTTGTCACGCGGGGGCGTGAACTGCTGGAGCGCAAGGGGCAATCCGGCGCGGTGTTGCTGGGCGCGCATGTGGGAAGTTTCGATGCCTTGCGGTCGCTGGCTTTGGGGCTGGAAAACCGGGTGCATGTCGTGATGTTCCGCTCTCATGCGCAGCGTATTAATTCCGTACTGGAGGAGATCAATCCGGATGCGAATTTGCGGGTGATTGAGTTAGTGCCCGGTGATATCAACGGGGTGCTGCATCTCAAAGCGTGCATTGACCGGGGTGAACATATCGCGCTGTTGGCGGATCGCCTTGCGCCGAGCGCGAAGGAACGAGTTTGTTGGGTGCCCTTTCTGGGAAGCCCGGCGCCGTTTCCGCAAAGCCCATGGATATTGGCCGGCTTATTGGGTTGTCCGGTGATGATGGTGATGGCGTTGCGAACCGGGCCGCGGGCTTACCAGGTAATGGTAGAACCGTTGGCGGAGCGGATTGCTATTCCGCGTCCGGACCGGGAAAAGCATTTGCGTCCGGCTATTGCTGCTTTTGCGCTTCGTCTGCAAGAACTTTGTTGCGAGTATCCCAGACAGTGGTTCAACTTCTACGACTTTTGGAACTGCCATGAGTGAATTGATTATCAAGGTCGGAGACCGGGCCAATGCCATTGAGGAGATTGTGCTGATCTCCCGGGAGTCACAGGCCGTGGTGGCGTTGAGCGAGCAACCGGCCTTCGTGGAAAAGATTGCTCGGGGTGCGGCGTGTCTGGAGGAATTATGGCGGCGTGATCAGATGATTTATGGCGTGACGACGGGGGTGGGGGATTCATGTGTCCGCCGGATTCCGGCGAATCTCGTGCCGGAATTTTCACTGCAAATATCACGTTTTCACGGCTGCGGACTGGGACGTCATTTTGACCGGCCGACGACGCGTGCCATTTTACTCGTCCGGCTCGTTTCACTTTCTCTGGGCTATTCCGCCGTGCGGATGCAATTGCTGCAAGGCCTGGTTCACTTGTTGAATCACGATATTCTCCCACTGATTCCGGAGGAGGGTTCCGTGGGCGCGAGTGGAGATTTGACGCCATTGTCGTATGTAGCGGCAGCCTTGATGGGGGAACGTGAAGTGCTTTATCGGGGAGAAATCCGTCCGGCTCTGGAGGTCTTGCGGGAGACCGGCGCCAAACCTTTGGAACTGGGGCCGAAAGAGGGTCTGGCAATTATGAACGGCACCAGTGTGATGACTGCGGTGGCCTGTCTGGCTTTTAATCGGGCAAAGTATTTGGTGCGATTCTGTTCCCGGCTGACGGCGATGTTTTCGGTGGCGCTGGAAGGGAACAAAGCTCATTTCGATCCCCGTCTCTTTGCGTGGAAACCGCATCCGGGACAGGCGGAGGTGGCTGGCTGGATTGCGGAAGATGTGGGCTACGATGCCAGTTACGCACATAGTTCCAATGCGCGGTTGCAGGATACGTATGCAATTCGTTGCGCGCCGCATGTGATTGGCGTTTTGGCCGACGCGTTGCCATGGATGCGCGCGCAAATCGAGATTGAGTTGAACAGTTGTAATGACAACCCGCTGGTAGATCCCGAATCCGGCGAGGTCTTGCACGGCGGCAATTTTTACGGCGGCCACATTGCCTTTGCGATGGATGCCATGAAAACAGCGGTGGCCAATCTGGCTGACCTGCTGGACCGGCAGGTCGCTTTGCTCCTGAATGACAAGCGCAATAATGGCCTGCCACTCAATTTGAGCGGCGCAGCCGAAGAACGTTTGCCGGTCAATCATGGGTTCAAGGCGGTGCAGATAGCCTGCTCCGCCTGGGCCGCCGAGGCGTTGAAGCTGACGATGCCGGCCAGCGTTTTCTCCCGCTCCACGGAATCTCACAATCAGGACAAAGTCAGCATGGGCACGATTGCGGCGCGGGATTGTATTCGTGTTTTGGAATTAACGGAGCAAGTGGCGGTGGCGGCTTTGCTGGCGGGAGCGCAAGCGCTTGATCTGCGCCGCCGTCAGCAGCGGCTCGATTGGGCCGCACTGTCACCCGGTTTGCGTTCCCTGCATGAGCAGTTGCGCCAGCATTCCCCGTTGGTGGCAGAAGATCGCCCGCTGGAAACGGAATTGCGGCAATTGCTCACGCTTGTGCGGGAACAATCCTTTACGTGTGAATGGAAAGGCAAATGAATCCCTCCGCAGAAATTATTTTTGAAGTTCCCTTCCATGACGCGGACATGATGGGGGTGGCCTGGCATGGGCATTACTATAAATATTTCGAACTGGTCCGGACAGATTTGTTCCGGCGTTGCCACTGCGACGCGAAGGAATTAATTGCGCTGGGATTGGTGCTGCCGGTCATTGAAAGCCATTGCCGCTACGTTGCTCCGTTGACTTATGGAATGCGCGTGCGTGTCCAGGGAACACTGGTGGAAACGGAATTTCGCCTGAAAATGACCTACCTGTTAACCGAGGAATCGAGCGGCAAGCGATTGGCCACCGGATATACAGTGCAAGCTGTGGTTCGCCGCGAGGACATGCGGCTTCTGTTGCCGGTGCCACTTGAGATCGTCAAACTTTTTGAACCGCCAGCTACGCCGGTTGCTACCGGAAACGAAGCATGAGTCACTATGCCCTCACTGCTCTGGGCATGGTCAACGCGCTGGGGGCCAGCCTGCCGGAAATCGCAAATAATCTCTTTAGCGGCGAGCCGGGAAAATTTACTGACCATCGGTTGCGGACCACGGGGCAGGTGGTTCCGGTGGGCCGGGCGGCTGACCCATTGCCCGAACTGCCGGAAAGATTCCGAGCTTATCAGTGCCGGAATCAAGTGCTTATTTATCTAGCCTATCTTCAAATTCAGAATCAGGTTGCGGATATGGTGCAGCGGTTCGGCCCGGAACGCATTGGGGTGGTGATGGGTTCCAGCACGTCGGGAATTGAAGCGAGTGAACTGGCTTTTACCGCCTGGCGGGACGAAGGCCGATTACCGGCGGATTACCATTTTGAAACGCAGCACGAGATGGGGGCCGTTGCGGAATTTGTGGCGCAGCTTGCGGGAGCAAAAGGCCCCGCTTACACCC
>JBEHZA010000377.1:0-5422 GCA_048497895.1 Verrucomicrobiota bacterium
TGCAAAAATGTCTCCTGCAATAAATCCGCCGCGGTTGCCGGGTCAGGGCAACGCCGCGCCAGATAACGTAATAGATGCCCGGCGTGCAACTGGTATAACTCTTCAATCATACTGGCTTGGGAGCGCACTTTGTAACCGTATAGTTGCCAACCGATCAGGAAAAGTTCATTCCCAATTCACTTTTTTGGAAGAAATCGCGCCGTTAAAGCTATTCATACGGTGATTGAATGCGGAAAAATTTAATCTGACCGCATCCGGCTGACAATTTTTGCAGCGACGTTGGCAAATCGTGCCGTAATTCTTCACTGGCGCACCGCCAGGAATTACGCTAAATCTTTTCGCACGGGATCACCTGAATGAAAGCGCTGAAAGCACTTCCTTGCCTGCTTTAAGCTGGGTTGCTTTAATTGTTTTTCTGGCGTATGTACCGGTAAGAACAGCTTTTCAAATTTGGGTTCCGCGGATTGCAGTAAATTTATGACCAGTGATACCATGCCAGCTACCGAAACGCAGCAAGCCAACAATGCCGCGTGGAAGGCCATCGTGCTCAAATATCAGCAGCCCTCCACCTGGCGGGCTCTCTGGCAGGTCGTAAACACTATCGTCCCCTACGGATTCCTTTGGTATCTGATGTATCTGAGTTTGTCTGTTTCCTGGTGGCTCACCATTCCGCTGGCAGCGCTCGCCGGCGCGTTTCTCGTGCGCATCTTCATTATCTTCCATGATTGCGGACACGGTTCCTTTTTCAAATCGCGGGTGGCCAATGATATTCTGGGTTACCTCTGTGGATTGTTGACCTTAACTCCCTATTATCACTGGCGCTGGGAACACAGCATTCATCACGCCACCGCGGGCGATCTGGACCGGCGCAATGTCGGTGACATCTGGACCATGACCGTGCAGGAATATCTTGAAGCTTCCCGCTGGAAACGCTTCTCCTACCGGCTCGCGCGCAATCCGTTTATTTTATTCGGCCTGGCTCCGTTATTCCTCTTCATGGTCATGCAACGGTTTTCCTCTCCGAAGGCCAACCTGCGGGAACGTCTCTCTGTTTATTGGATGAATCTTGCCTTGCTCATTATGGCCGCCAGTTTGAGTTGGATCTTCGGCGTCAAAGAGTACTTGCTGATCCAGTTTACCATCACCCTGGTTGCCGGTAGCGTTGGTGTCTGGATGTTCTATGTGCAACATCAGTTTGAGGATGTTTACTGGGATCGCGGTGACAATTGGGATTTCGCCAAAGCCGCCCTGGAAGGAAGTTCTTTCTACAAACTGCCCCGCATTCTCCAATGGTTCTCCGGCAACATCGGCTTCCACCACATTCACCACTTAAGCCCGCGCATTCCGAATTACAATTTGGAGCGCTGCCATGATGCGGACCCCATCTTTCAGCAGGTTAAGCCCGTCACCTTCTTTGCCAGTTTAAAATCCCTCACCCTCCGGCTCTGGGATGAAGAACGCAAGAAGCTCGTCGGCTATCCCCGGCTGCACAAGCATTCCAAGTAAAACCATTCGGGCAGGCGTACTCCGCTTGCAAATTATACAATAACCTGCCCGTAATGAAGGGGCGGTGCGTCGTAAAAACCAACCGTATGGATTTTGTTTCACACGTTTTTTTGATCCTTCAGCCGACTTCTTTTTTCTGAACTGGCAGTTTTTCGGCTTTCTCTTATAATTCTTGCTTCTCTGACGTCTTTTTCATCTATCTACGACCGTTTTAACGCCAGGGAGGATGGAATTTTTTTGTCCAATTTTGGCGCGACGACGGAAGTTAGAGTAAATGCAATCATCCACCGAACCTCCGGACCGGGCGTCGCAGGCGGAATTTCTGTCGCTTTTCCTGGCGGCGGAAGCGGATATCTACCGCTATGTATGCGCGCTGGCACCGCAACCGGATGAAGCGCGGGACATCGTCCAGGAAACAGCACTGGCGCTCTGGGAACAATTTGACCGTTATGATCGAAGCCGTCCCTTTGTGCCGTGGGCGCTGCGCTTTGCGCTGAACAAAGTGCGCCAGCACGCGGCCAAAACCGGCCGCTTTCCTCTCCTGTTGGAAGATGAAGCTTTATTGGCGCAATTACAAAAGGAGCAGGAGGAAATGAGCCAGCGGCTGGCCGAACGGCGGGCGCATTTGCAGCAATGCCTCGAAAAACTGCCACCCGAACAGGCCGTACTGGTTCGCAGTTACTATTGGGAGCAGGCAAACGTCGAAAAGCTGGCGGCGAGCACAGCGGCTTCGGTCGAGGCCACCTACAAGCGCTTGCAACGCATCCGGCTCCAATTATTCGAGTGCATCAGCCGGTTGGAACGTTCGATTTCCCAGGCGGAAGGATAAGTATGTCATCCGAACGCCAACTGGAATCCCTGATCACGACCTATCTGGATGGCCGCTTAACACCCGAACAGGAGCAGGAATTGCGGCGGCGTTTGCAAACCGAGCCGGGAGCCCGCCAACTCTTTCTTTCGCTGGTAGATCTCCACGCGACCTTGCTGGGCGATAAACATCTGGCCGGACAGGTCATGGGCAAGGAACTGCGGGCGGCGTTGCCAGCTTTGACTTCCCCGACAACCGCCAGCCAAAACCAGCCGGCCAATGTCATCCCATTTGCAAAACCGGTTCCCCCTGCTCCCTCGTGGAAACGGTGGGCCATCGCCGCCGCCGTGGTTTTACTTGGCATTGGTGGGATTGAATATTTCCGACAGGTACAGAACATGCCCGTGGCAGAAATTATTCGGAGCGCCGGCGCAGGATCGAAAGACTCCGCCAGCGGCTGGCTGGAGGGGCACAATTTGCGGCGCGAAACCCATACGCTCGACCGGGGCTCATTGGAACTGCGCACCGCTCGCGGCGTGACCGTAGTGATTGAAGCGCCCGCGGAATTCCGGTTTGAATCGGCGCAACGACTGCACTTGCTGCGCGGACGCCTTTCCGCCGATGTGCCACCCACTGGAAAAGGATTTACCGTCGTGACGCCTTCCGGTGAAGCGGTGGATTTAGGAACCCGCTTTGGCGTGGATGTCAGCGGCAAAGATCAAGCCGAAGTCCACGTTTTTAAAGGGGAAGTCATCACGCGTGCGAATCAAGGAGCGAAGAAGCAGAGCCTTAAGGAAGATCAGGCCGTGACGTTTAACGATGGGGTCACCACGCCGCGGGCCTTGCGCACGGCGGCGTTTATTCGCGCGGATGAATTAGAACAACTCGCGGCAGGCTTGCGCGCCGGGCAGCAAGCCCGCTGGACACAATCACTCACTACATTGCGTCAGGACCCGGCATTACTGGCATTTCTCGATTTAACTCGTGATACAGCGAATGGCGGAGCATTTCGCGAAGCCCAGGGGCGTTGGCCCGGCACTCGCGCAGTGGAATTTACCCAACCGGGCGATTATCTCGCCGTCTCTTTCCAGGGCGAGACGGAAGAACTCACGCTGGCCACGTGGGTGCGCCTTGATCGCGTGCCGCACGCTATCAATTCTCTGCTGCACACGGATGATTGGGGCCAGCCGGGTCAGGTGCATTGGATGGTGGCGGAAGATCAACGGATGCGCTTCGCCATTTACGATGTGCGTTGTGTAGACCAAAGCCGGAATCGTTACCCGGAATCCGAACACACCGTAACTGCTGCCACAGGGCGCTGGACACATCTGGCCACGGTGTACAATGCCAAGCGGCGCGCCGTTCGTTTCTACATCGATGGTCAATTTGACAATGAAGTGGCATTGCTAACGGGGATTCCCGCGATACTGGGACCAGCCCGCGTGGGCAATTGGAATCATCAGGAACGCATTCTCAGTGGACGTTTGGATGAACTGGTTCTCTGGCGGCGCGCTTTGACGGACGCAGAAATTCACAACCTTTTCGCCGCGGGAAATCCGTATCAATGAACAATTCGAGTTCTCCATCCTCACTCACAAAACCGGCTCAACATGTTTTCGCGAGCCTGACACGCTGGGGAATTTTAAGTGGTTGGATAGCATTTCACGCACTGGCATCAGCGGTGGAATTGCCTCCGGCGGCAACCCGGCCGGTGGATTTTGTGAAGGACATTCAACCGCTTTTTACAGCGAAGTGTTTATCGTGTCATGGTCCGGAAAAACAAAAAAACGCCTTCCGTTTGGATGTGAAGAGCATCGCCTTTCAGGGCGGCGATACGCATGGCGTTGCGATTGTGCCGGGTAAGAGTGCCGAAAGTAAATTAGTCCAGTTCGTCGCCGGACTGAATCCCGAGGTGATGATGCCGCCCAAAGGCGAACCGTTGACGCCGGAACAAATCAGCCTATTGCGCGCGTGGATTGATCAAGGCGCCGATTGGCCGGAGGCCGCCAGCGTGCATTTGGAAGACCCGCGCAAAACGCATTGGGCTTTCAAACCCGTGGTTCGACCAGCAGTTCCCGTAGGCAGTGCTAAGGTGGGTGTCCGCAATCCCATCGATGCCTTTATTGTTCAGAAGTTAGCGGAGCAAGGTTTGCGCCTTTCCCCGGAAGCGGATAAACGCACCCTCATTCGCAGGCTTTATTTCATCCTGACGGGACTACCGCCGACACCGGAGGAAGTGACCGCCTTTTTAGCCGATAAACGACCCGCGGCCTATGAAGAGCTGGTGGACAAACTACTGGCCTCGCCGCATTACGGTGAATGTTGGGGACGACATTGGTTGGACGTTATTCCGTTCGGCGAGACGCATGGTTTCGAAGTGAATACGCCGCGGGAGAATGCGTGGCCGTATCGGGATTACGTCATTCAAGCGTTTAACCAGGATACGCCCTACCCGCGTTTCATGTTGGAGCAACTCGCAGGTGATACCGTGGGGATCGATGCCGCGACCGGTTTTATTGTCGCCGCAGCCGCATTGTTGCCGGGACAAATTGGCAGGGACGAAGAATCGAAGCTCAAAGCCCGGCAGGATGAGTTAAACGATATGATTGCCGGAGCCGGTGGGGCTTTCCTGGGGCTGACGTTGCACTGTGCGCGTTGTCACGATCACAAGTTCGATCCGGTGACGCAAAAGGACTATTACTCCATTCAAGCAATCTTCGCGGGTGTGCGTCACGGTGAACGCAGCCTGATGACTGCCGATTGGCAGGAACGCAAACAGAAAGCTCCCGCGCTGGCGGCCCGAATCAACGAGATTGCGCAACAGATGTTGGATTACGAACCTTTGGCCTCCGTAGATAAAACGCCCGCCATCCGCCGCACATCGGTGCATTCGCGGCAAAATATTGATCACTTTGCACCGGTATTAACGCAACGGATTCGTTTCACTGTGCTGGCGACTTCCGAGAATAACCGTTACGAGCCATGTCTGGATGAACTGGAGATTTTCACAGCGGGGCCGAATCGCCGCAACGTCGCGCTGACGTCTCGCGGTGCAAAATTACGAGCTTCCGGCAGCGGCGGCGAGCCGCGACACAAGGCGGAGCAATT
>JBEHZA010000378.1:0-5405 GCA_048497895.1 Verrucomicrobiota bacterium
GGTGGAGAGGATCGACTTCTACACGAGCTTCGGGCACGGCGACGGCGGCAGATCGTCGTCCGCATTCTCGATCATATTTACGCTGTCAACCAGGCCGCACTGCGTTCCGGCCAACGGCCTTTGATTGATCAACTTAGCCAGTTTCAAAATGCCTGCCGCGATGTTGCCCGCCGGGTTGGCCTCGTTGCTCTCACGCCCAGTCCGGGAGAGGCGTTCAATGCCAAGTCCCATCAGGTAATCGATGGCCAGCCTCCTGCTTCGGCCGGCATGGTCATTTCTGAAATCGTCGCCGCCGGGTATTCATTCCAGGGGCAACAGATTCGTCCGGCCCTCGTTTCCTTGAAAGCTCCTTCCGCACCGATCGCCGAGCCAGAGGTTGAAGCTGCCGGTCAAACGGAAGAACGCACGCTGTTGTAGCCCGCAGACTATTTTACCGGCACGGAACGTTTGAGTGCCAGGAAGTGCAGCCATTTCTTTTTTACGGGCCGCCCGTAAATCTTCTCCAGCGCCTTCGCGTAGAGTTTGATTTGCGGTTCATACAGTTGCATTTTCCCCGGCAATTCATCCGGCCCGATGCGGTCCGTTTTGAAATCTACCAGCCAGATTTCTTTTTCCTGAATGACGGCCAGATCGACCACGCCTTGCACCACAATAAATTCGTCCTCCGGCAATCCATCCGTATGCGGCAGCAGCTTCAGCTTGTCCAATTCCCCCGGTGAGAAGCGCGCCGTGAACGGCAACTCCCGGTGAACCCGTTGGTGCGCCAGTTGAATGGAGCGGCCCGCTTCCGATTGCCAGAAAGCCGTCAACGCCGTGAAATCCAGCGCGTCCGCTGCTTCGTTCGTCAAAATTTCTTCCTTCACCAGGTCGTTCGCCGCCTGGCGCAACAGTTCTTCTGAAACCGTTGCTTCCAATGGCACGTACTCCAGGAAGGTGTGGTGTGCATTACCGATTTCTGTGCCGGAAAGTTTCCCACCCGTGCCGGATTTCGCGCGTGGCTTGGTCCGTCGTATCGCCGTTTGAAACGTAAACAGCGGCTGCGCTTCTTCATCCGTTTCGTCCAGTCGTTGACGGCGCAATACCGTCACGGATGTTTTCGCCGGTTCCTGAGCCGCCGCCGGAAAAGGGTAACTCCACGTCAACTTCTCCTTCAATCGCTGCCAGTCGGTGTCCTTCCACGCGGCTGCATAATTCGTCTCCGGAGCCGTCTCCGGTTGAGTTGCCGGTTGCGCTTTTTGCTCAATGGAATCGGAACTATGCAGGGTCCAGCGCAGTAAACCGTTTTTTCCTTCCGTGTCACTTTGCCACTCGCTCTCCCGCGTCACTTGCGGCAGCCACAACCGCAGCCAATCCAGATACGTGCGTCCGGTGAGCAACTGTTGATCAGTCAATGCGCTTTGCGGTCCGCTGCCCCACGGCTCACCAGCGGCCTTGCTTTTGGCAGTGGCGGTGAGGATCAAAGTGTCGCGTGCGCGGGTCATCGCCACGTAAAGCAACCGCAGTTCTTCCCCCAGCAACTCCCGCGTCTCACTTTGTTTGGCCAGCCAATACGGCAGACTGGGATAACGCTGTGCGGTCTCCGGCGGCATCACTTTTGGGCATAGCCCGTAACGTTCGCTGAATAGAATATCTTCGCTCAACGAACGCAGGTTGAATTGCTTGCCCATGTCCGCCAGCACTACCACCGGAAACTCCAATCCTTTGCTCTTGTGAATGCTCATCAGTTGCACCGCATCCTCCACCGGTGCGGGTGCAGGCTCATGATCCAGTTCGGACTTTTCCTGGGCGTCGATGAATTGGAGAAAACGAAATAATCCCTGCCGTTGATACGGGTCATACTGCCGCGCCAGGTCGAGCAATCGACGCACATTTGCCACCCGTTCCGGTCCGCGCGCTTCGGCCAGCAGCAGCGCTTCGTAATGTGTCTGTTGCAACACCACCTGCAAACAATGGGAGAGCGAGGTGTGCCGCATTAACTCCCGCCAATGTTCAAATTGGCCTAAAAATACGAGCACCTTCCCGGACAACGCCGTCGGCGGTAATGGAGAGGGGAGAGCCTTCGTTGCGGCCTGCACAGGTTCCAGCGGTTGTGATGTGCTGGCCAGGTTTTCAAACGAAAACAATTCCTGGCTCTCAACCGTGCTCACGGCCACCGGTTTCGCTCTCTGCGCTTGCCGTTTGAATTGTTGTAGCGCCGTCCACAGCAGGCCATTCCGGTATTGTGTCCGAACTTCCACAAGTTCATTGATCGATAATCCCACCAGCGGCGAACGCAACACCGCCAGCAACGGCACATCCTGCAGCGGATTATCCAGCAGCTTCAAAAGATTCAGCAGGTCCATTACCTCCGCCGCCGTAAAGAATCCGCCCCGTTCCGCCTGCAAAGGGACATGGAGCCGCCCGAATTCCTTGGCATAGGCTTCCACCTTGCTCCCGGGCGAACGGAGCAGCACCACCATGTCTTTCCAGCGTACCGGACGAAATTGATTTTCGTTTCCATCCCAGACCAGATGTTGTTCGTGGTGCAATTCTTTCAGCCGGGCTGCGACCAGCCGCGCTTCGCGTTCCGTTGAACCCAGGTCCAGGGTCTCGCTGCCGCTCTCTTCCGGCTCACCATTTTCGGTGGCACCATCCTCTGGCGTGTCACGAATGAGATGTAGTTCCACTCGCGGTGTCATCCCGTAACCGTCCGCACTGGCTGTTGTCGCGTCCGTTGGTGTCAATGAAAGCTGCTGTCGGTCTGCTCGATTGCCAAACACCAGCGCCGCATCCTGATCATAACCCACGCCGCCCAGCGAAGGCCGCATGAGTTTGGCGAACAAAGGGTTGATGAAATTTAGCAATGCTTCGCGACTGCGGAAGTTTTCCGCTAACGGAATGCGCTGTCCGACCGCCGCGTTGTGCCGCCATTGCTCTTCGTAATCGCAAAAGATGCGCGGGTTCGCCAGACGAAACCGGTAAATGCTCTGCTTCACATCCCCCACCAGAAAACGATTTGCGGCTGCTCCTTCCCGGCTCACGGCGCGCAAGATCGCATCCTGCGCTTCGTTGATATCCTGATATTCGTCCACGAACACGTGCTCGAATTTAGCGCGCCACTGCTCCGCCACGCCATTGGCAGAATGGCGCAGCAGTTCCAGCGAGAGTTGTTCCAGATCGGCAAAATCAATTCCTCCCAACTCCCGCTTGGCGCGGGAAAAATCGGCCGTAAATTCCTGCGTCAATTTCAGCAGCGTGGACATGGAGTGCCGCACCCATTCCCAATCCTCCGCTAAAGCCTGCTCGCTGCTCAGTAATGTCTGTAGAAATTCCGCTTCCTTGAAGAAACCTTTAACCGAGTCGCGCACGGTGGTTTTTGAACCACGCGGCCACTCCCGCTGTTGATCAGCTTCGATAATCTGGCGCATTAATTCTGCGGCCTCGTGGAGCGTTGGGCTGACCGGAAAATGTTCCAGTGCCTCTAGGCACACGATAATATTCGGCACGCCCTCAGGAAATTTATCCGGATCACGCGCGTTATCGAGCACAGGAAACCACAGGTCACGCCATTCCGGCAGGGCTTCGATCAGCCAGCGTTGCCACTGCTTCGGTGACGGTTCCGCGAGCGCAGTGAGCTGGTTTTGGAGCCATTCCTCCGGTTGCGCCAGCGTTTGCGAGTAACGGTGCATCTGCCATACGAGTGCACCAATCTTATCGGTCGAACCACGTCCCTGTTTACGGATCAATTCCTGCACGGCCACGTTTTCCGTCGAGCCGCCGCTCAGGTGCTTTTCCCATAAGCCCTCTAGTGTTTGCCGGATGAGTGGATGCGTCTGTTGTTCATCCAATACGGAAATCTGGGGATCGATTTTCAGTTCGTAAAAATGTTCCCGCACCAATTGCAGACAGAAGCTGTGCAATGTGGAGATGGCCGCCGTATCCAACAGCGCCATTTGTTCACTCAAACGTTGATGCGCCGTTTCCTCCGTTTCCCGTTCCAGCAATTTGGTAAGTTCCGCTCGAATCCGCTGGCGCATTTCCGCCGCCGCCGCTTCGGTAAAGGTCACCATCAAAATGCGTTCCAGCGAGACATTGTGCGCCCGCAGCAGCGTCAAACAACGCTCGACCAGCGTGCGCGTCTTGCCTGTGCCCGCGCCCGCCACCACCAGCACATTGCCCGTGGCCTCAATCGCCTGCCTTTGATGCTGTGTGAAGGAACTCATTTAATGGCCACAAAAGAACGCAGAGAACGCAAAGATAAGAGAGGAGAGTTTGTTGGATCGCGGCAGCCAGGGGCGTTGACTGAGGACGTATTTTTTAATCTGAAATTTCGCGGAACCGAAATTTATCAGAAGGCCGTGTTCTGTTTTGGCCGATTTCAAATAACCGAGCAACTGAGCGATATGCTCGTCTGCAATGGAACGGGCCGCTTTCAATTCAATCACTAATTGGCCCTCAACAAAGAGGTCCGCAAAATATTCTCCAATGACCGTGCCATCTTCATCGCGCACAACAAGAGGGTGCTGCTGCTTTACTTCAATCCCCGCCCTGCGAAGTCGATGCGCCAAAGCATTCTCATATACTTTCTCGAGGTGCCCGTGGCCATGGTAGATATGAATATCATAGGCTGTCTGTCTAACGACGTTGCACAGTTCAATAATATCTTTCATCGTTTCTTCCCCTTTCCTTTGTGTTCTCTGCGTTCTTTTGCGGCTATTAAATTCTTTTCCCCTTTCGGTGGCGTTTTCAGCGCGCGGTAAGGCGCCGTCCATTCATCAAACCGGCAGATCGCCCGGTATTCACAATGTTCGCAGGCCGTTTGATTCCCCTTGCGATACGGCGCGACGTTGGCATTGCCGGAAAAAATCTCCGTGCCGATCGTTCGCAAATGGGTTTCGACACTGTTCAGCAATTCCAGAAACTCTTCCGGCTCCAAACCCTCTTTGCTGCGCGAACTAATCTTGAATTGATCATTGGTCTCGGCGCCTGGCCGCGTATCGAATTTGGTCAATTCTTGTTTATTGAACCGTCCGGTATGTTGATACGCCAGGCGTTTTGCATCATCACGCTGATCTAGCGCCTTGGCTCGATTGGGCTCGGACTCATACTTTCCTTTTAGTCCCACATAAAAGACACCGGTAGGAACCAGTTTCGAAACGCCGAGCAATTCCGTCGCCTGCTGCAAGTTCTGCAATACTCCCAGATAAGAGAGCAGTTGCAGTTCCAGCCCGTTGTAAAGTTTTACCGGGTCGATCTTTTTGCCACTGGATTTGTAATCGATCACCACGGCCAGCGCGGTATCGGCATTGGGGGCCCGGTACAAATCAATCCGGTCAATTCGTCCGCGTAATACCAGTGCCCGATCATTCTCCAGATCCAATCGCCACGCCGGCAATTGCGCTTCTTCCCCCAGACCGAAATTCAAT
>JBEHZA010000379.1:0-5405 GCA_048497895.1 Verrucomicrobiota bacterium
CATGCCGCTTCACTGTTTGAACGTCAGGCTGTGTTCGTTTACCGCATAAACATTTGAATATTGAAGCGGCGTGAACGTCACGCTCCTATCAATGGCGCAAACCCGGTCGCCGATCTTAAAAAAATCTCTCACCAAAAATTCCACGCGCCACGCCAGATCACCCAGATTCCCAGCAGACAATTCGTGATCGCATGAGCGGTCATCGCGTCGCCCAAACGTTTTTTCCAGCAGACCAAACCTTGATACAATAACCCGCACAAAATTCCTGCCAGCCATTCGTAATGCGAAAATCCGAACAATATGGCAGTGATTAGAAACGGTTTCGTCAGAAATTTGCCCAAGGGAATCGTCAGAAAATCGGCCTGTTGAAGCCAGCGATAGGCCAGCGAACGATAGAAAACCTCCTCCAACGGCGGCACGACCAAAGTTGCCCCCAATATCCGCACGGCAATAAACAATGTCGCCAGTCCAGAATGATCACCAAAAGCCGCTTGCGGGTTCCACACCGCACCGGCACTGCCCAGCTTGGGATAAAACCCATCCAACCCTACCCAGAGAATAAACACGCCCACTCCCACTGCCACCGCTTCCCAACTAAACGCCCATTTCATTTCACTTACCCAGGGCCGGACCCACCAGAGCAACCCGATTCCCGCGCATGTTTTGAGCAGATAAATCCAGTAACGCGATTCGTCTCCGAAAACGCCCTGCAAAGAGGTCAGTCCCGCGAAAATAAAAAACGGCAATGCGCGCGCCAATGCTGGTGAGGCTTGGATGGATTTAGCGAAGGAGTTCATCACCCGCAGGCGAAAGCGATTAGCCGTCGGTTACTGCTATTCGAGCGAGAGCACCTTCTTCTGGCCGTTGAACTCCATGGTTACATTCAACCGGTCAATCTCCACGACTTTCGCGCCCATCACTTTTTCACCGACATAAAGAGTCCGACCGCTGATCAGCACTGAGGGTTTGGATAAACGAAAGAAAATTCCCTGCAATTTCAAATCCGGAAAGGCTGCCGCAGGTTCCGGCGTGGTCACTGCCGGTGCTGGTGCAGGCGTTGCCGCAGGTTCTACATGCGCTACCGGAACTTCCGGCGGCGGTGTTGGCTTGGGAATCATCGCGACCTCGACCGGCTTGGACGGTGATTCAACGACTACGGGCTTGATCACGGTTGCCACTGGTGCGACGGGAGCAACAGGTTTAGGTTCCACCGGCGGCGTCACTACCGCCGGTTTAGGCTTAGGTGCCGTGGCCACCGTCACTGGCGGCGCCGGTTTCATGACCGCCGCTGGATGTTCCACGACGACGGGTGCAGGCGGAGCAGTATGCTTCGGCTCCGGTGGTTTGACGACCGGAGCTTCCACTCTAGCCACCGGAGCTGGCTTCGATACGGGAACACTCGGAGGAGGAACTGTTTCAGCCGGTTTCGGCTGCGACTTCAGGCCGCTGGAGATCAGCCAGAAAGCCCCACCCAGCACAGCGAGCAAAACGATCGGGAAAACCACCACCGGCAGCAGGCTGCGTTGCGGTTTGAGCGAGTGCACCGGTTGGAGCGGCACTCCCAGCGGCCCGGAAGGCGTGCGTTTTTTTTGCGCTTCATTCGCCCGCTTCAAAGCATCATTGATCAAGCTCATGCGCTTATCTTTCCTTCCAGTTCACGGATGGCCAAACCGACAGTTCGAAAATCGATCTTATCGCTTTGGTTCACGTAGCCGGCCAGCAGGCATTTATCACACAGTGCATTAATCAAACGCGGAATGCCACTGCTGTAACGTTGAATCCGCCAGATTGCGCCGCGTGAAAAATAAGGCGCACCGTTGCCGCCGGAAACCTGGATACGATGCTGAATATACTGTGAGATTTCCAATTGCCCCAGCGGTTTTAAATGGTAACGCACCGTGATGCGCTGGCGTAATTGGCGCAAGCCGTAATGATTCAAGCGGTCGCGCAATTCCGGCTGCCCCATCAGCACAATCTGCAACAGCTTGCGGTCATCGGTTTCCAGATTGGACAACAAGCGCACTTGTTCCAGCAAGGTATCGGACAAATCCTGCGCTTCATCAATGATGAGCACGGCGTCCTTCCCCTTTTGCGCGAGGTCGAGCAGAAATTCGTTCAACGCCGCCACGGTCTCCAACCGGTCCTTGCCTTTCACGTCCAGACCATACTCCATGGCAATCGCCTTCATCAGGAGATCGGCATCCATGACCGGGTTAAGAATCAAGGCCGTCGCGTACTCCGGCCCCAGTTGATCCATCATCGCCCGGCAAACCGTGGTCTTGCCCGCGCCGACTTCGCCCGTGAGCTGAACGAACCCTTTGCGCTCACGAATCCCGTAAAGCAAATGGTTGAACGCCTCGCGGTGCTTGGCACTGTAAAACAAGAACCGCGGATTTGGAGTAATGTTGAATGGTGGCTCGTTGAGCCCGTAAAATTCCAAATACACGCCTATTACATACCTAAAAGCAGCGGGCGAGAAAAGTAAAAGATTCGCGCTGTGGAAGTTAGCCGCGCAAAATGACTTTAACCGCGCGCAACAACGCGTCCGCTTCCGCGTCCGTTCCAATGGTAATCCGGAGGAAATCCCGCACTTCCGGATATTTGAACCAGCGCACCAGAACTTTGCGTTCCCGCAATTTTTCCAACCATTCCGAGGCGGGAAATTGCGGCGGCTTCACCAGAATGAAATTCGTCTGGCTCGGTAAGACGTCGAAACCCAGTTTACTCAAAGTGTCCGACAAACGCGTGCGGGTATCGATAATGCGCTTAAAATTGGCGCGATAATATTTTAGATCACCCAACGTCGCCACCGCCGCCACCTGCCCCAATCCATTGACGTTATAGCTGTCCCGGATCTTCTGAAGCGCGCCGATCAGCTCGACCGAACCAACGAAATAGCCGACCCGTTGGAAACAGAGCGAATATGCCTTGGAAAACGTCCGCGCCACGAGGACATGCGGATGTTTCAACGCCAGTTTCAGCGCATTTTCGCGGGCGAAATCGACGTAAGCTTCATCCAAAACGATGACTCCCTTTTGCGCGACACAAAGGGCATCCAATTCAGCCGTGGCATAACCGCGACCGCTGGGGGCATTTGGCGTGGTCACGAAAGTCAACGCGGCTTTGAAATCCCATTGCCGGCCTTTTTTCAGTTCCTTAACCGTCGGCAGAGAAAAATCCAGTTTCAACGGCACCGGATTATTCCGTCCGCCATGCGTCTCGGTCAAAACCGGATACAAGGAGTAACTGGGGTTGAAAAACTGCACGGTATAACGCGAAAGCGATCCCGCTGGCGTGCCAGCGGCCGGAACCGGCTCGACGAAAGTCCGAATGGCCAACGCCAGCACTTCATCCGAACCGTTGCCGACGATAATGTTCTCCGGTCCGCATCCGTGCAGCTTGGCCAGCTTTTCGCGCAGCAATTGCGCGGTGGGATTCGGATACAGCCGCAAACGTCCATCCGTCGCCGCTTTGATCGCAGCCAATACCTTGGGCGAAGGCGGATACGGATTCTCGTTCGTGTTGAGTTTGATCAGCCCCTTGATTTTGGGCTGTTCTCCGGGCACGTACGGATGCAATTGCTCGACCAGCGGACGAATGAGCTTCATTTATCCTCCAGACGAATCGAAGCCGAACGCCCATGCGCATCCAGACCTTCCATCTCGGCAAATTTTTGCACGGCGGGCAGTGATTTTTTCAGGGAATCGCGATTGTATTCCACGACGCTCGTGCGGCGTTGAAATTGATCCACCGTTAAGCCGGCAAACGAAGCGCCAGCGCCGCCCGTCGGCAATTCATGGCTCGGTCCTGCGACATAATCCCCCAGCACCGTGGGCGAGTAACCGCCCAAAAAGATCGCACCCGCCGTAAAAATCTGTTCAGCAATCTGCGCGGCTTTGCGGGCCATGATTTCGCAGTGTTCGGGCGCAAACTGATTCGCCAGTTCAATCCCCTGCTCCAGCGATTTCACCAGAATCAAATGCCCGTTATTATGCAGCGCTTTGGCAATAAACTCGGACCGCGACAGCTTGGGCAACTGGCGGGCAATTTCCTTCTCTACCGCGTGCAACAGCCGGATGGAAGTCGTAATCAGCCACACCCGTTCGTGACCGGAACCATGTTCCGCTTGCGCGAGCAAATCGGCAGCCACGAATTTGGGATTGGCCGTTTCATCCGCCAGCACGAGCACTTCACTCGGTCCGGGCAACAAATCCACCGCCACATGACCGAATAACAGCCGTTTCGCGGCGACTACATACGCGTTGCCGGGGCCGTAAATTTTTTGCACGTGCCGGATAGTTGCCGTGCCATAAGCCATGGCGGCGATCGCTTGCGCGCCGCCTACTTTGTAAATCTCCGTCGCTCCCGCAGTCCGCGCCGCGTAAAGCAAAGCCGGATTTACCTCACCCTGGCGATTGCACGGGGTACAAACGACAATTTCACGGCAACCCGCCACCCGCGCCAGCGTCACCGTCATCAACGCCGTGGAAACCAGCGGCGCGGTTCCGCCGGGAATGTAAATCCCCACGCGTTGGAAGGGATCAAATTTCTCCCCCACTTTGGCGCCCTGCGCATTCTTGCCCGACCATTTTTTGCGCAACGATTTCCGGCTGAAAAATTCAATGTTTTTGCCGGCCACTTCCACCGCTTCGCGGAGGCCTTCGTCAGCCAGCATGGACGCGTTGAACAATTCCACTTGTGTCACCGCCAATTGGTCCACGGCCAGTTTAGCGCCGTCAAACCGTTCGGTAAATTCCAGCACGGCCGCGTCACCATGCAAATAAACTCCGTCCACAATGGCGCGGGTGCGTTCCTCAATCGTTTTGTCGAACAAACTGGAGTGCGACGTCAAATGCCGCACCTGGTCTTTAAAGTTCGAACTGTTGTAACGAATTACGTTCATGTGCCGGAGAAGCTAGAGGATGACGCTGCGAAAGTCAAAACCGGTGAAAGCCTTTAAGACGGCTCATTACCGGCAGATCGAGGCATAAAAAAACTGCGGGATGACCTGAACACCCCGCAGTTTTGAACCAACCACAACTAAAGGCTAATCTCCGGGTTTGATGGACCACATGCCCATTTGAGCGGTCAACGTGGGCGTCGTCTTCGCCGGGTCAATCAGTTCCACGTGGCCATCCACAAACAAATAATCGTACCAGCCATTGTGAAAGTTCAGAGCGTTATAGGTAAAGCCAGTGAAGTTCGCACTCGTGGAATGCCCGGGCTTGCCATTGCTCCGGGAGGTTGCGCTGGTCGTGCCGCCGCTGGCGCTATTGCCGCTGGGCGAATAAACCGGCACGCTACCTGCCTGGCCGAAATAATTATCTTTCGTGATTTTTTCGGTCACCATGATGGTGCCCGCGCTGTCCTGCAACATCGCCCCACGCACAGCGGGAATATTGGTT